>JAACUG010000031.1 GCA_009993045.1 Cyanobacteria bacterium CG_2015-22_32_23
TTAGTAAAAAATGTCAAAAATATTATAGTTATTAGACAAGAAATAAACAAGAAAAAAGAATAGGCAAAATAAAAAATAAGGTCAAAAAAACCTTTATTTGTGCTGTCAAAAAAATTATAATTTTTAGTCTGAATAAAAGTTAGATATAATTCAAGTATTGTTTTTTACGAACTACATGATGACGTGCGGAATGTGGGATGTATATTTTTCTATCTTATTAATGCTGGTGATAATATCTGTTAAATAAAGGGTAAGACTACGAGACATAAACAGCCTCCTTCATTACTTCTTCTCTAATTATGGGTTTTAAATCTTGTTTTATAACTAAGTCAATGGGTTTGTTAAATAATTCTTCTAAATAAAATTTTAAGTCCATATAATTATCAAATGTAGGGCTTGTGTTAAACTCTACTAAAAAATCTAAATCGCTATTTTCGGTGGCTTCATTTCTAGCGGTTGAGCCGAATAAAGCTAGGGTTTTTATGTGATATTTATTAAACAGATTTTCTTGTGCTTTTATTACCTTTAATACTTTATTTTTATCTAGTATTTGATTTTGTTGTGTTAAGGTATTTATCATCTTATTTCTATTTTATGTCTAAATTTTCTGTTTCTTGAATAGTTTTAATACATTCTTGTAAGATAATTAAATCAGTTTTGATGGTATTCCATAAAATATCATCATCAATACTAAAGTAAGTATGGACAATAATATTTCTTAATGCGATAATGCTTCGCCAATCAATATGGGGATATTTTATCCTAATGGTGTCAGGAATATTTTTAGTGGCTTCCCCTATAATTTGCAGGTTACGGATTACGGCATCATAAATTAAGTCATTTTCTAAAAATTCTATTTGATTTAGATTTTTGATATATTTATTAATTTTATTGATAGAATTATTAATATCTTCAAGGTATAGTTTAAGGGTTCTGGACATAGACTGCTTCTGCTAAAATTGATTCTTTAATTATAGGTTTAATAGATTTAATAGTTACTAAATCAACGGGTTTATTAAATAATTCTTCTAGGTAAAATTTTAAGTTCATATACATACTCAGGGTGGGAGATTTATTAAAGTCCACTAAAAAATCTAAATCGCTATTTTCTGTGGCTTCATTTCTAGCTGTTGAACCAAATAAAGCTAGGGTTTTTATGTGATATTTATTAAACAGATTTTCTTGTGCTTTTATTACTTCTAATACTTTATTTTTATCTAGTATTTGATTTTGTTTTGTTAAGGTATTTATCATCTTTTGTTAGTTAATAGTTAAGGGAGTAATTAAGGTTAATTGTTCTCCTAATTTGCGTTTTGCTTCCATAATTTGATAACTATTTTGTAGCCTTAAAAAGTAACCTTCGGAAAGTCTAAAAAAACGACATAAGCGTAAATCAGTATCGGCGGTTATGCTTCTTTCTCCTTTTACTATGGCGTGAATGCGATTAGGAGGCACGTTAATGGCACGGGCGAGGGCATTTTGACTGATGTTTAATTCGTCTAAAAATTCGTGTTTAAGGATGTCTCCTGCATGGGGATTTTTTATTAATTCTGTGGTCATAATTATTAGTGATAATCGATTATTTCTACATCAAACGCTGTACCATTTTCCCAATGAAAACATAATCGCCACGGTTGGTTAATGCGTATGCTATATTGTCCTAGTCTATCTCCTGATAGTTGCTCAAGATGATTACTTGGAGGTATTTTAAGATCATTGAGGGTTAAGGAGGCATCCAGTTGGCGCAGTTTTCTTAATGCTCTTGCTTGTATTTCTGTGGGTAATTTGCGGGAATGTTTCCCTTGCCAAATTTTCTCGGTTTCTTTACAAACAAAAGATTCTATCATTAATTAATGTTACTGGTACATGATACATATCTAATAATATCATCTTTTTTAGTTATCGTTGCAAAGTTGTTCTAAGGGGTAAGTTTTGCCCTCTCTAGCATGGAGGAGGCTTTGTTTTAAATTAGCTATTAGTTGAGTTTTATGATCATTTTCTTCCTCTATTTCTAAGGGAAGGTTTTGTAAAATATTTTCCCCCATAGCTAAGGGTATTAAAACATCGGTTTTTTTTTCTTCTTCATTGGTTAAATATCTGATTTTATCTTTTAAAGTGTCAATATTCATGGCTAGATTATTGGTGCTTTATTATTATTTATAGTTTTAATTTTAGACTTTAATTTTACCTGTCACGGCTTCGGCGATTAAGATTTGTTTGAACTCTTTTAGTTTCTCTATCTGTTGTAAGGTTTTCTCCTTTAATTCTTTTATTTCTGCTGTTTTTTGCTCTAAATATTCTACTATTTTTTCTTGTTCTTCAATAGGTGGAATTAAAAATAAAGAATTACCAATATCACTTTTACCAATTCCATAACGAGTTATTCCCGTTGCAGAGATATGAAATTGACTAGCTATTTGTGTTGATATAAAAGCATAAAATAAATATTTACTCTGAATAGAAACTGGTTTTATATGTGCTAAATGATACCCACAAATAACATTAGTTAAAGATTGTGAAACATAGGCAGGAACAGCTATATCATCTGGTGTTTCTGAATCTTTTGTTATTAATACATCTCCTTTTTCTAAAGTAAAAGTTTTGATTTATTCTTCCGTTGCAGTAGCAACCATAAAATTAATATTTTCTGTTATAAATTTTTGGTAATAAATATCAGTATAATTGCATAATTTTACTTCTTTTTCATTGGTACGAGTATGTTTGTCAACATTACTTAAACGAAAGTAGTTATTTGGTGAATTAAAGCATAGGATTTATAAGTTAAACCATTTTGAGAACTATTTTTAATGGCATAGGTAGTGGGTAGAAATTCATAAGCCTTGGGAGTATCTTTTTCTGACGTTAAGGGAATCGCCGTAAAAACCGCATAACTACTCAATTCCTGCAAAGACTCATCACTTGTCCACATAATATAAAGGTGAATACCTCGAAAAACTCTACTAGAATTTATAGTTTCATTACAATTTGCCGTTTTACAACTTACTTCCCCTGGTTGCCCTAAATCATAAAAATTAATATGGTTATTTCGACATCTTAAAGAAACACGATATGGATTAATCATATAAATCCATCCATGTTTTGGACGAGGTTCGGAATTTCTAGGCATTTACACTCCTAACAATTCAACCAACTTTTCACTTTCCAAACGAAGATTTAAAAGGGCTTTTTCTTCTTTGTTATGATGTTGTTGAGCAGCAATCAGAGGAGTTTTTTGATTCTCAACATATTTTTTTAGCTGACTTACAGTGACATCACCACAACTTGCCACAAAATAAGCACCTGTCCAAAAATAAGGTTTACTGTAGAAATACTTACTAGCTAACTCAGGAAAATCTCGTC
>JAACUG010000077.1 GCA_009993045.1 Cyanobacteria bacterium CG_2015-22_32_23
TGAAGCAGGAAGTGAACGTCCATCCCATGAAGAGTGGGAACTTGACTCATTGATCAAGTTTGAGTAAGTTTCATAGAGCGGTAACGGCACTTTAGTGGGTGCATCATCTAATATTGTAGCAGCAGGTATTGCAGAACAACACGGGAGAGAAATTTCCTTTAAGACTTTCCTTAAATACGGATTACCCATGATGGGAGTACAATTAATTGTCTCTGCTGTTTATTGAGGATTATTTTTCCTTTTTTAACTTAATTTCATTAACCATTCTTGAGAATTAATGACTAAAATTTTTCTTTTCAAGGATAATTGATATTTGATTAATATAATAGTTAGTCAGTAAAAGTAAATTGTCAATCTATGGGGAGGAAAAAAGATGAATATCAATCTTAAAAATGGTACTCAAACTAAAACAACAAAAAAAGTTCAAGATCTTGTAGATCCAAATATACTAAAATCAGCCAAAGAGATTTATTCTACTTACTGTCATTTTCATGTTAAATTAGCGAAACCTCCCATTGGAGTTGCTATTGATAAGAAAACTCATCGAGGACAATTATTATTTACTCAACGTCCTATTTTATTACCTTGGGAAAATTTTATTCCTATGAACAAAATAGAATCATAAACCTATTAAATAAATATTTTGAAGATGGTTTATTTTTATTTTCCTGTTTAAATTTAGGATCATCTTTAAATATTACATTAATTATATTGAGGTTATTTTATTTTAAATTCTTGATCTTTTAACTTATGAAAATGTGTTCAAAATTTTATAAAAAACTCAAGTTACTATAACTGAGTCTTATATTATATGTATGGAAATTTACAAGAAATTGATGTTAATTCTCTTTTATCTTTTATCAGTAAACAACAAAAATCTGGTGTCCTTTTTATTGAAACAGAATCTATTTTTTCTTTAACAAAATTATGGTATTTTATCTTTTTTAATAGTGGTGATATTATTTTTATAAGTGATGAAGAATCTTTTAATTTACAACGTCTTCAAGAATATTTAATTTATTATCATTTAAAAGACGAGATCAACATAATTAAAGAAAAATTAACAAACTTTTTAAGTATCTCAGAATACGAAGCAATTTTACTTTTAAGTCAAGAAAATATTATCAGTATAAATCAAGAAAAAACTATTTTGAAATTGATTATAGAAGAAAATTTATTTAAGATAATTAGTTTAACAAAAGGTTATTTTACTTGGCAAGAAAATTTTAATTTACAACCTTTAATTATTCGTTTTAAACTAGATTCTTTTTTACCTAAAATCATTGATTATAATAAACAGTGGCAAGAATTAAATTCTTATATCAAATATCCAGAAGAATATCCTGTTATTACTAATTATCTTGAATTAAAATTGCTTTTTAATCTTAATAAAGAAAAAGTCTTATGGGAAGCCATAGATGGGAAAACTACTTTTTTACAATTATCTCGTTATTTACATGAAAACTTAGCGACTATTGGTAAAATTATTTATCCCACTATTGAAAAAGGATTAGTTAAAGTGATAACTCCTGCTTTTTCTACTCCTATTAATCAATATTTATCCTCAAAAATTTTTAATATTCTTTTTATAACTAAAGATAAAAATTGGGCTTTTAAAACAGAAAGTTTATTAAGTTTAAATAAATATAATTTACTGGTTGCCGATACTTTAATAAAAGCATTAGATTTTGTTTTTAATTCATCAATAGATTTAATTATCTTAGATAAAGAAATTAATGAAAATGAAGCGAATCAGTTGTGTAAAATCATCCGTAATAGTGATAAATTTAATTTTATTCCCATTATTTTAGTCGTCAATGAATATATTTTCAAAGATAACTTAATTCTAAAAATTTATGGAGTTACTGACTATATAACAAAGAAAATATTTAATAAAAACTTATATAAAATACTTGATAAATATTTATAGTAATAACCTTTTTTTACTTACTTGATTTTATGTTATAATTAGCTATGTTAATAACCTAGATTAAAATATAAAAATATGAGTTTAAAAGAACAAATTAATGAAGATATAAAATTAGCGATGAAAGCTAAAGATAAAATTCGCTTAGAAACCGTAAGAAGTATAAAAAAATTCTTATTAGAAAAAGAAATAGAGTTACGAGGCAAAGGTAAAGACAATTTAACTCCAGAAGATGAAATAGAAATTTTAGTGCAACAAGCCAAGCAAAGACGAGATTCTATTGAACAATATATTCAAGGTGGAAGACAAGATTTAGCCGATAAAGAAAAAACGGAATTAGACATTATTGAAACCTATCTTCCTGCTCAAGTTTCTGATAGTGAATTAGAAGAAATTATTACTAATATTATTACTAAATTAGGTGCAAATACAGCGAAAGATTTAGGTAAAGTTATGGGAGTTGCTATGAAAGAATTAAAAGGTAAAACTGATGGTAAAAAAATCCAAGAATTAGTCAAATCTAAGTTAAATTAATCACTAATTAATCTATGGTAGAAAATTTAATTTTAGGGAGAAGTATATCTTCCACTATGGCAATTCCTGAAAATCCCCATCTAGGTAATAAGGATTTTAGTTGAGGAGAAGATACAGATTCTACTGTAAATTTATGACTATATTCTGGAGTGTGATGATTCAGATAACCTAAAGCGTCATAATCTTCTTTGAAAACTAATAAAAAAGTCTGATTACCTAAGTCTAAATCTTCAATATTTGCAGCTAAATATTTACCATCATGAGTTGCTCTTAATAGATAAAAAAAATTATTATACATAGAGAATAATTAACGGTGAACAATTAATAATTAACAATAGCTTTTTTTTGATATTCTTTAGTTTACGATTACCTGCTAAATATTGCTATAATAGTGAAGTTTAACTAATATCTGAGACTTATTTTTCAAATCTTATTTGAGAGTTACTCAAAATATATTGTTATCAAAGTGAAAGATTATAGTTAAATTCAATGGTTTGTTAATCGTATTTATTATTTTAAATTTATCATGGCAGAGTCGTATTTATTAGAAAAATTAGCTTCTGTAGAAACAACTTTTACGGAATTAACTCGACGTTTAGGAGATCCAGATATTGCCACGAATCCCAATGAGTTACAAAAAATTGCCAAAATGCGTTCTTCTTTAGAGGAAACGGTTATGACTTATCAAGAATGGCAAAAAGCCCAAGAAGATTTAAAAGGTGCAAAAGAAATCTATAAAGAGTCTAACGCAGATCCTGAAATGAAGGAATTAGCTGGAATGGAAATAGCGGAATTAGATGCTCACATTGATTATTTAGAAAGAAGACTCAAATTTTTATTATTGCCTCGTGATCCTAATGATGACAAAAACATTATGTTAGAAATACGAGCAGGTACTGGAGGGGATGAAGCTAGTATTTGGGCAGGAGATTTAGTGCGAATGTACTCTCGTTATGCGGAAACTCTTAACTGGAATGTCAAACTTTTAAGTGAGTCTCCTGCGGAGATGGGAGGGTTTAAAGAGGCAATTCTCGAAATTACTGGAGAGAGTGTTTATAGTAAACTCAAATTTGAAGCGGGAGTCCATCGAGTGCAACGTGTACCTTTAACGGAAGCAGGAGGTAGAGTTCACACTTCCACTGCTACGGTGGCGATTATGCCAGAGGTTGATGAAGTTGAGGTGCATATTGATCCTAAAGAAATTGAGTTAACTACGGCTCGATCTGGCGGTGCTGGAGGGCAAAATGTTAACAAGGTAGAAACGGCGGTGGATTTAATTCATAAACCTACTGGTATTCGGGTTTTTTGTACTGAAGAGCGATCGCAACTCAAAAACCGTGAACGGGCAATGCAGATTTTACGAGCGAAACTTTATGAAATTAAACTTAAAGAGCAACAAGATGAAGTTACTTCTATGCGGCGATCGCAAGTAGGGACAGGATCAAGATCTGAGAAAATTCGCACTTATAATTACAAAGATAATCGAGCCACCGATCACAGATTAGGGAAAAACTTTGATTTAACAGCGATATTAGAAGGCAAGATAGATGATGTAATACAGGCTTGTATTGGGCAGGATCAACAAGAAAGACTAGAAGAAATGGCTTCCTCTCCGAACACATCTGGGGCGTTAATTTAAGAAGATTATCAAGGTTAAGTATGTAACGGATACATTTTCTTAACCTGATATTAAATCCGTGACGCTCTCACACTGACCTAAGGTATAGATGCACAGCCTCTTACCTCACGATAAGGTTTTTCTGCTTCATCGGACGGTACTAGGTATTACAGATTACTCCACGATTCCCCCGTAACCGCTACCCTCCACAGACTGTGTACGATTCGTCCAACCGCAATTTTAGTTTAACTACTTTCTAAGATTAGAGAAAAAAAAGCTAATTAATATAACTCTTCTTCTTTGTGGGTTTCGATTTTACAATCAGAAGTAGGATAAGCTACACAAGTTAATACATATCCAGCTTCAATTTGATCATCATCTAAGAAAGATTGATCAGACTGATCTACAGTACCAGAAATGATTTTTCCAGCACAAGTAGAACAAGCACCAGCACGACAGGAGTAGGGTAAGTCAAGACCTTGTTCTTCAGCAACGTCAAGAATATACTCGTCATCGGGTACTTCGATAGTTTGTTCGCCGCCTTCGGTTACTAGAGTTACGTTATAAGTTGCCATGTTTGGTGTCCTTTAATTAATGTACAAAAAATTATGCTTATCATTTAAGCAAGTATAGTAAAAATAGTAAAGTATAAACGGCAATTATTCTCTACACATTAGAAATGAAATTGTTTTTCGTCAATATTATAAGTTTTTAAAATATTATAAGAATGACTTGAATCTAGTTATTAAAAACATTTATATTTGTTATAACTATTTTTTTATAAAGACTTTAACTTTTATATTTGCCATATATTAAGAGGAAAACTCTTGATTTTTGTTATTAAAATTACTTATGATTAATTAACTTAGTTAATCAAATATAGGTTTATCTGAGATGTTATAAGATCAAAAATACTTAATAAGTAAAAGTCAAAAATTAGTTTTAGTATAGCTTAAGTTAATTTTAATTCTTTTGCCCTTTGCCCTACCAGTCAATGGGGTGCGTATAGTTAACGGAGTAAAATCTTATAAAGCTAGTTAGAATCAATGTCTATAAAATTAGTAACTATGATTTAATTTAGAAAGTCATAAAAATGAAATTAAAAAAGACTATTTAGAAAGAAACATGATCACAGTAGGATTAATAGGCACGGGATACGCAGCAAAAAGAAGGGCAGAGGCGTTTCAAAATTCATCATTGAGTGATTTAATTGCAGTGGTGGGTAATAGTGCAGAAAATACTCAAAGTTTTTGCGATAATTATCAAATTAAGTCTTTTAGCACTTGGCAAGAGTTAGTCAATGATTCAAGTATTGATTTAGTTTGTATTTGTAATGTTAATCGAGATCATGGTTCAATAGTAAGAGGAGCATTATTAGCTAATAAACACGTTATTGTTGAATATCCTTTAACTCTTAATCCTTTAGAAGCAGAAGATTTAATTCAATTAGCACAAGAGAAACAAAAGTTGCTTCATGTAGAGCATATCGAAATTTTAGGGGGTGTACATCAAGCATTAAAACAACATTTACCAGCTATTGGGAATCCTTTTTTAGCTCGTTATAGTACTATTTTAGCGAAGGAAAAAGTTACACCTCATTGGACTTATCATTATGATTATTATGGTTTTCCTTTAATGGCTGCGGTTTCTCGTATTAATCGTTTTACCGATTTATTTGGGGAAGTGGATTTAGTTAACTGTAATGCTCGTTTTTGGGATGCTTCGGAAGTAGGTTATTTTTCCGCTTGTTGGTGTCAAGCACAGATACTATTTAAAAATGAGATGATGGTAACAATAACTTATGGTAAAGGTAATCAATTTAAAAATAGCGATCGCACCTTAGAAGTCTATGGAGATAAAGGTAAAATTGTATTTGAAGGAGAAAAAGGAAAAATTATCACAGCAGAAGAAGAAATAGAGATAGAAGTTGGCACTCGTAGAGGATTATTTGTTCAAGATACCGAAATAGTTTTAGAACATTTAACCACAGGAAAACCTTTATATATAGATAATAGAGCTAGTGCCTATAGTTTAAAAGTAGCAGGTGCAACACTACAATCTTATAAAAATAAACAGAGTATTAAATTATAACTGAAATCACCTCAGTTCTATGTATGGCTTGAATATGCCATGAGAGCAAGTTTAATCCCCTTGCCCCTTGCCCTTGCCCCTTGCCCTTTGCCCCTTGCCCTTTGCCCTTTGCCCCTTGCCCTTTGCCCTTTGCCCTTTGCCCTTTGCCCCTTGCCCCTTGCCCCTTGCCCTTTGCCCTTTGCCCTTTGCCCTTTAACCTTTACACCACCAAAAATTAATTACTGCCTCCTATTCCCTGATAAGATATTCATAGCCAAAATGACGTATTAAATTATGAAATTAATTTCCATACTAGGTTCTACTGGTTCTATTGGTACTCAAACTTTAGATATAGTAAGAGAACATCCTGATAAATTTCAAATAGTGGGATTAGCCGCAGGAAGCAATATTAACTTACTAGCTGAACAAATCCGAGAATTTCAACCTCAAATTGTCGCTATTGAAAATGAAGCAAAATTATCTCCATTAAAAGATGCCATCGCTAATGTTGAGAAACAACCGATTTTATTAGCAGGAAAAGACGCTATTTGCGAAGTAGCTAGTTACGGAGATGCTCAAAGTGTTGTTACGGGTATTGTGGGATGTGCAGGATTATTACCCACCATTGCCGCTATTAAAGCTAGAAAAGATATTGCTTTAGCGAATAAAGAAACATTGATTGCCGCCGCACCTGTTGTGTTACCTTTAATTAAAGAATATGGTGTGAAATTACTTCCTGCTGATTCTGAACACTCTGCAATTTTCCAATGTCTGCAAGGTATTCCTGAAAAAGCATTGCGGAAAATTATTTTAACAGCTTCAGGAGGCTCATTTCGTGATTTACCCGTGGAAAAATTAGCCACCGTAACGGTAAAAGATGCTTTAAAACATCCTAACTGGTCTATGGGACAAAAGATCACTATTGATTCTGCTACTTTGATGAATAAAGGTTTAGAGGTTATTGAAGCACATTATTTATTCGGAGTAGATTATGAAAATATTGAGATTGTGATTCATCCTCAAAGTATTATTCATTCTCTCATTGAATTACAAGATACCTCTGTCTTAGCTCAATTAGGATGGGCAGATATGCGATTACCGTTACTTTATGCTTTATCATATCCAGATCGTATTGCGACTAATTGGGAAACCCTTGATTTAGTGAAAGTTGGTAACTTAACTTTTCGTGAACCAGATCATCAAAAATACCCTTGTATGCAGTTAGCCTATGCAGCAGGAAAAGCTGGAGGTTGTCTTCCTGCGGTCTTAAATGCGGCAAATGAACAAGCTGTGGCTTTATTTTTACAAGAAAAAATTACTTTCCTTGATATTCCTCGTTTAATTGAATCAGTGTGCGATCGCTTTCATGGCAAAAATACCACTAAACCTAATTTAGAAGATATTTTAGACGCTGATCAATGGGCTAGAAAAGAAGTCGAAGAATTGCAAGATAAATTCCAGATAGATTAATTTCTCAAAAATCGTTCCCATATTAGGTACAATCAGAATTATCAAGAATAGTAAAGATAATTGAAATTAACACAATGGTACCAACTGTTATTGAAACTTCTGGTCGTGGCGAACGGGCTTTTGACATATACTCTCGCTTACTTAGAGAAAGAATTGTTTTTTTAGGACAACAAGTTACAGATGAATTGGCAAATTCTTTGGTAGCACAATTATTGCTATTAGAAGCAGAAGATCCCGACAAAGATATTTATCTTTATATTAATTCCCCCGGAGGTTCAGTGTCTGCTGGGTTGGGCATTTTTGATACCATGAATCAAATAAAACCTGATGTCTGTACTATATGTGTGGGGTTAGCCGCTAGTATGGGAGCTTTTTTATTAAGTGCTGGTGCAAAGGGAAAAAGAATGAGCTTACCTAACTCAAGAATTATGATTCATCAACCTTTAGGAGGCGCTCAAGGACAAGCTACAGATATTGAAATTCAAGCTAGAGAAATTTTGTATCTCAAAAAACAACTTAATACTTACATGGCTTCTCATACAGGGCAAACTTTAGAAAAAATAGAAGAAGATACCGAAAGAGATTTCTTTATGTCAGCCGAAGAAGCTAAAAATTATGGTTTAATTGACCAAGTTGTGATTCGTGTTCCTAAATCTTAGGTAATAAGTAATAAGTAATAAGTAATAATCAGTTTTTAATTCTACATTTTTAATTTTTTATATATGTCAAGATCTCAAAGAAACGATAATTTTATTGATAAAACTTTTACTGTCATGGCGGATATTATTCTTAAAGTCTTACCCATTGATGCAAAATCTAAAGAGGCTTTTGTTTATTATCGTGATGGAATGTCAGCTCAAGCAGAGGGAGAATATGCCGAAGCCTTAGATAATTATTATGAAGCCCTTAAATTAGAAGAAGATTCTAACGATCGCAGTGAAATCTTATATAATATAGGTTTAATTCATGCTAGTAACGGTAAGTTAGAAGAAGCCTTAGACTATTATCATCAATCTTTAGAGCTAAATCCTCGTAAACCATCAGTTTTAAATAATATTGCCGTAATTTATCATCATCAAGGAGAAAAATGTAAACAAGCCATCGAAGAAGATGAAGCAGAAAGATTATTTGATAAAGCAGCAGAATATTGGAAACAAGCCATCAGAATTTCTCCTAATAGTTATTTAGAGGCTCAAAATTGGCTTAAAACCAGTGGAAGATCGGAAATGGATGTATTTTTTTAATTGATAGTTCACCGTTGATAGTTAAGCATATTTCAAAATTAAATTTATTATTATCAAAAAATGAGTATTACGAGAGAAGAAGTTAAAAAAGTTGCTAATTTAGCCCGTTTAGAAATTACCTCAGCACAAGAAGAAGAATTTGGTACTCAATTAAATGCTATTTTTGATTATTTTGAACAATTGAGCGAATTGGATACAGAAAATGTCTTACCTACTACTAGAGCCATTGATATTAGTAATATTACACGCAAAGATCAACAAGTAACTTTTAATGAGCGAGAAAGTTTGTTAAATTCTGCCCCAGAAAGGGAAGAAGATTTTTTTCGAGTACCCAAAATTTTAGCTTAAACTAGGGCGTGTCATCAGAATCAAAATACTTAATAGACAAAGTTTAAATCAATTTCACGGGCTTTATATATTATATTTATTAAGCCCATCCTAACTCCTAACTCTTATCTCCTAATTACGGCAAAGAATAGCAGCAGTTTCCACATGGGGAGTTTGAGGAAAAAAGTCGGCAGGTTGCACAAAAGTTAATTTATAATTACCGTTTTCGCACAACATTTTTAAATCCCTTGCTAGGGTAGCTGGATGACAACTAATATAGACAATTTTTTGGGGTTTTAAGGTTAGTAAAGTTTCAATAACTTCTGGTTGACAACCTTTACGGGGAGGATCAAGAATGATAATATCTGGTTTTTCATCCATTTCTGGTAAAATTACCTCTGTTTGCCCTAAAATAAACTTAACATTTTCAATATCATTGACTTTCGCGTTACGGTTAGCTTGTTCGATGGATAAATTATGAGACTCTATACCAATTACTTGTTTTGCTTTTTTGGCAATGGGTAGTGTAAATGTGCCTATGCCACAATAAAGATCGATTACTATTTCATTCCCTTGTAAATCTAATTGACTTAAAACTTGCTTAAATAAGGCTTCCGCTACGTTAGTATTAACTTGAAAGAAAGTTTCAGGGCGCAAGTGAAAGGTTAAACCCGCAAAAATCTCGTTAAGATAAAGTCTTCCTGCTAATAAATCCGTTTCTTTACCAAAAATGACGTTTGTGGATTTGGGGTTATGATTTAAACAAACTCCCACTAAATTAGGATAATGCTGTAACCATTTTTGGGCTTGTTTTTCTATGGCAGCGTTACTAACTTGCGCACTCACCAGAGTTAATAAAATTTCCCCAGTATTTTTGCCGATACGAAAACATAAATGACGCAATGCGCCTTTTCGAGTTTCTTCGTTATAAATAGGTATTTGCAGTGTTTGTAAATCTTGTTTAATTTCTTTTAACAAAGGGTTTAAACGATCATCTTGTATGGGACACTGATTAATATTAACTATTTGATGACTACCTAGTTGATAATATCCTGCTTTAATATTACCGTTTTCTGCCACTCCTAAAGGGTAATTAACTTTGTTGCGATACCCTAAATCTTCATCACTAAAAATTGTTTCTACCCTAAAATCTTTAAAACCACCAATACGAGTTAACGTCTCTTTTACCTGAGTTTCTTTAACTTTGAGTTGATATTCATAATCAATATGTTGCCACTGACAACCTCCGCATTTATCGGCAACTATACAACGAGGGCGAATACGATATTTTGAATCTTCCTGTATTTCCTCTAATTTTCCTTCTGCGTGTTTTTTTTTGACTCTTATAATACGAGTAGTAATGCGATCGCCCGTGACAGTATTAGGCACAAAAACTACTTGTTGATTAATTTTACCAATGCCATTGCCTTCGCTACTTACATCTTCAATATCGAGAGTAACTAATTCACCCTGTTGTATCATTTATCAACCTTACTTCTATTTAGATTCACTCTCAATTATAAGGGGTTGGGGATAATTAAAAATTGACAATAAATTTACTTATTGGTATTGCCTAACCAAAATATTTTTTTTATAACTTGAAGTAATATTTAGAAAATCTCAGTTCTGACTATCTTAGCCTGATCAGCGACCTCTTGATCACTTTTTTCTCGCCAATCAGTATCTTCAATTTCCTTGTAAAAATTTTCATCATAGGCCCGAGTACGCACAACTACAGGCATAGGGACAGCGTGCCCTAAAACTAAGGCTTGTTGTTTAGAATCGAGTTTGGCTAAAACAGATCTTAAACCACTTGCACCAGAAACACCAGTAAAAATAGCATCAATATCTTTTTCATCATTAAGTAAACAAGTAATTCTTGTGCCAACTTGAGACATTACCTCATTATCTATCCCTGAAGGACGTTGATCTACAATTAGTAACGTGACGAAATATTTACGCATTTCCCTTGCTATTGTACCAAAAATAGTTTGATGGACAATTTTAGAATCAAGAAAACGATGAGCTTCTTCTATAGTAATCACTAATGGACGAGGGCGATCAAGTAATTGTTGTGTTTGTAAAAATTTCTCAGCTTTTTTGACATAAGCAGTATGAATACGACGGGTAATCATATTAGTAACAAGCATATAAGATAACATATTACCTTGTGAGCCAAATTCAATTACAATGTGTTTACCGCCATCAAGTAAATTAAGAATTTCGTGAATGTAATTATGATTACAAGTAGGTTTTAAATATTTTAAATCTTCAAGACGTTTTAACTTCCGTTGTAATGCCATAATTGAGCCTTGATGCCCTTGTTTTTCATTACAAAATATTTGTATATCCTCGTTAGTCATTTCTAAAAGACGAGAAATCCAATGTTTACCGTATTCTGAGGCTAAAATATTAGCATTATCCAGACTAGCTTCAGATAAGTTTAATTCTCTACCAATTAACCGTAAATCTTCAATTTGAATTTGATCATAGCTTAAATATAATTCGTGAGCGCTCGTCACTCCTCGGCGATTAGTCGATTCGGCATCGAGGGTATAGATTTCTACCCTTTTGGGAAAAAGTTGCTTTAACCCTTTCACCATACTAAACTTTTTACCTTCACTTACTGCTGCCCAACCATACTCTGAGTGCATATCAAACATAAGATTTACCGCAGCTTCTTTGCGAATAATACCCGAAATCAATAACCTTGTTAAAAATGATTTTCCCGTGCCTGATTTGCCAAATATACCGTTACTACGCTCTACAAAACGAGCTAAATCCATACATACTGGCACATCCATATCTAAAGGTTGTCCAATGGCAAAATTACATTTATATGGATCATTTTCTCCCCCAAAAACTGAGCGAAAATCCTCCTCTGTTGACTCATAAACTGGGCTAAAATGACTAGGAATAGTTTTCACTGGTAATAATTGTAGCTCTGTATCGATTTTACTACCATATTCTTCTTTATTTGTCAAGGACAACATCAACATTGGTGCAATTTCAATTGTGCCATAAGTATCACTTCCTGCTAGTATATCAATCCAAAAACTATCATCATAATCAGGAGGATGAGTAAAAATACGAGGATTAGAAGCGCCTAAAGACACATCCGTTAGTAAACAAAAGAATCTCGATCTAGTACCTTGTACTACTAAAAATTTCCCTACTCTCATATCTTCTACAGATATATCAGGATATAATCTTACTTCTAATCCTTCTCTTAATGATCCTTGAATAACTGATCCTAATGGTTGTATTTTATCTTGTTTCATGTTTTAGTTAAACTTTTTTAAAATTTTGATTAATTAATCAGATAACTTTAAGAATATTATTGATTATTTTATAGGTAAATACTGACAATATCAGTGGGTAAATTGTTTAATAATTGAGAATGTGCTTTGGTATAAAAGGCTTTTATTTCTGGTAAAGTAATCTTCTCTTTTTGTTGTTGTAAATATTGTAATATTTTATCATCTTCCCAGATAAATTTATCTTTAGTTACTAAAATTATTCTTTCGATAGGTGTTAATTTTTCTAGGGATTTTTCAAGATAATATTTTAAAGGTAAATATCTTAATTGAAAATCAAAATGACAATTATTAGTGTTAGGAAAGATAATATTTTCTTCAGTAAAAAATTCTTGAATGAGATTGATAATTACTTGGGATAATATTTCTTCTTCCCCTATGTCATAAATGAGTAAATTATCGAAAATAAAAAACCATAATTTCTCAAGGTAAAATTCTTGATTTTCTATCCTATTTGAATAGTAAGATGAAGTTTGTGTTAAATAAAGATAACGATAAAAAAGTAGAATTAAATATCTAGCTTGATTAGGATATTTTTGCCATGATTTCCACAGTAAAATATCCTCAGTTTCTAATAAAGGTTTGATTATTTCATGATTTAATTCAGGAAAAATATCGTTATTTATAGTCATAATCAGTAATAATATCTCTATTGCTTAAAAGGCGATCAATATTTCATAATAGATAAAAAGGTTTAATATCTTAGACTGATATGATTATAAATGGCAGTTTAACTATAGTTAATTTTTATTTTGGTGCATTTCTTCCCGAAATAACAGATAGTTTGTTTTCCACTCAGGGAATCATGGTAATGTTATTAGTGGCTTATGGTGGTGCGATGTGGATGTTTTTAACCAGTGCACCAAAAGTTTATACTGTGATGGTATCGGATATGAGTATTGCTAAAGATTTTTATGAGGGTTTATTAGATTTACCCATAGCAGATATTCCCCTACATTATTACTATAACTATGAACAAAGTCTTGGAGCAACTTCTTTTGATCCGATTTATATGGGTTCAGGTTTTAATGATACAATGATTAAGCCCAATGATGGACTTTGGTATCAATTAAAGAAAAATACCCAGTTACATATTATTGGCGGTGCAAATTTAGGTTATAAAGATTGTCAGCGTCATGTTTGTTTTGATCGTCAATGTTTAGATACTTTATTATTAAGAGTACAATCTCGTCGTTTAAGATATAAAATTCGCACTGAAAATCCCCTCAACTTCCTTGTTAAAGATTATGATAATCGTGTTATTGAAATGGCGGAAGTAAATAATTGATTAGGAGATAGGAGTTATCAATTATCAATTATCAATTATCAATTATCAATTATCAATTATCAATTATCAATTATTTATTTTGTCTCCTTTAGAATCTTTACAACAGGGTAGTTGGTTTAAGTTGATTTGCGGTGCAAGTTACCAACATTTACCCTCTATTCGTAATCTTGCCTTAGTTTATACCCTAGCTGGTGCAGATTGTCTTGATGTAGCAGCGGATAAAGCGGTTATTCATAGCGCCTGTGAAGGTATTAATATCGCCCAAAATTATCGTCAACAAGCTATTACTTTTGGTTATAATTTCCACCATCATCCATTACTGATGATAAGTATAAATGACGGAGAAGATCCACATTTTCGCAAAGCCTATTTTAATTCTAATTTATGTCCGTCTGATTGTCATCGCCCTTGTGAAAAAATTTGCCCCGCAGAAGCGATAAAATTTAATAATCATCATCAAGGAATAATAGACGAATTATGTTATGGTTGTGGAAGATGTTTGCCCATTTGCCCTATTAATATTATTGATACTAAATCAACATTTATCAGTATAAAAGAGGTTTTACAATGGTTAGATATTTTGCCAATAAATGCTATAGAAATTCACACTCAAGAAGGACATTTTCAAGAATTTATCAAAGTTTGGAAAACTATAAAACCAAATTTATTCAAACTTAAATTAATAGCTATTAGTTGCCCTTTTACTGAAAATGTAACGGAATATTTAACTCAAATTTTTAATTATATAAAACCCGTTAATATTCCTTTAATTTGGCAAACCGATGGCCGCCCTATGAGCGGTGATATTGGCACTGGTACAACTCATTTAACCATAAAATATGCTCAAAAAATGATTACTACAAATGTTAAAGGATTTATCCAATTAGCAGGAGGCACAAATGAATATACTGTAGCAAAATTAAAATCTTTAAATTTAATTCCTTCTCTTATTTCTGGAGTTGCTTATGGTAGTAAAGGCAGAAAAATAATTGCTGATATTCTAACTCAATTAGAAGAAATTTCTACTAATAATCAGCTAGAAGATTATCCAGAATTATTATGGCAAGGAGTTGGTAAAGCCTCTCAATTAATCTCTCCTTTAAAAATGAGTAATTATTAGGTTTTAGTTTTCAGTTTTCAGCCATCAGTTTTTAGCTTCTAGGTATAGTTAAGATTGACAAATTAATTTTTTCAACTTTTATTATTTATCATTGATTTAAAAATTACTATATGATTTATGATTTTGCCATTATTGGCGGTGGTATTGTAGGTTTATCAACTGCGATCGCCTTACAAAAAAAGTATCCCCAGAGAAAAATAATTTTAATCGAAAAAGAAAGTAAATGTGCAGCGCATCAAACAGGACATAATAGTGGAGTTATTCACTCAGGAATTTATTATAAACCCGATAGTTATAAAGCAAAATTAACGACAAAAGGCAATGAAGAATTAGTCAAATTTTGTCAAGAATATAATATCAATCATGATGTTTGTGGAAAGTTAATTGTGGCTTGTAAAGAAAAAGAATTACCTTTACTAGAAAACCTTTATCAAAGAGGATTAGAAAACGGCATAAAAGTTAGTAAAATATCTAAAGAAGAAGCCCAAGAAATTGAGCCTTATTTAAGTTGTTTGGCAGCAATAAAAGTGCCAACGGCGGGAATTGTTGACTATAAACAAGTGGCTCAAAAATATGCAGAAATTTTTACTAAAAATGGTGGAGAGATTCAACTTAATACTAAAATAATTGACATTAAATCAGATAAAAAACAACAAATTTTAATCAGCAATGACAGAGAAATAAAAACCAAATTTTTGATTAATTGTGGTGGTTTATATAGCGATAAAATAGCTCAAATGGCGGGAGTTAATCCCAAAATGAAAATTATCCCTTTTCGAGGAGAATATTACGAATTAAAGCCCGAAAAACGTCATTTAGTAAAACATTTAATCTATCCTGTACCCAATCCAGATTTCCCTTTTTTAGGTGTACATTTTACTCGTTTAATTGATGGAAATATTCACGCAGGGCCAAATGCTGTATTAAGTTTAAAACGAGAAGGCTACAAAAAGACAGATTTTGACTGGAAAGAATTTACTGAAATTGTCACTTATGAAGGATTATGGAAATTAATCAGCAAGTATTATGCTGAAGGGATAGAAGAAATTATCCGCTCTTTTAGCAAAAATGCTTTTGTGAGTAGTTTGCAAACATTGATACCAGAAATAAAAGCCGATGACATTATAACTTCTCCTGCAGGAGTTAGAGCGCAAGCGCTAAAAAGTGATGGTAAGATGGTAGAGGATTTTTTAATTATACCCACAGAAAACGCCCTTCATGTATGTAATGCACCATCTCCTGCCGCTACGGCTTCTCTGGAAATTGGTAAAGCAATATGTCAACAGTTGCTAATTGAATAACAGAGGAAAGAGGAGTTAAGAATACTTTAGAAGTTAATTGGTTTCACCCTCTTAACAGGAGATAGAAAGGAAATGGAGAATTAGGAAGAATATTAAGAGAATTAGGAAGAATATTAAGAGAATTAGGAAGAATATTAAATAGTCTCTAAATTCATTATTTAAAACTAAAAACTGGATACTTTTTCCTCAGATTATATTTATTTGGCAGACATTCCCATAAAACAAACTTCTTTTTTTTGGGTACAATTTATTTCAAAGTCCCATATATTCAAGATAGTTAGATAGTAAGACATCACCAAAAAATATTGTTGAAATTGATCCTAACACTAAAAAAGGCCCAAATGGAATTTCTTGCCCTTTTTTGAGTAGTTTAAAAGTTATGGCACTAATACCGATAATACTACCATAAAGACAAGCCAAAAAACCTGTCATTAAGATACCTTGCCACCCTAGCCATGATCCTATCATAGCAGCTAATTTAGGATCTCCTCCTCCCATGGCAACTTTTCCAAAAACTACGCTACCGATAATACGAATAATGTCAAACAACCAAATACCAATAACCGCACTTAAAATACTGATAAAAAGATATTGCAATGCGCCTTGAATACCTCCAACGGTAAAACCTAACCAAAATTGCCACAGTAAACCCACAACTAACCCTGACTGTGTAAGAGAATTTGGTAAAGTCATGGTATCAAAATCAATCATCCCTAAAGCAACTAACCAACTGAGAAAGATAACATAACCAACGCTTAACCATGTAAAACCAAATTGATGAAATACGGATACAAATAATAATCCTGTTGTTGCTTCAATCAGAGGATAACGAGGAGAAATAGGAGTATGACACCAACGACATTTACCTTGTAACCATAACCAACCAAAAACGGGGATATTTTCTGTTTTACCAAGGGGATGTAAACATTTTGGACATCGAGAAGGGGGATTTATTAAAGATATTTTCTCTGGTATCCTATATATTACCACGTTGAGAAAACTACCGATAGCCGCACCCCAAATAAAAATAATTAGATAGATTAAAAAGTTAGCCATAGATAATAAAGAATGAATAGTTAATAATAAATAGTTAATAATGAATACTTATTTTGTTTGTGTTTTTATAAAAAATTAACTGTTAATTGTTGTAGAGTGTTAAGAGTTTTTTTGGCTTCTTCGGCGTTATTGGCTAAACTGGCAAATTCAATAAATCTTTTTAATTCTTTTTTAATTAAATTACGTTCAATTTCCCATACTTCTCGTTCTAAAACTGGAGGTATCACAATCATATCAAATAAAGTAGCTTCTTTTTTACCTTCATGGGGGCGCAAAATTCTTCCTCGCCGTTGAATAAATTGTCGGGGATTACTACTACTAGCTAAAATTACCGCATTTTCAATCATCGGAATATCAATCCCTTCATCTAAGCAACGAATAGCAACAATACCTTGTAATTCTCCTGATACTAATTGCTGTTTTATTTTTTGTCTTTCTTCTAAAGGAGTTTCTGCGGTATAGGTATTAACTCGATAATTTAATTCTTTGCCTAAAATTCTGGTTACTGCTTGTAACTGTCGCTCATTTTTGTTGGTATAGCCATCGCCGCAGTAAAATAAAGTAGCTTTCATATCTAATCTCTCTGACATTAATTCTTTTAAGGCGATTAATTTATTATTAGCGGTGGCAATTAAACGAGATCTACGAATCAATAATGATCTAAGATTATGATTATCTTCAAGGTTGTTATTTTGTGATAAACTCCAACCAATTTTTTTGGTTAATTTAGCATAATATAAGGCTTCAATATCTGTTAATTCTACTAAAATAGGATGATAATTATATTTAACTAAGGCTTGTTTTTTGATGGCATTAGCTAAGGTAAATTCTGGTTGTAAAACTTTGCCAAAATAATTAATTAAAAAATCTGTACCTTCTTCATCAAAATGTCTTTCTGGAGTTGCGGATAAGGCTAACCTTAAACCAATAGTAGCAGGTAAAGAGGATAATAAACGGGGTGCACCTAAATTATGTGCCTCGTCACCAATGATTAAAGTTTTTTCAGGAAAAAATGGTATTTGAGATTGAAAACCATCACTAATAAAGGTGGAATTAGTAGTAATAATAGAGATAAATTTTTGTTGATGATTATGAATATTATATAATTGTAAAGAAAGCTCACTTTGCCAATTATTGATATTTTCAAAGGCTAAAATAGGTTGTAAATTAAATTTTATCATTTCTTCTGCCCACTGTAAAACCAGATGACGAAATGGACAAATTACTAATAAAACTTCCAAATTTATTTGTTGATATAATTCTGTAGTAATTCCCAAAGCAGTGATGGTTTTTCCGCTTCCTGTGGCCATTTTTAAAATGCCTCTACCTTTATTTTTAAACCAGTTAATTATGGCTTGTTTTTGATAATCTCTTAAAATTAGATTTTCTGGTAAAATAGGTACATTATCCGAAGATTTTTTATAGTAGTAATTTGCTTTTTTTTCAGCTAATTTATAACTATTTTTTTCTTGATAATTTTGAGCGATAATATCCCAATTAATTCTTTTATTAATCTCAATATTCATTAATCGTTAATAGTTGATAGTTAATAATTACTGATTATTCATTACTCATTAGATATAATTATAAAAGTAGAGACAAAATTAGTATAGTAAGAATGGAATTATCAGATTTAAAGAGAGATATTAGCATAATCACTTATCGCCTGAGTAAAACTCAGGAATATCTTTGACTTACCTAATCTTAAGGCACAAATCGCCGATTTAGAACAAGTGGCTTCGCAACCAGAATTTTGGGATATGGGAGATAAAGCGCAACAAACTTTACAACATTTAAACGATGTTAAGTCTAATTTAGAGCAATTTTATCGCTGGGAAAGTAACAAAGAGGATACCAAAGCAATTATTGAATTGTTAGAATTAGAAGCAGACGAAGAATTATTTAACGAAGCGCAAAAAAATATTCTTGATTTAACTCGTGATTTAGATAAATGGGAATTACAAAAGTTACTCAATGGTACTTATGATCAAAAAGGTGCTATTCTAACTATTAATGCTGGTGCTGGTGGTACAGATGCTCAAGATTGGACACAAATGCTATTGAGAATGTACACTCGTTGGGCAGAAAAACAGAATTATCATGTCACCATAGCAGAAATTTCTCCCGGAGATGAGGCTGGAATTAAATCAGTAACTTTAGAGGTTGAAGGTAAATACGCTTATGGTTATTTGAAAGGCGAAAAAGGCACTCATCGATTAGTCAGAATTTCTCCTTTCAATGCCAATGGTAAAAGACAAACTAGCTTTGCAGGGGTTGATATAATGCCAAGTTTAGGGGAAGAAGCGATTAAGTTAGAGATTCCTGACAAAGATTTGGATATTTCCACTACTCGCGCTGGAGGAAAAGGAGGGCAAAATGTCAATAAAGTAGAAACCGCCGTGAGAATTGTTCATCTTCCGACGGGCATTGCTGTAAGATGTACTCAAGAGAGATCTCAATTACAAAATAAAGAGAAAGCCTTAGCTATACTAAAAGGTAAACTATTAATAGTCTTAGAAGAACAAAAAGCCAAAGAAATCGCTGAAATTCGAGGAGATATTGTTGAAGCAGCTTGGGGAAACCAAATTAGAAACTATGTTTTTCATCCTTATCAACTGGTGAAAGATTTACGCACAAATGTAGAAACAACGGCAGTTAATGATGTTTTAGATGGGGAATTAAATAACTTTATTGAGGCATATTTACGCCATAGTTAAAAAAAATTTAGGCTTTTCTATGGTAAGTTATAACTCCATAAATTAAAGGATAGAGAAAGTAAAATGTCTAGTTAAATAACATCTTTTTCTCTAACTCCTGAAATAGCTGCTAAAATAATCCATCCTAAAATATTTAATCTTAAATCAAAAATGCTAACGTCGAATAAATTAAAGACAATAAAACTTAGAAAAACCATGAGATAACTAAATAAAATAATACCTTGATCTTGACTAGATTTAAAACTAATTAATGTCATAATTCCTTGCCATAAAATTTTACCAATAATAAACATCATCAACAATAAATTAATTAAACCAGTTTCGGCACTAATCATTAAAAATAAGTTGTGAGGATGCCCTAAATAAGTTGCTGTTTTTTCTTCGTATAAAATGCTAAAATTCCTTAATCCCCAACCAAAAAAAGGGCGTTGTGTAATCAAATCTAAACAAAAATGCCACTGAGTTGTTCTTAAGGTTGGCAATGGACGATCAGGGTACATTTGATCTGATAATCTTAGCCAAATAAAAGAAGGTACAATTTTTCTAAATAAATTTTGTGCGGGTAAGTTACCAAAAGAAGCCCAACTAATTATTACTCCTCCTAAAGTTAAAAGTTGTAAAATTAGATACCATCTTACATAAATAGCAAAACCAATAAAACTAATAAAAGTAATAATCCAACCATTACGAGAACTGGTTAAAATTAATCCCGTTAAGTTTATAATAATAGTAAAAATTAACCCTAAATCTATTTTATTAAACTTCGTTTTATGGTGTCTATAAATTAACAAAGCTACGGTAAAAATTAAGGCAGTAGTTAAATATAATGTCAAGGGATTAGCATGGGGAAAAACTGATGACATTCTACCTTCTGGAATACCATAAGCCATCAATCTCCATCCTGAAAGTTTAAAAAATAAATCAGGAGTTTGCCAACCTAATTTAACTTCTCCAATTCCTAAAAATACGATAATAACTGAGTTAAAAATAATCGGTAAAATTATAAAAAATAGTTGATTATAATTAGTAATAATAGTTCTAATACCTAAAAACATGATAAAAAAAGGAAAAAAATGAATCATTCCTAACCATGCTTCACCAGAATTATGAGCAAAAATAGAGGAAATCATCATCAAAATAGTAACGGCAATTAGACTATAACTAAGATAGTTATTAATAATTACTTTATAGTTATTACGCCATGTTTTATAGGTTAAAAATAATAAGATAAGAATACCGAAAAATGTTTGAAATGGTAATATTAAAAGACTAATAAATAATAGTTTTAACTCAAAATTCTCAGAGGTGTTATACTTTTTTAAAAACATTTATTTGATGATAATATTATCATGTAAAAGAATAATAATTAATGTGAAGATACGAAGTATTATTATTAAATTTAGGCGTTTGATTATTTTTTTCTGCGTGTTTGGCTAACTGATTAAATACCAACATTCCGATGACAGATAATAAAATGATACTAACTAAACCTGTAAAAAAATTATTATTTTGAACTCTTATTTTTTGTCTTCTTGATAAGATTTTACTAGCAGTTATTTCAGGATTTTTAGAAATAGTTGTTTCAAAAAAAAATTTGGCTTTTTCTTTATTTCTTCCTCCAGTAATGATAAAATCTAAAGTATTTCCTTGAGCATCTAATGCCCGATATAAATATTTTTTTCTTCCTTGCAACTTAAATGGTATTTGCACTATTCTCCAGCCTTTTCTACTCTTTCTTTCTGTTTCTCGAAATCTTTTGAGAGCTTTAGCTGAATATTCTTGTACTAAAAAGTTTATTGTGCGAGGATCAATTTTGAAGCCTCTTTGTTGCATAATTATTTTTAATTGAGAATAACTTAGTCGCTCTGTTACATACCATTGAATACATAGTAAAATGATCTCATCTTTAATTTGCTCCCAATGATCATGACTAGCATTCCTCATGTTCAATTTACCTCATTGATGCGGTTTTTTTGCTCATTATATAACCCCTAATCATACCATAATTTTAGATTTATAAATTTTATTATCATAACCATTATCGATAAATTTACTTACCATTAATTATGATAATTAGTCAATTATATTGAAGAAGATAAAATACCTAAAAAAGTTCAAATTTAATTATTAATTATATCTTTATTCTCTGCTTAAAAAAGAAAATTATCAAGACATTGAATCTAAAGAAAAAACATAGCAAACATTAATTAACGATTACGACTACCAAAAATAATTGTACCTAAACGAATCATTGTTGCACCAGCTTTAATCCCTAACAAATAATCTCCCGACATTCCCATAGATAATTGATTAAAATTTTCACCAAAATAATTATTATCAGATAAACAAACTTGTAAATCTCTTACTTTTTGAAATCCAGACAAAATGTCATCATCACTCAAACCAAAAGGTAAAATAGCCATTAACCCTCGCAAATGTAAAAAACGAAGTTGTTGCAAGGTGACTAAATCTTGATATAATTCCTTAACACTCCATCCATATTTATTGTCATCGGGCAGAATTTTTACTTGTAAGCATACTTGAGGGGAAACAGTAATAATATTATTCTCTAAAGCCTGTTGAGCGAAAAAATCTAACTTTTGAGCTAGTTTAAGACTATCCACTGAATGAATCCAAGCAAAAGATTCTACTGCTTTTTTGGCTTTATTTGTTTGTAAATGTCCGATAAAATGCCAACAAATATCTGCTAAATCTTTTAACTCTTCTTGTTTCTTTAAAGCCTCTTGAAGTTTATTCTCCGCAAAATCTCTAATACCACAACCATAAGCAACTCTCATGCCATCTACAGAAACAGTTTTTGTTACCGCTATTAAACTGACAGACGCTGGAAGTGTCTCTTTAATTTGTTGTATTTTATGGATAATATCAGTGCTCATTAAAATTTTTAGATTTGAAACCTCGTACTTCAGAACGATTTGATCAATAGAGGAGTGTTAATGAAACGTACTTTGATAAAGTTCATTAACTTGTCTATAAATATCCCATTCACCATTTCCCCTAAGATAGCGCAATTTGCTTTCTATTAATAGCCTTGCCTCGGTGCGACTTAAAGGCTCAAAAACAACTTGTTGTGGTTTAATTACGACTTTAAAGAAAAGACGTTGAGCGTATAATGTTGTAAATAATTCCTCATTTTTTTCTATAATACACAAACGATAAAGAAGGCCAAAATTCGGATGATTTATATATGTTTCTGTACTCATTAAACTTATGGAATGATGCTAATATTGGTTTTAGCAAAGATAATCTTTGATTGTATCCTTTCTTTTGCAATAATTCTATGTTTTAAGCTGAAATTATCTAACTAATCAGTAAATTAACGGTTGCATTTAGAAAAACTAAAGGTTATGATGGTTTTAGAAATAATAAAAAGTTTTATGGGAGTCTTCTTTATTAATGGATCAAATAGAGAAAGTGATTGAAAAACTAAAAGAGTGGACTCAAAAATTAATTGAGGCTTTACTAGGACCACAATCTGAACCTGAACCTGAGTTAATACCTATTCCTGTAAGGGATCGTGGTCGATATTAAATCTAAATTTATTGTTGATTTTAATACAGAGTTTTTCCCTTGTCAAATTTTAGTATATTAGTATTAAACGGACCTAATCTTAATCTTTTAGGTCAAAGAGAACCGACTATTTATGGACATCTAACTCTTGATGATATTAACACAATGTTAGAGGAAGAAGCTGTCAAATTAAATGTGAAGTTATCTTGCTTCCAATCTAATCACGAGGGTGTCTTGGTTGATTATATCCATCAATCATTAAATAATTATCAAGGAATTCTCATTAATGCTGGTGCTTATACTCACACAAGTGTGGCCATCCGAGATGCTTTATCTGGGGTGGCTATTCCTGTGGTAGAAGTTCATTTAAGTAATATTTATCGCCGAGAAGATTTCCGACATCATTCTTATATAGCTGACATTGCCGTTGGTCAAATTAGCGGTTTTGGAGCGGAAAGTTATCGTTTAGGATTACATGGGTTAGTTAATCATTTACAATCAACTTTCAGAAAATAGTTTTTGCTTGGGTGAATGTTTTTCACCCTTCATTAATGGTGATTAGTTAATACTTAAAATCCATGTACCGACATTTAATCTTAAGGGTATTTGTCCGGGGGTTAAAATTTGTGCTTGAAAATAAAAAGTACCGCCTGGGTCTGGATTTTTGACGTTAGAAAAAACTAATTCAACTTTGTTACTTTCGAGTAAAGGATCTTGTAAATCAATTTCAATAATACGACTTTCTTTATCCCAAACGATTTCTCTAATGGGTAATTTTTTATCTTTAACTCGGACTTCCATGGATTCTGTGTCAAATTTACCGCTAAAATATTCAGGGTAACTGATGAAAAACTTGGCTACTCCTTGATTAATTTTTTTACCCGGTATTCTGAGACGATAACGATCCCATCCTCCAGCTTTACCGCCAAAATCAAGACGATAATTTAATATATCTTTATTATCCACGCCACTAAAAATAGTTAAACCGGGGTTACTTTGGGCAAAAACTAAATGAGGTAAACCAGTAATTAAAGATGTTGTTAATAATAAAGTTGTCAAAAAAGGTTTATGGATGATTTTTAATAAATTCATGATATTTGACGATAAGATTAAATATGGTGTGCAATTCGTTTTTCTTTACTGTAGCAAACTGTACCCTATGACTGAAAAAAGTGCTAGTTTTGTTCCCTTATTTCTTGTCAATAATGGGGATAGATCTATAACTGATGTGATAGAATAATTTTAAATTAGTACATTCATACATAAAATCATGACTTTAAATATAGTACATTTAGTAGGGCGCACTGGTACAGATCCCGAAATTCGTTATTTTGATTCAGGAAAGGTAAAATGTCGTCTTACTCTTGCTGTTAACCGAATGAATAAAAAAGAGGATAAGCCAGACTGGTTTGAATTAGAAATTTGGGGTAAAACTGCCGAAGTTGCTGCTAATTATGCCAAAAAAGGTACTTTAATCGGCATTCAAGGTTCTTTAAAAATTGATACTTGGAGCGATCGCAATAGTGGTGAAAAACGCTCAAAACCAGTGATAAACGTAGATAAACTGGATTTATTAGGCTCAAAACGGGACAGTGAAAATTATAACAATAACAATAGCGATGACAACTTTTAAAGGTTAAGACAAAATTGTTTTTAAAGCATTTGTAGTCAAAAATAACAAGTTGCAAAAAAATTGTTTAGTCCTCTTATTATTAAGTAATTAAACTTAACCGATTATGAGATAATAAGAGTGTTTTCTGTTTTGATAAATAGTCTAAGGTGAATAACAACACTCAGGATCTTAAATCAACAAGAAATTTAAACAGAAAAATTATCCTGTATTAGATAAATTTAAGTAGATAAATACTATTTAAAACTTATTTCATTTTTGGTCATCATCAAAATTTTTAGAAATAAAAGTTCAAAAGTGTAAATTTCTAGTCATAATACTAGACAATAAGTTGATTAACTAAATAGATCATGATTTTGCAAAAAGCAAGAAAGTGACTGTTAATTATAAATGGTGTGATGTGAAGGAGTAAAAATGACTGCAAATAGCCAACTTGTATCTGTAAAGGTAATGGAAAGTTTGGCAAGACGAGGCTTAATTAGCTTTTCTCGTCAGCCTAACAAACAAAAAATTAGAATCACCAGACAATTTTATAAACGTACTTTTGATATTGTTTTTTCTGCCTCTGTGTTAGTACTTTTTTCGCCATTATATGTTATATTATCCCTATTAATAGCAATTAGTTCTCCAGGCCCTATTTTTTATCAACAAGAACGTGTAGGGAAAAACTTTAAACATTTTAAGTGTTTGAAATTTAGGACAATGATTGTTAATGCAGACCAAGTTTTAGAAGATATGTTGGCGAAATGTCCCGAAAAACGTCAAGAATTTGAAGATAATTTTAAACTCAAAAATGATCCTCGTATTACTTGGATTGGTAAATTTTTACGCATTACCAGCTTAGATGAATTTCCCCAATTTTTAAATGTTTTAAAGGGTGATATGAGCGTTATTGGCCCTCGTCCTCTTGTGCCTGATGAATTACATAAGTATGGCAATAAAATGGATCGAGTTTTGACAATTAAGCCTGGTATTACTGGCTTATGGCAAGTTTCGGGAAGAAATGATATTCCTTATCCTCAAAGAGTACTTATCGATGTTTATTATGTTAATCATCATAATTGGTTTTTGGATATTTGGATTATTCTTAAAACCATTGGAGTTGTAATTTTTCCTGAAAATAATGGAGCATATTAATTCGTAATTGTCAATTAAAATAAAGTATGATAAATTCTCGATTTAAAAAATTAATTTCTTACTTAAAACCTCATCTTGATAAGTTATATTGGGGAACATCTGCTTTATTTGTTGTCAATATTATTGGGGTTTATATTCCTTGGTTAATTCGCAATATTTTTGATGATTTACAGGAAAATTTTGCTTATAAAACTCTGATGGGATATGTTATTCTTCTATTTATTTTAGCTTGTATAATGTGGGCTATTAGGATGTTTTCTCGTGTCATAATTTTTGGCATTGGGCGACAGGTAGAAGTAGATTTAAAACAAAGAATTTTTGATCAATTATTAAAGTTAGAGCCTTCTTATTTTAGTGTTAATAATTCAGGAGATTTAATTAACCGTGCCACCAGTGATGTTGATAATATTCGTCGTTTAGTTGGCTTTGCTATTCTTAGTTTAATTAATATTATTTTTGCCTATGGTTTAACTTTACCAGCGATGCTATTTATTAATGTTAAATTAAGTTTAATGGCTTTAGCAATTTATCCTTTAATGTTGTTTACAGTACAGTTATTTAGCGATAAATTAAGGGAAGATCAACTAGAAGTACAAGAAAAGTTATCTGATATTAGTGAGTTAATTCAAGAAGATATGAGCGGTATTTCTTTAATTAAAATTTACGCTCAAGAAGAGAATGAAAAAAGAGCTTTTGCTAATAAAAATAAAGGGTTATTAAAAGCTAATTTAAGTCTAGCACAAACCAGAAATTTATTGTTTCCTATCATCGGCGGTATTGCTAATATTAGTTTATTAGTTTTACTGTGGTTTGGCACTAAGGAAATTGAAAAAAATGTTATTACTGTAGGGGATTTTATCGCCTTAATTATCTATGTTGAAAGGTTAGTTTTTCCTACTGCTTTACTTGGTTTTACCATTACTACTTATCAACGAGGTGAAGTTAGTATAGATCGTATTGAAGCAATTACGCAAGTTGAGCCTAAAATTCAAAATAATTCCTCTTCTGTTTCTTTTCCCGTAGAAAAAATTAAAGGAGAAATTACCGCCGTTAACCTTAATTATAGCTATCCCAATACCCAAGATATTGCTTTAAATAATCTCAATTTTACTATTAATGGTGGTGAAACCGTAGCTATTGTCGGTTTAATTGGTGCAGGAAAATCTACTTTAGCTAACGCTATTCCTCGTTTATTAGAAATTTCATCAGGGCAATTATTCTTAGATGGTATTGATATTACTACTATTAATTTAACAGATTTGCGCAAGGCGATCGCCTATGTGCCACAGGAAAGTTTTTTGTTTTCCACCACCATTAAAAAGAATATTGCCTATAGCGATGGAGTAGGAGAAATGATAGAAGTTGAATATGCGGCGAAACAAGCTCAAATTCATCCAGAAATTATGACTTTTCCGCAAAAATATGATACATTAGTGGGAGAACGAGGTATATCTCTTTCTGGTGGACAAAGACAACGTAGTTCGTTAGCTAGAGCGTTATTTGCAGATGCACCTATTCTCATTTTAGATGATGCGCTTTCCAGTGTTGATAATAAAACAGCTACTCAAATTCTGGAAAACCTGAAACAAGAAAAAGGAAAAACAGTTATTTTCATTACTCATCAACTATCGGCGGTACAAAATGCGGATCGTATTTTAGTCATGGAAGCTGGTAAAATAGTTCAATCAGGTACTCATCAAGAGTTATTTTATCAAGAAGGTTTATATAAATCTTTATGGCAACAACATCAATTAGAAGAAATTTTAAATTAATTACGTTTCGCTGAAAAATTATGAGGTATCAAGTGTTAGTTTTATGTATAAAATATAAATACAAAAAATATTGAATAAAAATTCCTAAAACTGCATATTTTTTATCAGGGTATTATAGGGTTACTAAATTATTTATAAAAATTTTTGTCAACCTAACGTCCTAAATGGAGGGAAATTAATTTATGATTTTCTTATGACTCAAATAGGATTACTATAATCTTCTGATTTTTTTTTTGTGTGCAAACCTTAATTAAAGTCTAATATTTAACTAATTTTTCAGAATAAGTCGAGTTTGTTTACAGTCTAATTCTATTTGATATTTTAGCTCATCTAAAGAAGAAAATTTGTTTTCAGGGCGCAAAAATTTAACTAATTTTACGATAAGATTTTTATGGTATAAATTTTCATGGTAATCTAATAAATGAACTTCAATAGAAAAATTATTTCCGTCAATAGTTGGACGTGTACCAATATTCATTACACCTTGTAAATTAGATAATAAAGAATCATTTTCTACATCAACTTTAACAGCATAAACGCCATTTTTAGGTATAAATTTTTCATCGGGAATCATTAAATTAGCTGTAGGAAAACCAATTTTTCTACCTAACTTTTGCCCTTCAATTACTTCCCCGATAATCTGATATTCTCTCCCTAACATTTGATTCGCTAATTCAGGCTTTCCATCTCTTAAATTTTGCCTAATATATGAACTACTAATCTTAATAGATTCTCCTTCAATAGTCAAATTTTGTTCTTTTGTTATACTAACTTTAATATTATATTTACTCCCTAAAGTTTGCAAATATTTGGCATTTCCTTGTCTTTGGTAACCGAAACAAAAATCTTCTCCTATACTAATAAAACTAGCTTTAATTTTTTTGATTAAAATATCTTCTACAAATTTTTCTGCACTTAGAGAAGCCAATTCTTGATTAAAAGGTAATAATATTAGTTGTTTAACTCCTAACTTTTCTAAAATATGACATTTTTCAGGAATAGGTGTAAGAAGTTGTTTTTTTTTTCCTCTAAAAAATTCTTGAGGATGAGGAATAAATGTTACTAAAGAGGGTATTATTTTTTCTGTTTCACTATAATTAAAAATTGGTTTAATTACTTGTTGATGCCCTTTATGAATACCATCAAAATTACCTAATGCAATGCTATAATTATTATGTATATTTTCTGTGTTTTGTGAAATATTTTCTAAGGATGTAGTGATAATCTTCAGCACAATTAATGATTTAAAATGATGTCGGGATAATAAATAATAAATTATACCTTACACTTATACATCTGTGTCTTAGATATTTTTTTCAACCTTAACTTTTAAATTATTATGCAACCTGTTGATTATACAACCCTTGTCGCTATTTGTGATTCATTAAACAATAATTATATTCCTTCTAGGTTAGAGCAAGTATATCAAATTGATCGCTATACTATCAGTCTTTGTTTACGCAGTCTTCATCAAAAAGCATGGTTAACTATCTCATGGCATCCCCAAGCCGCTAGAATTTGCATCGGCAATCCTCCTCCTCGTGGGAAGGATACATTTACTTTTAGTGAGCAGTTACGACATCTCATTAACGGTTATGCTTTAATAGGGGTAAAAATTGTCACGGATTGGGAGAGGGTGGTTGATTTTCAATGGGCAAAACGCCCAAATGAAGCACCTTTACATCATTTATATGTAGAAATAATGGGTAAATATAGTAATGTTATTCTTACTTCTGCTGACAATCAAATTATTACCGTCGCCAAACAAATTACCTCTAATAAATCTAGTTTGCGCACTGTAGAAACTAGCCAATTTTATCAATTACCTCCTGCTTTAACAGGGGAAATTCCCAAATTATTAGAATCTATGGAAAAATGGAGGGAAAAAGTAAGTTTAATTCCGGGAAGAATTGATAAACAATTAATTAAAACTTATCAAGGGGTTAGCCCAATTATTGCTCAATATTTATTAAATCAATCAGCAATTTTAGCAATAAAATCTAATCAAGAATTAACTCAAGAAGAATGGGAAAAATTATATAAAAATTGGCAATCTTGGTTACAAGTTATTGAAAATAAAACTTTTAATTTTAGTAAAACAACTCAAGGTTATACGGTTTTAGCTGAAACGAATAATAATCAAGATTTACATAAAATTTTAAATGATTATTATAATCAACAAATTTATCAAGAAAACTTTAATCAATTAAAGCAACAATTACAGCAAAAAATAAAAAATATTTTAACTAAGTTAATTATAAAAAGAGATAAATATCAAAATAAGTTAAATGATTCGGATAAATGCGAAATGTATAGTAATAAAGCTGATTTATTAATGGCTTATTTACATAAATGGAAAGCAGGAATGAAAGAAATAATATTAAATGATTTTACCACTAATAAACCCATAAAAATTAGTCTTGCACCAGATAAAAATATGATTCAAAATGCTCAAAATTTATATAAACAAAATCAGAAATTAAAACGAGCAAAATTAGTTGTAAAACCTTTATTAGAAGAAGTAAAATCTGAAGTTAATTATTTACAGCAAATAAGTACAATTTTAAGTCAATTAGATTATCAAGAAACAGAAGATTTAATAACGTTGCAAGAAATAAAAGCCGAATTAATTAGTCAAAAATATATCGAAGATAGTCAATATCGAGGAAATAATAATGTAGAAGAATCTCACCCTAGAAAATATCAAACTCCATCAGGTTATGAAGTTTTAATTGGGCGTAATAATCGTCAAAATGACATACTAACTTCTCGCACAGCTACGGATTATGACTTATGGTTTCATGCCCAAGAAATTTCAGGAGCTCATGTTTTATTACGTTTGAATGCAGGTGACATTCCTGATGATCAAGATTTACAATTTACTGCTAATTTAACTGCTTATTATAGTCAAGGAAGAGAAAGTGATCAAGTACCTGTAATTTTCACAAAACCTAGCTATGTATATAAACCAAAAGGTGCTAAACCGGGTATGGTAATTTATACGAGAGAAACAGTAATTTGGGGGAAACCTTCTTTTAGGTAATTTAAGATTTTCTATGTTATTAAATTCTCCTCTAAAAAATAGCTAAAAATCTAATCTTTTTTATGGCAAAATTGATCAATAAAATTGACGTAAAGTAAACTTATTTTCTAGGTAAAAAAATATCACAAAAAATTATATAATTTGTAAAAGTACATCGCAATTTTAAACTTAAATCAATATGGAAATCTCAGAAATATTAAAAGCATATCAAGAAGGAGAAAGAAATTTTGCACAAGTTAAACTCCTCGAAGCAGAAATCTTGAAAGAGAATTTATCCTCCTCTGATTTTTCCCGTAGTGATTTACGACAAGCTAGATTAGGGCGTACAAATTTTCGCCATAGTAATTTTACTGAAGCAGACTTGAGTGAAGCTATATTATGGGGTACAGATTTAAGTGAAGCGATGTTGTTTCAAGTATTATTACGAGATGCAGATTTAAGTAGTGCAAAACTCATCAAAACCAACCTAGAAAAAGCCAATTTAATTAAAACTATTTTCTGTGGTGCTAATTTAACCAGTGCCAATTTATCTAATAGTATCATCATTGATGGAGATTTTCGCCCTAATTCAGAGCAACAAACCAATTTAACACAAGCAAATTTTAGTAATGCTAATTTAAGTTACGCAAATCTTTCTCATGCTTTACTTTATCAGGCAAATCTCAATGGTGCAAAACTTTGTCGTGCGAATTTAAGTATGGGAATTAAATATAAAAACTTACCTACAGACTTGACAAACGCTAGTTTATGTGGTAGTGATTTAAGCTATGCTGATTTAACAGGGGCAATATTAGTTAATGCTAACTTAGAAGGTGCAGATATTACAGGTACAATTCTTAAAAATGTTAATTTACAAGGTGCAATTATGCCAGATGGTAGTAAAAATCAGTAATGACAATACAAAAAAAGAGCTGTATTATCTTAACCAGAAAAAAAATAATTAATCTAATTACTTTATTAAAGCATCTCTAAAAAAATTAAATCAGTTTTAATAGAAAAATCGTCTATTTACATGATTGTCAGATTTTGCTTGTCTATTCATCGATTCAGACAATTACGTCACTTTTTCCAGAGGAAAAAAACATTAAAAAATGTTACGATTGAAGATGCTTTTGAGAATAATATGCAATAAAATATAATTGAGAAAAATATTTAATAATCTTCCCATGAATTTATCTAAACTAAAACCTAGAAAATTAGCCTTTGTCAAAGAAATTGAAAAATTAAGTCATAATCATCATCTCATTAACCGTTTAGAAGCAATAGGAATAATTCCTAATAAACCTATTATGGTTTTAAGACAAGCATGGTTTGGTGGTCCATTACACGTTAGAGTGGGATCAACTACAGAAATTGCTATTCGTCATCAAGAGGCAAAAATTATTCTTCTTCAAAGTATTGAATAACAAGAATTATTAATAATTACACGAAAGTATCAAAAATGAATTGTCATCAACCTAAAACTGTTGGTAAAAATATTAATCCTCATAAAAGAGTTGCTTTATTAGGAATGCCGAATACAGGTAAATCAACCTTTTTTAATCGATTAACAGGGGGTAATGCTTTTGTAGGTAATTGGGCTGGAATTACTGTTGATTTACTACAAGCTAGAGTCAAAATTGAAGATGAAACGACGGAATTTATCGATTTACCCGGTATTTATGATCTTAATGGCTTTTCAGAAGATGAAAAAGTTGTCCAAAATTTCCTTGAAAAGTTTGCAGTAGATTTAGTTATTATTATTGTTAATGCTACTCAAATTGATAGACAAATTCGCTTAGTTTTACAAATAAAAGCGTTAGGTTTTCCTGCAATTTTAGTTTTAAATATGGCTGATGAAGCTAAACATTATGGTGTCAAAATTGAGGTTGATGAATTATCTCAGCGTTTAGAAATACCTACTTTTTTAATGAGTGCAAAATATGGTCAAAACTATCAAAGAGTTTATGAACAAATAGTCAAAAAAATAAAGGAAAATAATTATAGTTTTCAAATTAATAATTTAACGGATCAATTATTAAAAATAGGAGCAGTTTTACCTGAAAAAATAGATCAGATATTAGGAGGTACAGTCATTATGCCTTCTAATTTTCTTAAAACTTTTACCTTTAAAGTAGATAGTATTTTACTACATCCTATTTTAGGATTACCTTTATTTTTTTTAGGAATGTTTCTCGTTTTTCAAATAGTATGGAATATCGGACTTCCTAGTATGGATTTAATGGGAAATTTTACCAATTTTTTGCAAATTTATTTACTTGAATCCCTTTTAAAACCTTTTCCTTTATTAATTCAAGATTTTATTATTAATGGTATATGGAATGGATTGGCAACGGTGGCTTCTTTTATACCCCTAATTGTCTTATTTTTTATTGTTATGGCTATTTTAGAAGATAGCGGTTATCTTTCAAGATCTGCCTATTTAATGGACGCTTTAATGAGTCAATTAGGTTTAGATGGACGCAGTTTTGTTTTACAAATGATGGGTTTTGGTTGTAATGTTCCTGCTTTAATGGGGACAAGAATTATGCGATCGCAAGGATTAAGGTTATTAACCATGTTAGTAATAACTTTTTCTCTTTGTTCAGCAAGATTACAAGTATTTATTTTTCTGATTGCAGCCACATTTCCGAATCAAAAAGGTGCAACAGTTTTATTTTCCTTATATATTTTAAGTTTTGTAGCTGCTTTAGTAGCCGCTTTTTTATTAAAAGGACAGTTTAAAAATAAAGAACCATTTGTACTAGAATTACCACCCTATCGTTTTCCTACCTTAAAACAAGTAATTAATCGAGGTTGGGGAGAAGTTTTGCACTTCCTTCAAAGAGCATCAGGATTTATTATCTTAGGATGTGTAGCGGTATGGTTTTTAACTAATTTACCATTAGGCACAACAGGATTAGATACATTTGGAGGACAATTAGGAAACTTTTTAAGTCCAATAATGCAACCCATCGGTATTGATCCTTATCTAACATTATCATTACTTTTTGGTTTTATTGCCAAAGAAGTTGTGGTAGGAGCATTCCCAGTAATTTATGGTATGGATGCAACTAATCTTAGTAATTATATTGGTTCAACGGTAACTTGGGTACAGGCTTATAGTTTTTGCTTATTTTGTTTGCTTTATACTCCTTGTTTAACAACCTTAGCGACAATGTTTAATGAGTCTAAATCTTGGAAATATACATCATTTTCAGTGATTTTCTCTTTTGTTTTTGCATGGTTAGTTAGTTTTATTTTCTTTCAAACTGCATCATTTTTCGGATTTAGTTAACGTTATTCACGATGTAGAAAAAAAATACTTACTGACGGCTAAATAACTGGGAAGACTATTTACTATCTCCCTATTCCACTAAAAATTTTATGATTCACTCAAATAATTATATATTAATACATTATTTTATGTTTCTTAAATGTAAATATTATACTTAATTGTCAAAGAAAGATTAAATTGATCGAGGAAAAACATTCTCAGAAATGTAACAATCTGTTATTATTTTTAATAATCAAAACAATAAAAGTTAACAAACTGATAAGGAGAAATAATCTAATGGCAGGTTTATTTGGTTTATTTGGTAAAAAAAGTAAGAAAGTAGAAGATGCTTATTTTTTAGATCCTGATCAAGCTAAGACTTTCGGAGATATTGATTATATGCGTACTTCTAAAACTACTAGAAGAACTTTTCCCAAAACTTTAACCAATAGTGAAGGTGGAGAATTAATCCAAGAAGTATCTTCAGAAAAAATAGCGAAAAAAGATTCTAAGGAAGTAATTAGACCAAAATCTACTACTAATAACAGTGAAAATGATTCTTTTACACCTAAAATTAGTACTAAAACTGACACCAATATGGATATGTTCCGTAACATGGCTAAAAAGATCAAAAAATAGGTAAAAATGATTGATAATTGATGATTAATAGTGGTTAATTTTTGATTATCAATTGTTTATTTTCCTGTAAGTTTAACTACTCCTACCCCACCAAAATATAACGCTAAAACTGCACCACCGAGGAGAGATTGAGTAAGGGGATCTGTTGAAGGAGTTAATACTGCACCCAAAATCATTGCTCCTAAAACCACAATACGCCATGCAGAGAACATTTGTTGAGAAGAAACTAGGTTTAATGTGCCTAAAAGTAGTTGAATAACGGGAATTTGAAAGGCTAAACCCGTTGAAAACATTAATAATAATATAAACTTAAAATATTTATCAATAGACCATAATTGTTCAACAACATCGCCACCATAATTAATAAAAAAGTTTAACGCAGCAGGAATTAAAAGATAGTAAGCAAAAGCTAAACCAGCGAAAAAAAGAATACTTGAGCCAAATACTACAGGTGCAAGAGTACGTCTTTCTTTACGAGTTAATCCGGGTAAGACAAACTGAATAATTTGATATAAAATAACGGGTGCAGAAAGTAAAATTCCCGTATAACCTGCCACTTGAATGGAAACAAAGAAAAATTCACCTGGTGCTAATTGTAAAAATTTCACGTCTCCTGCAGGAATTTCTAGCCATGCGACAATTTGTTTGACAAAAAAGAAACAAGATATTGCACCTACTAACATGGCAATTATACTTATAAAAATACGTTGTCGTAATTCTTCAAGGTGATCAAAAAAAGACATTTCGCCCTGATTAGGAATTTCATCCCAATAATCTTCATTTTTTCCTTGAGGTTTCGTTTCTAATTCCTGAGTCGCCATTTTTAATAAAATAATAATTCACATACCACAAATTTTATTGTACCAAAATTAATGGTTAGCATTTTAATAATTTCTTTGACTAGAAAGACAAGTTATTGAATTATTGGTTATAAAAGAACTTCGCCTTTGATTAATTTTTTAGCAGCATTTAATAACTCTTCTTCTAAATAAGGTTTAGTAAAATAGGCTTTTGCACCTAAATCCGCCGCAATTTTACGATGTTTTTCCGCACCACGAGATGTTACCATCGCTACGGGTAATTTTGATAATTTATCATCTTGTTGCATTTTCGCTAGTAATTCTAAACCATTCATGCGAGGCATTTCAATATCACATAGTAACAAATCACAGGGTAAACCTTCTACTACTTTATCCCATGCGTCTTGTCCATCTCGTGCTTGTTCGACTTGATAACCTGCTTTTTTAAAAGTCATGGATAACATTTCTCTTACCACCACTGAATCATCAATAATTAATACCATTGGTGAGGATTTAAGTTTTTTGTTATTTTTTGAATTATTATTGTCTTGACCAGAAATAGTAGATTTATTAACTTTTAGTTTCGGGATTTTTTTACTACCTGGTAATAATACTTCTCCTTCTACCATTCTTTTTGCCGAGTCAATTAAATCTTTTTCCACATAAGGTTTAATCAAATAAGCTGAAGCCCCCAATTCTGCCGCAATTCGTTGATGTTTTTCTGCACCACGAGAAGACAGAATCGCCACAGGAATATTTGATAATAAGGGATCTTCTTGCATATGTTGTAACAATTCTAACCCGTTCATTCTTGGCATTTCAATGTCACAAAACACAAGATCACAAGGTAGCCCTGATTGTAGTTTTTGCCATGCTTCTTGTCCGTCTCTTGCTTGTTCTACTCGATAATTCGCTTTTTTGAAACTGATGGATAACATTTCCCTTACGGTGATTGAGTCATCAACGATTAACACCAAAGGTTGAGTTTGAGTCTGTTCTGCTACCGTGCGATCGCCATGAAACTGATTTGGTAAATTAACGTTAACTTTCGTACTTAAATTACCTTGTGCAATTTCAATAAGTTCGATAACATCACCAATAGCCATAACAATTCCATCACTGCGAACCGTTGCACCAGCAATACCTTTAGGCTTAGGTAAAGGGCCAGAAATTTGTTTAATAACGATTTCTTCTTGTCCTAATACTTGATCCACTTGAATAGCTAATAAATTGTTACCACCCCTTAAGATCACAATAGGGATAGTTTCTTCGTCTTGGTTATTGGTATAAATAATACTACGAGTTATCTGACGATTATAATTCATTAAAGTACTCAGAGGACGGAAAGGTAATAACGTATTTTTCCAAAGAATACATTTTTGTCCTTGTGCATTAATTTTAATTTCATTGGCTGAATAGTCCTTAGTATCTTCAATTCCGTCAATGGGAAAAGCGATACGAGCATTATTATTCATACAACATAAGGCTTTCCCGATACTCAGGGTTAAAGGTAAACGAATGGTGAAAGTAGTTCCCAATCCGGGGGTAGAATCAACGGTAACACTACCTCTAATTTCATTGAGTTTGGTTCGTACAATGTCTAAACCAACACCTCTTCCAGCGTGACTATCAGCTTTTTCTTTAGTGGTGAAACCAGCGTTAAATAAAAAGTCATAAGTTTCTTTGTCTTTGAGATTAGCCGCTTGTGCTGGAGTAATAAGTTTATTTTGAATGGCTTTTTTCTTAATTTTTTGAGGATCAATTCCAGCGCCATCATCAGAGATAGAGATCACCGTTTGTGGCCCTTGTAAAAAAGCTCTCACGGTAATAGTACCAATGCTCGGTTTACCCATTTCTTCTCTTTCTTGGGGTAATTCAATACCATGAGTGATACAATTTTTCGTAATTTGTAAAAGAGGATCCCATAAATGTTCAAGGATCATTTTATCAATTAATACCTCTCTACCCTCAATTTTTAGTTGTACTTGCTTATCGTAACCTTCTGCAATTTTCCGAATCGGTAAAGGAAGGCGATCGGCATTTTGAGAAAAAGATACCATGCGAGACTTATTGATCTCTTCTTGTAGCTGTGTTGTTACCTGTCGTAAATTTCTCCCTAATTGATCTGTTTCGTCCACAAGGAATTGAATATCAGAAGTTGATTCTCTTACCCGTACAATTAACTCTAAAATATCTTGAGCCAGTAAATGAAATCCTGTAAAACGATCTAATTCTAATTCATCTAATTCGGGGGGTTGAAACTTTTGATTATCATCATTGTTAATATCAATATTGCGTCCAAAATAAGTTCCTTCCGATCTACCTTCACCCCTTGCTAATTGAGCTTTTACCGTTGCCTCATTTCGTTTACGACTATCGATCAATGCACCTTCAAGAAGACTTCTTTCATAGGTATCTTGCATTCTTGCACCCACATCACTTAAATTTTGAACATGGGATAAAAGATTATCTAAAAACTGTCTTAATTTTTCTTGATCTTCTTCTAAGCGATTACGACGAACTACCATTTCTCCAATGAGATTATTAAGGTTATCTAGTTGTTTAACAGACACCCTCATACTCTGTTCAAATACTTTCCCTTGACTGTTAGCATTGTTTCCAGCAGGTTTAATCCATTTTTTCCTACTACCGTTAGTTTGTCCGTCACTTTCTGCCAATAATTGATCTAAATCACTTAAGGCAGAATCAACAGAATTTAGTTCATTCGTACTTGTTAAAGTTTTAGTTTTATGGGAAGTAATGATTATATCTGGTAAATCTTCAATAATATTCGCTAAATGTTGCCAATTGACTTCTTCTATTTTGAGAGTGGCTGAATTAACTAATCTTTCTAATTCGCTTTGTTCTTCATAATAATTGATTAAGGAGTTACCAATAATAGATTGTAAATCTTCAAATTGATCTTGTTCTAACCATGAGATATTACTAGAAAGTAAAGTATGAACTTCCTCAAAATCTTCATAAAAAATAATAGGAGGAGATTTTTGTTTAAGAGGCTGTAGAATTTGATAAGTATTAACACTTCCAGTACTAGGAAAATCGTCTTCTACTTCTAAATCATCAAGATTTTTTAATACTCCTTCTAATTCTGATTGAGGATCATCGATAATAACTGTACTTCTAGCAACATCATTAAATAAATTATCTAAATCATCAAGATCAGCATTTTCTTGAATAAAAGTATTTTTATAATTTGGTACAGAGGAATCATAAGAATTGTTATCTTGAAATAATTGTGAGAAATCTTCAGAAATCTCATCATTGTCAATATTACCTAAAGATAAAGTATTGGAATCGTCATCGGAGAGAAAATCCCAATCTTGGGAATAATCTTCTTCTCCCTCTTTCTGCCATGGATCAATTTTGATATTCTCACTATTTTGCTCATTAAAAATATTACTAATATCATCTGTATTCTCTGGACGACTAGAGTTAGTTACAAAATCTTGTTCACTTAAAAATACCGAACTAACTTGTTGATTTTCATCGGCAAAAGAATCATCTTCTAGCCAATCGTCTAATAAGCTATCATCATCAGATATACCTAAATCCGTCAATATATCGCTATCATCATCATCAGAAATCTTTGTTTCGTCTGTTAGGTTTGGCGGAGAAAAATTAGAATCAATTTGGGTTTCTCGCCATAAATCTCTTTCAAGAGTATTTTTAGAATTATAAACTTCTTCAATGGGTACTTTTATTTCACCATAAATTGTTTCTAAATCCATTAATCTAGCACGAGATTGAGGTGCTAAACTTCGTAACGTCTCGCCAACACAAATAGAGTTAATTTCATTTTTGAGTAAATATTCCCCAGCGTTTTTTATTTCTTTAATAATTAGTTTAGTTGTAGAGTTATAATCATTTTCTGGTTTGACAATGGCTATTTTTGCTGTTTCCATTATCTCAACCCAACCAAAAAGGTTTTGTTTTTTTCCTTGAACTGATAAGTAATCGCAATGTGATTTTAAAGTTTCTCGATTACGACTACTATCTCCTTCTTTCAAGACTTTTAACATTTCTCCAAGACGCAGAAGTGCTTGTTTATATAGTTTTTGGTGTTGATTGGCTTGTTCGCTGGTAATCATAGACATTCTTTTAAGAAGTTTCAACTCTAAACAATTAATGAATTAGAAAGCTAAAATTTTTTGGTGGGTATTAATTGAGATTTTGCATTAACAATAAAATATACTAATTAGAGTCGTAATAGAGGAGATAATAAAAAGAATTTATTTAAACTATGGTAAAACTGATTTTTTTTTCGTTTCTCTAATAAGTATTTTCGTAAAAAATGCTAGATCTAATATATTGATCAAAGAAATTATGACCGTTATTAGCCACTAATTTTCTCAAGTATAACTTAATGATAACTATTTTCAATGGTTTGAGATGATAAATTTTTGATCACAATTAAGATGATTTCTACTTCTTCTCATCATCAAAGAATTACACATTTTACTTATTTTTCTTCCTTAAAATTTGAACACTTATTAATCTATAGCTCTTATTTTAAAAAATTTTTAATCTCGAACTCTAGTTATTGTAAAGCTATTAGCTATTAACTTTATCGCTATAGTAAAATTTACAAATTTGTTTTTTTATCTTTAATCACTCACACATTATTTTAAGATTACTATATATTCTTAACAAAATTTATTAAATTAATCATCATGGAGTTTTTTTCTTGGGAAATAAGTCGTAGTACTATCGTGGGCAGTTGTCTCTGGTGTTTAGCCTTATATATTAGTTTTGCTTCTTTAAGAGAATCGATTATTGACGGCTTAAATCGAGGATTTAATTATGCACAAAATTTCATTTTTACTAATGAAAAAGTATTTAACCCCACTCAAAGGGAATCTCAAAACGTTTTTTTAGCTTCTTTAACCAGTATTATTCCTTTTTTTATTATTGCTATTATTTGTAATTTAGTAGTAGAAATTGCCCTAGGTAAAAGTTGGTTAATCAGTGTGGGAATTTTAGCTTGTATTGCCTGTGCTGTTTATGATTTAGGGCGGCGAGATTCTCAAAGATAATTTAATAATTAAAGACTAAAAAAACACTGAAAACAATTTTTTACTATGGGTTAAATACTCAAAAAAAATGGAATACTTTAATCAAACTTTAGCAGTAACTCAAAGAATATTAACAGAATTATTTAGAAGGAAAAGAAGTTTAATATTTTGGATAATTTTTCCTATCTTTATTCTATTAATTAATAGTTATATTATCGCCGAAAGAGCTAAAATAACCACGGCTTTAGCCATGAAAATTTCTGCTCCCTCTAGCCTCGTAGGTGCGGCTTTATTTTTTAGTTGTTTAGGCGGTTGTATTGCTACTATTGTGGGTGAAAGAGAACAAAAAACCCTGAAACGTTTATTTATTTCTCCCCTTCGTGGAGTTTCTTATTTTTTAGGGATTTTTTTCGCTCACTGTGTTATTGGTATTTTGCAAACTATTTTAGTTTATAGTGTACTTTTTATTAACGGTAAATCCATGGCTGGTTCAATTATTTTGGGTTTAATAATCATCTTTTTAAGCATTATTAGTTATGTTGGTTTAGGTTTTATTTTAGGTACTCAATTAGCAAAAAGAACAGAAGATGTTAATGCTATTGTGGCGACTTTTGGCGTACCATTATTAATTATTGGAGGGACTTTTTTCCCTAGTTCTTTATTCTCTAAAAAAATGTTAGCGATCGCTCAATTTAATCCGATTTTTCATATGAATGAGGCTTTAATTGATGTTTGGGGAAAAGGAAAATATTTTGATGAAATTAAAGGTCATTTTTTTTTCCTCACTATCTTTGCTATTACTATGATATTTTTAGGATGGTTATGTTATGAAAGAATGATAAAAGCAGAAAAAACACTTTAATAATTAATAATTAATAATTAGCAATTAACAATTTTAAAAATTTATTAGCTCTTTTTTTACTTATTACTTAAAGAAAAATGCACATTTTAATTAGTAACGATGATGGCATTTTTGCCCTCGGTATTCGTACTCTAGCTAATACCATAGCTTCTCAGGGACATAAAGTTACAGTAGTAGCACCAGATCGAGAAAGATCCGCTACTGGTCATGGTTTAACCCTTCATCATCCTATTCGTGCAGATATTATTGAAGGAATTTTTAGTCCAAAAGTTACAGCTTGGTCATGTTCAGGTACTCCCTCAGATTGTGTTAAATTAGGCTTAAGTGCCATACTTCAAGAGAAACCTGACTTTGTATTGTCTGGTATCAATCAAGGCTCTAATTTAGGCACTGATATATTATATTCAGGTACGGTTTCCGCCGCTATGGAAGGCACAATAGACGGTATTACAAGTATTGCCTTGAGTTTAGCCAGTTTTACGAAAAAAGAGTTTCAACCTTCTGCTAATTATGCCGTAAAGTTAATCCAGCAATTAACCGAAAATCCTTTACCTGAAGCGACGTTACTGAATGTAAATATTCCTCCTGTACCCGAATCGGATATTATCGGAGTCAAAATTACTCGTCAAGGTATTCGGCGGTATATTGAAAATTTCCAAGAAAGACTAGATCCTAGAGGTAGAAGTTATTATTGGTTAGCAGGGGAATTAGTCGAAGAAGTGGAACAACCAGAACATATTTACTTACCTCCTGATTTACCCACCGATGTTCAAGCTAATCAAGAAAATTATATTACTATTACACCTTTACAATATAATTTAACCGATGTTGTTACTATTCAAAGACTGCAAAAAAATACTTTGTTATTTTAGATAGATAGCAATACTGCTCGGTTAGTGTCGAAAACGTTTTGGTGAGGGTAATTTAGAATTAAGAATTAAAATTTCAATGAAGTTCTTACCCTTTGCCCTTTGCCCCTTGCCCTTTGCCCTATCCTAACCGACAATTATAAATTCCTTAACCGAGCAGTATTGAGATAGATAGTAGTCTCTAAAGTTTTAATTTTTGATTAAAGGCAATGATCAATATCATAAGTAAGTTCTAAAAATTAATTATATGTTTACTTTATTCTTGACCAATTTACATTGATAATTAATGATAGATAAAAGTTTATTTATAGATAAAAAGCTATAATAATTAAGCCTTTTTACCTTCAATTTGGAGGGCTTTTAACAGTTAACAAAAAGTTACTTAAATCGTCTTAAACTTACTCATTTATTAAGCTAAACTCTAGTAATGAGTAAATTATCTATTTCTGAAGCTTCAAAACTAAAAGGTGTTAGTACCTCAACACTGAGAAGGTGGGAAACTGAAGGGATTTTAATTCCTGAACGTACCGCTAATGGTCATCGACGATATG
>JAACUG010000009.1 GCA_009993045.1 Cyanobacteria bacterium CG_2015-22_32_23
TTAGTACATTGACAACTTAATCATCATGTAGGTGTAAGTCCTACCCTCTTGATACTTGGAGTGAAAGCATCTCCTGTTGCTGAAAAAATGGTAATTTTTTGGTGATGAGGGAGGAGAGAAGGCGGTATCTGATAGCCTACAATTGGAAACCCGTCGAGCAAGAACTTATGGATAGCGAAAGTCAAGGTGTATTTGAACCATCGTTAATTACAAATAGCTAAACAGGCTGATAAGCTATAAACAAAATGTTAATGGAACTAGGGTAAATAATTTCATTACGTTATTTACAAGTATCCCACACAGTTCTCGGTGGATAGCATCATCCTAACAGTTTAATCAATGATGATTGGGAACGAAGTAACCCTTAGTGGCTCTATAAATAAGATAGTAGGAAACCATCCGTAAGCCATTAAAGGGAGAGGATGCTTCTAAAAGCAAATGCTCTGGGTAATTCCAGAGATATGCAGACAAGAAGCGGATAACAAGGATGTTTGGGGATGAGTAATTGTATTTTATGCTTTTGAACCCTTTTTGAGGTAAAAGATATAGGAGTGAAAACTCATCAAACAAGGAAATACATTAATTTCTGCTCATGTCAAGAGCTTTGTTATTTAGGAGCTGTATGCGGTGAAAGTCGCACATACAGTTTTGAAGCAGAGTGCGAGAGGGTGACTTCTCGTTCGACTGTAACAGTTTCAGAATTGATACTAACTGCTATAAAATTGATTACCTCACTTTAGAGTATTAAGTATTTTTGTTCTGGTGCAAGATCTCAGAGATAGAAACATTAAAAATCAATAATTGTACCTTTTATCTGTTTATCTAACCAGTAAGTATTGGAAGATAAAGATTTTAATTGAGAAGATTTTACTTCCCATGATTGTTGTGGTGAAAATAAGACTAACTCCGCTGGTTGTCCGACTTGTAGCTTAATGGGTTCTTGATTTAAACATTTTAAGGGATTAACACTTAAACTACGCCATAATTCTATAGGTGATAAATGCTTTGTAATAACGAGATTTTCCCATAATAAAGGTAATGCTAACTCTAATCCTATCGCTCCTGTAGGTGCTTGAGCAAAGGCAACAGTTTTTTCTTCATAAGTATAAGGACTATGATCCACTGCAATAACATCTATAATATTATTTTTGATACCCTTTATTAAGGCTAATCGATCAATTTCTGTACCTAAAGGAGGTTCAAATCTCAAATTAGGATTATAACTAGCTACGGTTTCGCTATTTAAAAGTAAATGATGCCAATTGACACTAGCGGTAACAGGTAAATTATTTTCTTTGGCTTGTTGAATTAATTGTACTCCTCGTGCCGTTGAGATGCGCATTAAATGTACGGGAGTTTTGGTTAAGGACACTATTTCTAAAATAGAAGCAATGGCGACGGTTTCTGCAATTTCAGGATTACCCACTAAACCAAGACGAATAGAAGTAGGACTTTCTCTTAGAACTCCACTGCCTCTTAATTGTACATTAGTAGGCACTAAAGCGACTGGTAAATTAAAAGGTTGTGCATACTCTAATAATTTTCTGATCAATTGTAAATTACCATGAGGACGATTATCGGTAAAACCAATTACCCCAGCTTGTGCTAATTCTCCTAACTGTGCGATGGCAATACCTTCTAAATTTTGAGTTAACCCCCCCCAAATATAAAACTTAGTTAAACTATGGGCTGTTTTTGACTTTATCCATGACACCATACTAGAATTATCTATAACCGGATTAGTCTGGGGTAAAATTCCTACCCTCGTAAAACCTCCAGCAATGGATGCTTCACTTAAACTTTTAAGGGTTTCTCTTTCTTCATATCCCGGTTCACCACTGCTACTGTATAAATCTACTAATCCCGTCGCTAAAATTAAACCCGTGCCATCTATAACCTTAGTTTGCTCATTATCTAATATAATATTATCTTCAATGTGGGTAATGATGCCTTGATCTAACAATACATCACTAATTTGATCAATACCTGATAATGGATCTAAAATTCTGATTTTTTGAAAAAACTGTCTATTATTCACCGTGATTCTTTGTTAAGATTTGATATGGGCAATCAAAGAATTATGGTAAACTCCTCCATGCCTGAGTTACTATTTTACTCAACCATTGTCTTTGTACTTGATCTAATATCGGATCATCTTGTAAAACTTCTGCCACTAAATCATCTAAAGATTGTCCTTGATAACGTGCGGACTCTACCACATTAGCGATAGCCTTTGCTACAACTTCTTCATTAATAGGATGGGTAGTTGGGGGGGAAGTTTCAAAGTCAAAACAGAAACAGGGAATCATCATAGTAAAAAATAAGAATAATATTAAGATTCGTAAACTTTTTTAAGTTTAATGTTCTCAAGAGCTTAACGCAAAAAGAAGGAATAACCGTAAAAATTACTTTTTTTTTTAATATTTTGTCAACTCTTAGAAAGATTATATTTAGAAGTTAAGAGAAAATCGTATTGATAATCATTTCAAAATATTACTTTATTTTTCCCCATGAATAATTTAATAGACCTCTTGCAAAATAAAAAGTAAAATCTATTTTAAGGTGGAAAGTGTTGATTTCTTAACTCATTACTCCTTACTCATTACTCATTACTCATTACTCAACTTCTGCAAGAAGTCTAATGTTGCTTTATGATAATTTGTCGATAAATCTTAAGTTTTGTTAATAATTTTGGTTTTAGTAACAATTTATACAGAAGTTTATCTAAGATAAGGGAGTATCTAAAAAGAATTTAGGAGAAAAATATATGGATACTCAAAAACAAGCTCGTACATTAATGATACGTCATCATAAAATGATTAAAAATCGTCAACAGTCAATGTTGAGTCGTCTTGCGTCTGAAATTGGGAAAGATATTGACTCTGTCGATTCATGTAATCAATCCCATAACAATTTATAAAACAAATTTTAGAGTAAACCTAATTTTTTGAAAATAGCTGTTTCAAAGGGTTTTCCTTTTAACATACGATTCCAATATAACCAAGGCAATAGATAACGTTTTACCAAAAACATACTATATCGCTCTTTAGCTAGGTTAATAAAAAACGAGGAAATGGGTTTTCCTTCATAATCAAATTCCGCTAATACCACCGAGTGATAACTGGTAATAATAGGGCAACAGGTATAGCCGTCATAGTTTGCCGTTAAAGGTTGGGATTTCATTAAGGCTAGTAAATTTTCGACGACGACAGGTACTTGCCCTCTTACTGCTGCGGCAGTTTTTGAGGTAGGTAGAGAAGAAGCATCACCCAAGCCAAAGACATTAGAATAACGTTTATGTTGTAAGGTATATTTATCAACTTCAACCCATCCTCCACCATCTCCATTTTTTTCTGCAAAGGGACTTTCTTTGATAAAGTCAGGGGCACTCATAGGAGGTGCTACATGAAGAATATCGTATTTAATTGTTACTTCTTCTATGCCATTCTCGGTGGTAACATCAAAAATTGCCTCTTTGGTGTCAGCTTTAATTTCCTTGAGATTATGTTGATATTTAGTTTCTATACCTTGTCTTTCTACTACTTCATTGAGTACGTCTGAATATTCTTTTACTCCAAACATTCTTGTACCCGCTGTGCAAAACATTACTTTAGAGTTAACCCCAACACCGCTTTTACTTTTAAAGGTTGCATCTGCCATATACATTACTTTTTGTGCTGCTCCACCGCATTTTATAGCTGTAGCAGGATATGTAAAGATAGCTGTACCGCCTTTAAAATTTTTAATTAATTCCCAACTATAAAACCCTAAACCAGCATAATTGCTAGTAACGCCATTTTTTCCGAGGGTTTCTTTCAAGCCTTTAATTAAGTTTAAGTTAAGTTGTCCTCCGGGAGATAATATTAAATATTGATATTTAACTGTTGTGCCTTGTTTAGTAGTTAAAGAGTTCTCATTAGGGTTAAATGTAGTTACATAGTCTTTAATCCAATGTACTCCTTTGGGCATGACATCTTTTTTATCTCGAACAATTTTTTCAGGTTCGATTAAGCCACCACTAGCTAATGTCCATCCAGGTTGATAATAGTGCTTTTGAGAAGGTTCGATAATAGCTATATCAAGGGTTTTGTCTTTGAGCAAGAATTGTGCAGCCGTTGTAATGCCTCCACTACCTCCGCCCACAATCACAATTTGATGGGAATAACTTTGATTGTCCATTAATATATATTTATGTATGAATAATGATTAATTATATTTATCAATTATATAACTATATGGTCGAAATAAGTAGTTAAAGAAAGTGCTATGTAATAACAACTCCATTATCGATAAAAGTATTAATCTTCTCTTTATTAGGGGTAAAAAACCAATGAGTAAAACTTAACCTATTTGATTTTTTCTAATAAGGGTTTTAGAGATACGATGTGTTTGTTTATGCCTAGTTTGTTGGGCTTGATACCCATAGCTAAACCAATTAATTCAGTGATGTAAATAATGGGCAAGTTATAAGAAACTCCATATTTTTTCTCAATATCAGACTGACGTAATTCTAAGTTAGTATCACATAAAGGACAGGCTAAGACGATACAATCAGCACCTAATGACTGGGCTTCATCTAATATTTTTTTAGTTAAATCAAAGGCTACATCTTGTTTTGAAACTAAAATCGGGCCTCCACAACAACTGGTTTTTGATTTGAAATCCACAACTTGAGCACCGCAAATTTCTGATAATCTATCCATTGAAGTGGGAAATCTTGGGGAATCCCAACCTGTAATATCTGCTGGGCGAGTTAATAAACAACCGTAATAACAAGCTACTTTTAATCCTGTTAATGGTTTTTTGATACGAGAGGTAAAGTCCACATCATTGATTAATACATCCACTACGTTACGCACTCGGATATTGTAATCATCCACGTCAATGCCCATATCTGACATTATCGCCATTATTTTGTCTTTTTCAGAGGGATTTTTTAATGCTTTCATGGCACGGGCAGATTTATTGTAACATCCTGAACAGGAGGCAAGTAAGTCAAGGTTTTGTTTTTGTGCTAGGGCAACATTTCTTCCTGCCATTGCCATACCCACATCATGGGAAACACTAGCGGCAATAGAGCCACCACAACAGGACCAGTCTTGTAATTCTTCCAATTCGATGCCTAATTCCTTCATGACTATTCTCGTGGAAATGTCAAACTCTTTGGCAGTAGTGTGTAAACTACATCCAGGGTAGTAAGAATATTTAGTGGTAGGTTTAATCATTGTTTCCGTCATTTTTTTTCGCCTTTTGTAATGCTTGATTAAATTGTTGGGGATTTTTGATTGTTTCTGGGAAGGGGGACATTTTACCTCGTAAGACTAATTGAATACCTAGGGGTGCTTGTTCGATCATGGCTTGTAAGCCACCGTATCTGTGCATTAATTCTGGTTCAAATAAAATGCCTCGTTTCTGGACTAAATCCACAAATATTTGATTAAATTTAGTGGAATCGTTGTGAATACCTTGAGCAATAGCAATGACTTTAACTGCTTCAATGACATCAGAGGGGCGTACTCCACGGGGACAACGGGAAGTACAAATATAACAAGAACTACACATCCATAAAGTATTACTTTGGAGGACTTTTTCCCACTCTCCTCGTTGAATCATTAGGATTAAGGTACGGGGTGACATATCCATTACGTCAATATTAGTACAACCACCACTACAAGTTCCACACTGCATACAAGCTGCGATAGAAGCCCCTTTTCCTCCTTCGGCAATAACTTTTTGCATAAAATCGGAGTTCATTTTATCTCCATCTAGTTGTCTATCTTGCTTCAAACCAAAAACAAATTTTTTTTTCTTATTTTTTGTGACCATTATTTAAACCTTATTTAGACTAAACTAGGAACTTGACCGTTATTGATTATTCTTTGATTTTTAGCCACGAAACTAGCAATTTCTGCTGCCGCTGATCTACCGTCTGTGATAGACTCCATAATGGCTTTAGGCCCTGTGGCAGCCCCTCCTAGGAAAATTCCTTCTCGATGGGAATGATTATTAGAATATTGTTGATGAGCTGTAGCATAAAAGCGATCGCAACCTAATTTTAAGTCTGCCACGGAGGCTAATTCTGAATTACCTTCCATGCCTACCATTAACACCATTAAGTCCACTGATAAACGCATCGGTTTAGCCGTCAAAGTATCTTCTAACCGTAATAAGAGGCTACCATCCATTTTTTCACTAGCTTCTGAGAGTCGCCCTCGTAAAAATTGAATCCCATGAGTTTCTTGGGAAGTACGATATAATTCTTCGTAACCTCGGCCAAATACCCGAATATCCATATAGAGACAGAAAATCTGACAATCTGGATTTTGTTCTTTAACCTCGATAGCTACTTTGATAGCATTGGTACAACAAACCCTTGAACAATAGTTATTATTAACCTTTTCGTCACGAGAACCAACACAATGAATCATGGCGACTTTTTTGGGTATTTTACCGTCTCTAGTTTTGACATTTTTTTCTTTCAGCATCATGTCTAATTCAACAGAAGTAATGCAGTTATCATAAATACCATAACCATATTCTTCTTTTAAAGTTGCATCAAAATGCTTATAACCAGTGGAAACGAGAATAGCTGAAGCGTTAATTTTTTCCCCTGTGGAAGTCGTTACAAGGAAGTTGGGTGCAGAACCTTCAATAGAAGTTACATTAGTATTAGTTAAGATTCTTGTTTTACCTAAACCTGCTGTGAGATTAGCGGTAATTTCTGAAGCATCTGTAAAATCGGGAAACACTTTATACCATTTGTTTAAATGTCCTCCTATGTGTGGTTGTTTTTCGACTAAAACCACATCTAAACCGAAATCTTGTAATTTACCTGCGGCGGCTAAACCAGCAGGACCACCACCAATTACAATAACATTATTATTCATTTTGATTACTTTTGAATTTTATCTATGAGGAAAAAGAAAAATGTAAGTTAAATCATCAAATCCAAATCACTATGGAATATTTGAAAGTTTTGGGATAATATTTGATTTGAACTCACTGACGGGAAAATAATTTATTACTTTTTATTCAAAGAGTCAGAAAATATCTTCCTTTATTAAAATGGTCTTCTGCGTTGTTCGGCAGTTTTAGATTTATCATAGGGAATACCAATTTTATCGAGTAAAGGCTCGACTTCAACGGCTTTAGCATTCAATCCACAATCTTTAAAAGGATCATAACCTAGCATTAATCCTGTTAATTGAGCGTAATCGAGAACACTAACGTTAAATTCTTCTTCTAAAACTTCTTTGATTGTGCCTTGTTCAGCATCTAAAAATACAGTGCAACCAGGGCAATTAGTAAGAATCAAATTACAGTCAGGATGGGCTTGTTTAAGACTAGCTAATTTTTTATAAGTACTACTGGCAGTATAATCTCGATTTTCAGGAAAGGCACATTGACGAAAACCCATGCCACAACAGTGACGACGTTCGGGGTAATCCACAATTTCTGCACCAAAAGCCTCTAATAAACCCACTAATACTTGGGGAAATTCTACTCCTCCCATGGCTTCTCCCGGGAAAATTTTACCGTAATGACAGCCAATATGATCAACTGCTTTGATACCTTTAAGGCTATATTTTGCTTTTTGGGCTAGTTTATGACGATTAGCGTAAAAAACATCAGAAGCATGAACAACAGAAGGTCTGTTACCAGATACACGGGGAATCCAAAACTCTCTGCCTGTAGTTTCTTTTAATATTTTTGCTGTGTATTCTCGTAATTCTGGTTCTTCTTCCCATAGATGAATCATTTCAGTGTAGTTAGCAAAAGAAGTTACACAAAAAGAGAATAAGTTATCAACGCCTAATTCTTCGTGAGCTACGGCGAAATTACGAGCGGCTACTACCATTTGGGTTTCAATGGTGGTAACATCTCCGTGATAACCGATAGCCCCACAGGAAGTATGTCCTGCAGCTTCTCGTAAATCAATGCCCAAATCATTTTTAAGAATTTTGTAAGCGACACCTTCAGTATAAGGAGCGGCACTTTGTAAAAAACAACTGCGGAAACATCCCCATAACTTGCCACCTTCGTCATCAATGGTAGGAACGTGTTTTTGGTGGCTTTCCCAAATAATATTTTCTCTGGTTACTTTCATGTTATTTTTTCCTAATTAATGTTTCATTTCGTAGTTTCTACTATCGGCGGTTTCTACCCAGTTATCCCAAAATTTTTCTACTTCTTTTTTACTACCGAGTTTCTTTTCCATGCCTTTTTCCACCGCTTCCATAAGCTCCATTGCACCTGTTGCTTTATAAATTTTTCGTAATTCATCCATGTCTTTTTCAGGAATTATACGATGTGAACCAGCACTATTTTCTTTATCCATCGGCACATCCCACCATTCCCGCATTTCTTTCATGTGTTCAAAATAGTATTCCCAATTTTCCCCTAATTCTGGAAAATGTTCAGGAGTAATATTTTCGGCAGTGAGAGTATAACCTCGTTTAAGCATATTTTCTCCGAAGACTCTTTTAGCGAATAACTGTTGTCGCCCTTTTTCAGACTCGGCAAAATAACCATGACGTACAGACAAACGTCGTAAAGCAAGAATCACATCAGCAGTACTGTTACCTCTTGGACATCTAGGCTTACAAGAATAGCATTGTCCGCAAAACCAGATTTTATCGGATTTGAGTAAGTCTATTAACCACTCTTCATCTTCTGTTTGACAGATGTTCATAACTTCTCTGGGAGAGTAATCATAAACTTCGGCTGCAGGACAAACTGCCGTACATATTCCACAGTTTAAACAAGCATTCATGCCATGTTGGTATTGAATATCTTGTTTTAATTCATCAACTAATTTGCTCATATATATAAAAATGATTGCAGTATTGAAAATCGAAAAATAATTGTCACTATCACCCAAGACAGTTTCAAATAAAGTCATGAGAATTTTATGGTTTAACAAAATTTGTAATTCATTCTTTCTTACTTTAAAGTTTGTTTTTGATGGAGAAGTTTGAAGAATAATATGAATTTTTATAATAATTTTCTCAGTCAAAATTAAAAACTTTAAAAGAAATATGAATTAATTGTTACCTTTCTATATAACTATATAACTATGATTAATGTCAATGGTTATTTATACTTACTCACAAAGAGAAAAAGAATAAAATCTATATTTTGCAATACTTTGAGCTAGAATTCAGAAAAAAAATCTTAGATTTCCTTGAAAAAAAATTTGCTAACAGGGAAAAACCACTTTAGGATAGGATATTTTGTTGAATACATATTTCTGAGAAAGTCTAATGTCTCAGATTTAGCTCTTGCACCTGATTAAAAATTAACTGGTGAAGGTTGGACAAAAGACAAAAGGATTAAAATTGACTTAAACTATACTAAAATTAATTTTTGACTTTTACTTATTAAGTATTTTTGATCTAGGATAAGATCGCAGTCAGATAGATTTCACTAAAAAAAGGGCTTTGATAGTACAAAACCCCTAAAATAAAATTTGGAATATGTTTATTCAGTTTTTATGAATTTATGGATAATTAACTTTTTGGATCAGAAATTTTAGTATTATTTTTGATTTTGTCTAAAATACTAATTAACTTGATTGTAATAGTTTTCTAAAATAGATTTTTGTCTATATTGCGAAACATCACGACATTTAGTAAAAGCGGCTATTAAATCTTTTTCTGTGACAAATTCAAGGAATTGATCATACATTACTTGTTTTTCCGTTTGTTTTTCTATGGCCATATCAACTGCTAATTTTAGATTTTCGGGAGCTTTTTCTTTTCCTAGAAAGTGATCTTCAGGAGTTATTAAATCGTAAAGTACGAATAATGTTTTCCACATTTCAATATGCTTATTTTGCAAACGATAAATATTAGTAAAGGGAAGTATTAACCCAAATTTTTGGATAACAGCATCATAAAAACCTCGAAGTTGATATTCAAAATTAATTGCTTTAACCATTGCGGATATTGTCATTGAATCAGGTGTTATTCTTTCCATGGGTAAAGTTAAAAGTGTGCCGATACAGGTCATTTCTGACCGTGATCCACCTATACCTCGTTGTCTTACTTTTTTACCCATACCGTTTCTATGTTGCCCTGAATGATCTCCTTTTTTGAGACAAGTTGATTTATGTTGTGTCATTATTGATTCTCCTTTTATTTACAAAAAAACAGGAGTCAGAAAAGCGATCGCCAAAGCAAATACTAATTTCTTTCTCCTGTAAAACAGGAAATCTTAGAAAAAATACTATAGTAGATGAGGGAAGTTATGGGTATTTGGTGCATTCATCGTTTCGATACCGATATTGGCACGATTGACTAAATCTGCGTCAGTAGGTATGACATGATTGTTGCTATCTAAAATGGAATTATTGAAGTTAAATCCATTGAGGTTAAAAGCGACACTGCTAATACCCAAAGTTGCAAACCAAATACCTATGGTAGGAAAAACAGCTAAGAGGAAATGAACAGAACGGCTATTACGAAACGATAAAGAAGGAATTAATAAACGTCCTAAATAACCCACATGACTGGCAACTAAGTTATAGGTGGTTTCTTTTTGACCAAATTGATAACCTTTATTCGCTGATTCTCTTTCCGTAGTCTCTCTTACTAGACTTGAAGTAACGAGAGAGCCGTGCATAACGCTCAATAAAGCACCTCCAAAAATCCCTACTACTCCTAACATATGGAATGGGTGCATTAAAATATTATGCTCTGCTTGAACTACGAACATAAAATTAAATGTGCCAACGATTCCTAAAGGCATTCCTTGAGCAAAACTTCCTTGACCAATGGGATAAACTAATAAAATGGAAGTAATCGCCCCAGCAGGAGCAGAAAAAGCAATGGCTGTCCAAGGACGCATTCCGAGGCCATCGCTCAATTCCCAAAGTCTTCCGAGATAAGCCCATACAGCGATGAGAAAATGGAAGATGATTAACTGATAAGGACCTCCATTGTAAAGCCATTCATCCACAGAACTAGCTTCCCAAAGAGGATAAAAATGTAAGCCAATGGCAGCAGAGGTTGGCACAATGGTAGCAGTGGTAATATTGTTCCCCCCTAATAAAGAACCGATGACAGGTTCACGAATACCGTCAAGATCGACTGCGGGGGCGGCGATAAAGGCAATGATAAAGACTATAGTTGCTACCAACATGGTGGGAATCATTAACACTCCAAACCAACCGATATAGATGCGATTATTGGTGCTAGTAATCCACCGAGAAAATCTTTCCCATAGTGAAGAGGGATCGACTTGTAAACGTTGTTCAATGATACTAACCATAATTTAAACTCCTACAACTTTTAACGTGTATTATGTGTATGTATAAATTATTAATTGCTAATAAATGGTAGGAATGCTGGGGACAGATAAAATATAATGACTAGAAATATTTTGTTTAATTAGGATAAAGCCATTATTATAATGTAGTTCCTATCACCTAAACCCACCAAGGTTTTTCTCCCGTACGAGGATCATTGTCTAGCCATGGAGAAAGGCGAATATAATCTCCTTCTATATTAACATGAGCTAGTTTTAATGGTAAGGGTGCTGGCCCTCGTAATACTCGACCTTCCGCATCATACCGTGAACCATGACAAGGACATTGAAATTGAGCTTCGTTACTATTCCAAGGAAAGGTACAACCCAAATGGGTACAATTATCGAGAATTCCCCAAGAGTGTAAAGTACCATCTTCAGTGACGGTTAAATAAGTAGGTTCTCCGCCTAATCCTGCCACTAAGGCTCTTGTTCCTGCTGGTTCGGCTAAAATTTGAGCTATGGGAATTAAATTACCATGAACATCTTTTGCTAAAATTGAGCCGTCTTCTCCTACATCGGAAGGAGGAATAAAAAATTTGACGGCAGGGTATAATGCACCAGTAGCGGTTACGGCAATAACTGAACCTGTTAAAAAGTTGAGCAATTGTCGCCGTGACATGGAGGGACTATTTTCTATGGGTAAATTATTTTCCACTGTTATCTCCTAATTTTTTTGAGGATTACGAGTGTTAATACCAAATAAACCGTACATTAAACAAGTACCTGATAAAGCACTAAAAGTTAATAATCCAGCAGCAATAGCTAAACCAAGTCCTAAAGATGAACCGCTATAGGTAAATAAGCCGAAATAAGCTGATATTGAAGCCATAAGAAGACGAATGATGCGATCAACTGTTCCTACATTATTGAACATAATTTTCTTTTTAACCTTTGAGAAGACAATATTTGATATAACATGACGTTTTTGATTGATTAACTCTTATAGCAATAGAGTTGATAACTTTTTTTTATTTGTTATCGGTTATTGCAGAATCAACTTATTATCATTATATAACTAATTAGTGATTTTTGGTGTACTCAAATTTTTCCCTATTGAATAAGATAGTTTAACTATAGCAATCCTAAATCAGTTGTGAAATATTTAAACATAGGAAATAATTTTTTACCTATTATTTAACAAAACGCTTAAGTCTCTTGCCTTTGAATTTGTAATGCTTATTTTGCTAAGAATCATTAAGGATTACTATATTCGATATTAAATTCTTTTAAAGCTGGTAAAAAATTTTTATTTTCATGACTAGGATGACTTAATTTTATCAGTACAAATCTTTGTAAATTAGTTAATTTTTGCCATTGAGAGATACTAATTGTTAAATTAAATTCTTGAGCTTTTTTCTGTACTTCTATAGGTATTTCTTCTAAGATTAACCATTCAGCATTAGGATTAATATCTAAATTTTTGGGATATTCTCCTATTTTTAAATAAACTAAATTATGAATAGATTGTTTATATTCTTCGATTTCTTGAGGAGTTGAACAAGGTTTATTAACTAATAATTCTCTTTCAATTTGATTAAAATTATGCCAATGATGAAGTTTTAATTTTACGCCGCAGGTATCTAGTTTAAACCTAACAATCATAGGAATACAACGTAAAGAATCAACAAAATCTGTTTCAAATTTAAAGAAATTAGCCATTATTAAGAATTAAGAATTAGTAATTAGGAATTAGAAAGGAAACGGAGAATTAGGAATTAGAAAGGAAACGGAGAATTAGAATGGAAAAGATAATAAATATTAAACTCATATCTTGCACCCCATTGACTGGTTAGGGGGAGTAATGAGTAAGAAGTAATGAGTAATGAGTTTCAGAATTGATACTAACCGCTATAAAATTGATTACCTTACTTTAGAGTATTAAGTATTTTTGTTCTGGTGCAAGATCTCAGTTAAAGTATAAAGGCTGAAGATTTACCGCTAAATATCCATTAGCTATTACTTAAAAAGGTATGATCGCTTAAAGTTTAAAAGCAAATCATACCTTGATATTAATATATTTTTATCTGAAAAATTAGCCCATAGGATAGGATAAAAGATCAGGATAAATACGATTAAATTCGATTAATAAACCAGCAGTAAAAACTAATAAAGCAGTTATTAAAACAGGGGCAGTAGATAAAAAGGTTGTTAAATCTTTCATCAAAATTTCTCCTAATAATTAGTTAAAAATGAACAACAAAAATTAACGAGGAGAAACGGTAATTTCCGAATCTTTGACTGTTAATTGACCAGAAGTAAACTCTTGTAATGCTTGTAAAGGCCACAAGAATCCAAACAACATTTTATTGAAAGCTAGAGGTACATCAATGATAATTTCACGCATTTCGGTGTCTTTTTCTGCACGGATAGCGATTAAATAAGCACGGCCTACCCAACCAATCCAACCTGCGATATAAAGAAATAATACACCCGGGATAATAAAATCTCCAGCATGACTTAATCTGCCGTCAACCACTAAATGAGGGTATCCTTCAGGACCACAAAGTGCTTTAGCATAACTTGCCGCACGTTTTTGACCTGAAGTAGGATCATCGGTGGTGTTACGGAAATTTTTGGCTTTAGCTTGAAATGCAGCAGATTCGCTACAAGGTGTTAAGTGAGATAAATCTGCACTAGCGGTAGGTGCAAAATTTGCCCATAAAGTTAATGAAAGGGCGAATGCTAATACTAAACTGAATATTTTTCCCATAGAAATTGTTTCCTTATTTCTGTTGAAACAATAAGTTTTTGTTACAAAAAATGAAGCTAAAAAATGGCTTCAAATGCGATCTTACTGTGATTAGTAAATGGAGTAAAGTAATAAGAAGAAAATTAATTATTCTTAACAAATTACTTAAATTAATGAGTGTAATTTTAGCAGTAGAAAGCAGTTGTGATGAAACTAGCGTCGCAATTGTAAAAAATCGTAATATTTTATCTAATATCATAGCGTCACAAATTGATTTACATAAACAATATGGTGGTGTTGTACCTGAATTGGCTTCTCGTCAACATTTAGAAATGGTTAATCCTTGTATTGATAAGGCTTTAACTGATTCTCAATTATCATGGAACGATATTGATGCGATCGCAGGAACAGTAACCCCAGGATTAGTTGGCTCATTAATTGTGGGAGTGACAGCAGCAAAAACCCTTGCTATGGTTCATAATAAGCCATTTTTAGGGATTCATCACCTTGAAGGACATATTTATGCTAGTTATCTTAATGATCCTGATTTAGAACCTCCTTTTCTCTGTTTATTGGTATCGGGAGGACATACTAGCTTAATTCATGTCAAAGCCAGTGGTGTTTATGAAAATATCGGCTCAACCCGTGATGATGCGGCGGGAGAGGCTTTTGATAAGGTAGCGAGATTATTAGGTTTACCTTATCCGGGAGGGCCAATTATTGATAAACTGGCAAAAGAGGGAAATCGAGAGGCTTTTATACTCCCTGAAGGTAGGGTATCTTTACCTAATAATCAAGGTTTTCATCCCTATGATTCTAGTTTTAGCGGTTTAAAAACAGCAATGTTAAGGTTAATTACGAAATTGAAAGAGGAAAATGGGGATAATTTACCTATTGCCGATTTGTGTGCTAGTTTTCAATTTACTGTGGCAAAAGCCTTGACAAAAAGAGCGATTCGTGCTTGTTTAGACTTAAATTTGACTAAAATTGCCGTTGGCGGTGGAGTGGCGGCTAATAGTGGTTTAAGGCAACATTTATCCCAGGAAGCGGATAAACATAATTTACAGGTATTTTTTCCGCCTCTGACACTTTGTACTGATAATGCAGCTATGATTGCTTGTGCCGCTTGTGATCATTTTGATCATCATTGGCGATCGCCTTTATCTGTCGGGGTAATTTCAAGAATGAATATTGAGGAAATTCACAAACTTTATGATATTACACAAAAGGGATTTGATTCATAATTAAAAGAAAACTTTGGCTAAAATTATAATTGTCAACCCAGTAAGGCTTGACGCATCACATCAACGGGGGGCTTTTTTCCTGTCCAAATTTCAAAAGCCATCGCACCCTGTTGTATTAACATTTCACTACCATCAATAATAATAGCTTCCCGTTTCAAGGCTTGTTGTAAAAATAAAGTAGGGCGTGGAGTATAAATTAAATCATATGTGATGGTATCTTTTTTGATTAAATCATTTTGCTCTTTTGTCAAGGGTGAATTGTCAATATTTGGATACATTCCTAGGGGGGTAGTATTGACGATTAATTCACTATCAGGAATCAAGTTTGTTAATTTATCCCATGAATAAATCGATATTTGACAATTAAGATTACTTTTAGCAAAACTATTCTTAAATACTTCTAATTTCTCTAAATTTCGTCCGATAACTCGAATTTCTTTACATCCCAACTGCTCACATCCGACAATCACTGCCCGACTTGCACCACCTGCACCTATAATCAGAGGAACAATTTTACTCCAATTTTTATTTAACTTTTTTAGAGGAGCGATAAAACCATCAATATCGGTGTTTGTGCCGTGCCAACCTTCATCGGTTAACCACACAGTATTGACAGCACCAATTTTATTAGCACATTCTGTTATATTTGTCAAGAGTGGAATAACATTTTCTTTATGGGGAATAGTAACGTTAAAACCCCTTAAATTTATTGCCTGAAAACCTTTAAAAACCGTCTGTAAATCTTCTTTTTTCACTTCAAAGGGTACATAGACATAATCTAAATTTAACGCTGCGATGGCTGCATTTTGCATTAATGGTGATTTAGAATGTTCGATGGGATCACCGATAATACCTAATAATTTTGTTGTACCTTTGATATTCATAGTTTTGTGAAACTGTCTGATATGCCTAAATCCTATCTTGACACTCACACCATCAAATCAAAGATTATGATGGGTGATTCTTGTTTCTTATCCTCTTAACTAGATTTCAAGATTACTCTCAAAATCCCCGTC
>JAACUG010000010.1 GCA_009993045.1 Cyanobacteria bacterium CG_2015-22_32_23
TCGTTGGTGAGTGAGTATATTATTCCTGCACAAACAAAATATCCCGACTATTACTACCAAAAGCGACAACTAACGGAAGCCAAGAAGACTAATCCTGAATTAAAAGAAGTGCCTTCTCAGGTTCTTTAAGAGGTTGTTGGTAAAGTTGATAAGGCTTTCAGGTCTTTTCATAATAAATGTTGCGTAAGTATTCCCTAGACTTTGCTTTTGGTGCTTTTGTGGAAATTCTAACTCTAGTGGCAAAAAAAAGAGACGTATATCTTCTCAAAGTTGATAAAGATTATACATCTCAAACTTGCCCAAATTGTAATATTCTTACAGGGAAAAAAGATTTGAAAGAAAGAATCCATAGTTGTCCTGAATGCGGGTTTATGATCAACCGTGACGTAGCCGCCGCTATGATAATAGAACAACGTGGATTACTAGCCGTTGGGCAAACGGTGTCGAAGTCTGTGGGGGAAAGTGGTATCGGGGCTGTAGAGAAATCCACAGCTAGAACCACCCGAAGAAGCAGAAAATCCAAGTAGCGATATTTGGAAGCCCAGGTCTGTACTCGTAGAGTCAGCGTGGGCGTATGTCACTCTTCTAATGTCAGGTTATAATTATTAAATCTGGCTTTTGTTTATTACTAAAGTAACTAGATTAAAAGTAAAACAATTATTAAACTTAATATTAATGAGGAGGAAATTATCATCTTATGACTATGGAAACATTAGAATTTATTATTTATCCTGATGGTAGAGTCCAAGAAAAAGTGACGGGAATTATGGGCAAATCTTGTGAAGAAGTCACTGCAGCTATTGAAGCACAATTAGGAAAAGTTATTTCACAAAGTAAAACTTCAGATTATTTTAATGAGCAATTAATCGTCAATAATGAAACTCAATCTCAGAATTACTGATATTTTTCCATCATAAATGCTCTAAGATTTTTACATCATCATGGAGAATTTTCCGCACCAAAATTTTTTTATGTAAATCGGAACTATTATAATTTTATAATTATGTTTAATTTATAAGAGTAAGAGAGAAAAATATGGGGGCAAATGATTATAAAGATTATTATTCAGTATTAGGAGTGAATAAAAATTCCACTTCTGAAGAAATCAAAAAGGCTTTTCGCAAATTAGCCGTTAAATATCATCCCGATAGAAACCCTGATAATAAAGCATCAGAAGAAAAATTTAAAGAAATTAGTGAAGCCTACGAAGTTTTAGGCGATACAGAAAAACGTCAAAAATATGATCAATTTGGGCGTTATTGGCAACAATCCGAAAGCAGACAATCTCCTTGGGGAAATCCTACCTCTAGCAACACCAAAGTTAATGTTAATGATTTTAAATTTGGAGATTATGCTAATTTTGATGATTTTATCAATGATTTATTAGGGCGCCCTTTTGCTAATAATCCTCGAAATACAAGCACTTCTGGGTTTTCTAATAGTGGCGGTTTTGGCACACAATCTCAATCATTTAGTAATGCTAAAGGTAGTGATATAGAAAAAACTATCAATTTAAAATATAGTCAAGCCTATCATGGTATCGAAACTAAACTCAATTTAGGTGCGGAGACTGTTAATGTTAAGATTCCAGCAGGTGCTAAAAATGGCACTAAAATTAGATTAAGAGGAAAAGGGCAGTTGAATCCTCTCTCGAAACAAAGAGGTGACTTATATCTTAAAGTTGAGTTACAACCCCATGATTTTTTTCAATTTGAAGATGATAAATTAGTGTGTGAAGTGCCTATTTCACCTCATGAGGCTGTTTTAGGGGCTGAAATTACCGTGCCGACTCCTGAAGGTGAAGTGAAAGTAAAAATTCCTGCTGGTATTCGTCATGGGCAATCTTTAAGATTAAAGGGGAAAGGTTGGAGTAGTACGAAAGGTGATTATGGTGATTTATTAGTCAAAATCGCCCTAGCCACTCCTAATAATATCAGTGTTCAAGAAAAAGAATATTATGAAAAAATCAGAGAAATTAGTAAAGATAATCCGAGGGCTAATTTAAGTAAAATTCAACTGTGACTGCTAAAGTCATGAGGATTCTTAAAAAGTTTATTTCAAACTAAGGTTAAAACCCACATTCCGCATATTTTAAAAGAATAGGAACAAAGATACATAAACAATATTATTTAATTATATTAAATTACATACTTCTAAAGTTTAAATATGATAGTAAATAAAGAAAAGTCTAAAAATATTGGTTAAAATAATTTTATCGTTTAATCATCGGTTTTTTAGTTAATAAATGACACAACAAATTACTATCAAAACTTTAGCTTATCTTGGATTAATAGCAGGAATTATTGATGATTTAGATATTGAAAATATTGTTAATTCTTTGTGATATTTATGCAATCGTTACATGGCTTAATTAATGACACGCCCTAAGTTATGCAAAAACTACGGTACGATTTCCATAAACTAAAACACGATGTTGTAAATGTAATCTAACCCCTCTAGCTAAAACAATTTTTTCTAAATCTTTTCCTTTTCTAATCAAATCTTCTACGGTATCTCTATGACTAATTTTAACAACATCTTGTTCAATAATTGGTCCTGCATCTAAGTCTTGAGTGATATAATGGGCTGTCGCACCAATAATTTTTACTCCTCTGGAATAGGCTTGATGATAAGGTTTTGCCCCTATAAAAGCAGGTAAAAAAGAATGATGAATATTAATTACATTAGGAAAATTTTGCAGAAAATCTGAACTTAAGACTTGCATATATTTTGCTAAAATAACTAAGTCTATATCAGCTTTTTTAAGTAATTCTAATTGTTTTAATTCTTGCTCTTTTTTATTACTATTATTAATAGGTAAGTAATGATATTCTATACCGAATTGTTCGGCAATAGACGCAAGTTTCTCATGGTTACTTATAATTAAACCAATTTTTGCTTTTAATTCTTTTGCTTGTATGCGCCATAATAAATCATAAAGACAATGATCCTGTTGACTAACCCAAATTGCTACTTTTGGTATTGTCTCAGAAAAATGTAGTTGCCAATCTGCCTTTAATGGTTGTGCGATGGCGTTAAATGCCCTACCTATTAAGTCTTTTGGTAAATTAAAACCTTGTAATTGCCATTCAATACGAGATAAAAATAAACCTGCTTCTAAATCTGTATGATGATCAGCATGAATAATATTACCACCGTTAGAGTAAATAAAACTAGCAATTTTTGCCACTAAACCTTGTTGATCAGGACAAGATACCAGTAAAGTAGCAGTATCTATAACCATAAATTTCCCTTGTTAAGATATAATCTTTCAATTTCATTGTCAGGTACTTTTGATTTAAAGTAAAGATTTCTGATAAAAATGTCACTAATAATATCAATATTTTATTTTTTATTAAACCAGAATTAAAAAAATTTGCCTCTCCTACAGTAGTTATGACAAATTAATAGAAAATAATTAATGTAAACTTTAATCAGTATAGCTTTGAGTATTTTAAAAATGCAATTATTATAAATTAACAGTTTGAATTTAACCTAATACCTGATGCCTGACACCTTTTCTTAGACATAATTTATCATATTCAAAGTAGTAGAGCTAAAAATTTTGCAAAATAAATCCGTGATAATTTTTCTTTTCTAAGATTTTTACTGATGTTAGCTTTGACTGTATAGTAAGATTTAGATTGATTTTTAATCTTTAATCTTTAATTATTCAGCAATAATTTACCATTATCACATATACAAAATGAATATTAAAAAAGTTATTACTAATGCCAGATTAATTGGTTATAAAAATTTACAAACTATCACCATTGAAAATAACTACGTTACTTCTATTACGGATACTAATTTATCAGAAAAAACGGATTTAGATTTAGAAGGTGATTGGCTTTCTTTAGGGGGAATTGATTTACAAATTAATGGCTGTTTAGGGTTAGCTTTTCCTGATTTAAGTATTAATGATATGGAAAAACTTGACGAAATTTGTGCTTATTTATGGCAACAAGGAATTAATCAATTTTTGCCCACTATTGTCACAACTTCTATCCCAAAAATTCACCAATCATTAAAAGTAATTAATGAGTATATAAATCTACCAAAAAAAACTTCACAAGCGCAAATAATCGGAGTTCATTTAGAAGGGCCTTTTTTAAATTATGATAAAAGAGGGGCACATCCTGCCCAATATTTATTCCCTCTAACTTTAGATAATGTCAAACAAGTTTTAGGGGAATATGGCGACATCGTTAAAATTATCACCTTAGCACCTGAATTAGACACCACAGGGCAAATTATACCTTTTTTACATTCCCATGGCATTGTCGTTAGTTTAGGGCATTCTCAGGCCACTGCACAACAGGCTAAGGAGGCTTTTTGTCAAGGTGCTTCTATGGTAACACACGCTTTTAATGCTATGCCTAACCTTCATCATCGACAATGCGGATTATTAGGGGAAGCCATCGTTAACCCTCATGTTTATTGTGGTTTAATCGCCGATGGTAATCATGTTTGTGAAACAATGTTAAAACTGATTTTACACGCTAGTAATTATCAAGAAGGAATTTTCTTAGTCAGTGATGCCTTATCGCCAATGGGATTAGATGATGGTTTTTACCCTTGGGATGATCGCACAATTGAAGTTAAGAATGGGACTGCAATATTACCAGATGGTACTTTATCTGGCACGACTTTACCCTTATTTATGGGCGCACAAAATCTTGTTAAATGGGCTATTTGTGATGTAGCACAGGCGATCGCCCTCGTCACCGATGCACCTCGAAAAGCCTTAAACTTACCGACTTTACAAATAAAATCCCCAGCTAATTTAATTCGTTGGCAATGTCATAATCAACAATTAACATGGCAAAGAGTAAGTTAGGCAAGGGTATTTTGAAAACGTTGTTTTGATATATCCGTATGATTTGAGCCTACATGATTATACACAAAATTATCTCGTTGTCGATCGTGACATAATTGATAAATACCTTGAGGCTTTAGGTAATATAGTATCTATAAACTTAGAAGAATATGAGAAAAATAAGTTTTGAAATCATCGATTAGTGTATAAAGTTGATGATGATTCGATTATTACTATATCTTGTCGCTATCATTATGATACTATTTATTCATTTTAAGGATAAGATAATAAATTAATTTCATCAATAAAGCGATAATCACTTTGATTTTTCGACAAGAGAGGAATATCTAACATAATCGCCGTTGCCCTTTTAAATAGTCGGTGTTGAGATGGTTTATGTCTTGACAAATAGTATGAGTGTAGGGAAAATTCAAATGATGAATCAAGGCATGAATAGCGTCAAACTCTACGGCAACGGCAACATCGAATCCAGAGGCTTCTAAACCTAATGACATTCCTCCACAGCCTGAAAATAAGTCGATGCCAACGGCACGCTGCGCGCCCGCAATTGGTCTTTTCATTTAAAATAAAAAATATAAGTAGAGTTTGTAATTATAGCTTTAGTGATAATTTTATATGGTAACTTTTAAACATGAAATTAGGTGAAAATATTATTATTCCCACTGCTAAAATTACCCAATATTTATTATTATATAGAGAGCAAGATGATAAATCAAAGTTTTTAGCACAAGCAGGATTTACATTGACAAATCCAGAACAATTAAAATCTGCTATTATTCAATTAACTAAAGACTATGATGCCATAGAAGATAAAGTTAATGAATATGGTATATTTTATCAAGTATCAGGGGAATTAAAAGGAATAAATAATTACAATTTATCTGTAATTACGATTTGGTTAAAACGAAAAATAGATGATCAAATTCAGTTTATCACTTTGAAACCAAAGAAGGAAAAAAAATGATGATTAAATTATATCAAAGAGTCTGTTTAAATAAAGATTTTCCAGAATTTGAATTAAAAAAAGGAGATATTGCCACTCTAATTGATACTGTACCTCATCCTGAAGGTGGAGAAAATGGATATATTTTAGAAATATTTAACGCCATCGGAGAATCAGTTAATGTAATAATAGTACCTCAAAGCGCAGTTAATTCTTTAGAAGAAAATCAAATTTTAACCGTACGAGATTTTGCCTCAATATAATTATAACCCACATTCCGCCCACCCTATATTGATGGTTGCTATTAACAGGCTCGATCGAACTTATAATTAAACAGTAATGATTAATAAATTACTATAAAATAGTGTCAAAAGAATTAGAAAATTATGAGCAAAATCAATGGAATTAAAAACTAGAATATGGGAAACTGTGGAAAAAATGCCCGTGTCTCTCCAAGCGGAATTATTACATTATGCGGAGTATCTTCAAGAAAAATATCATCAAGAAAATTTGACACAAGATAAGTCTCTCATAAAAAGTCATATGGACAAATTAAAAGATACTTGTGACGAATCTTTAAAAGATATTGATGAAGAAGATTTTTTTTCTCTCGCAGGTTTATGGCAAGATAGAGAAACCTCGATCGAATCAATTCGTAAACAAGCATGGTTGGATAGAAATAAATGATACTCTGTGATACAAATATTTTGATAGAGTTGTATAAAAATAATCCTCAAGTTATTGGTGAATTAAATCAAATTGGAGTCAAGAAATTGGCTATTAGTATTATTACTCAAAGCGAGTTATACTATGGTGCTATTAATAAAGCGGAGTTAAATAAAATCAAAAAACATTTAACATCAATTCGTATTTTACCCATTGACTTAAAAGTGTCAAATCAATTTATCCAACTCATGGAAACATATTCCCTCAGTCATAAATTAACTATCCCAGATGCTTTAATTGCCTCAACCGCATTAATTTATCAATTCGATTTATACACCCTCAATCAAAAAGATTTTCGTTTTATCGAAGGCTTAAAATTATATCAATCCATTAAATAATTAAGGAGATGTTTAATATGAATTTTTTAGAATATGAAAATCTATATAATAAAACTCTTGAAAAACTCACACAAATAATATTAGAAGAAACAGAAGCAGACCCTGAAGATATTATTTTAGATTTAGAATTATTACAGTCTGAATGTTATTATTCCTATGGATTTTCTAATATTAGTTACTCACGTCCAGCAAACATTGGAGAATTTTTTGCGAAAGGAGGAAAAGTACACTATTCCCTAAATTTATTTACAGGTGAAAGTGCTTACGGTTTTATAGAGTGGTTTTATCGGCAGACTAGAAGAAGAATTTGAGATTGAAATAGGTGATGATGATTTTGATAAAGTAAGGACAGAACCGAAAAAATAGAAACAAAATGAGTCATTAATATTTTCAGGATAAAATTGTTAACTTAAAATCATTATGATTTAGAATTTTAATACCTCGAAAAGAATCTAAAACTATCAAGTCTAAATCACCAGTGATAATGAAATCTACTGGAATCGATAAACCAGCTTCTAATACTATTTTATCCTTTAAATCTTTTAATTCTTTCACCTCTAATATTTGCGGAGATTGACATTACGAACTGTTTAATAGACTGATATAACTCTGCTAATTTATCTTCAGGAATGTTATCAATTTCCGCTTTAATTAAATCTGCGATCGATATAAAATACTCCTTGATAATTCTTGATAATAAACAATAATATATTCAGATTTTATTATAGCGTAACCCCCTCTAACTCATCCTCTGTTTTCTCATATAAACCTTTGAGTTTGTCTAATTTCTCCTCATCCGCATCCCAAAAACCGCGCCCATTCGCCTCCAACATTCTACCGACAATATTACGGAAGGCTTCGGGATTCGCTTCCCTCAACTTATTCGCCATATCTTGATCTAATACATAGGTATCAACAGCTTGATCATATACCCAATTATCCGTAAAATCTGCTACTCCACCCCAACCGATTAACGCTGTCATCCGTTGAGAGATTTCGTAAGCACCGCCAGAACCCTCATCAGCCATAGCTTTCGCCCATTTAGGGTTAAGTAATTTTGTGCGGTATTCCATGCGCAAAACCTGCTCTAATTTACGAGGAGTGGTATCTTTAGAGAAACTTTCTACAAAACTAGCTGATACTTTTTTACCGCTTTGCTTTTCGGCGGCACGTTTCAAGCCTCCCGTATTGGCATAATATTCTTGAATATCCGTCAAGCCATACTCCACCGAGTCGATTTCCTGCACAACGGTAGTGCTAGTTTGTAATAGTTTATCTAAAATTTCGGGGCGCGCGTTACCCTTATCCTTTCTACCATAACTAAACACGTTGCGATTCTTCCATGTATCCGCTAATTCATCCCCTGATTCCCAGTTACCATCGACAACTTGATCATTTACTAATGAGCCAAAATCACCGCTAGGATTAGAAAACAGTCGTGCGGAGGGGTTATCAATACCTTTTTCCTTTAATTCAAGGTAATGCTTACGAATAAAGTTATTTTCAGTGGATTCCTCTATTTTAGAAGCTCGATCGAACAAATCATCTAACAATTCGATAATATTAGTAAAAGTATCACGGAAAATCCCCGATAAATTGCCTAAAATATCAATGCGAGGATGCCCTACTTTTTCTAAGGGCATTAACTCATATCTAACTATGCGCCCTGTGCCTTCTTTTACTGGTTGCGCCCCCACTAATTCTAGTAAAATACCGATAGATTCGCCTTTTGTTTTAATGGCATCCAATCCCCATAACATAACGGCGACAGTCTCAGGATAACTGCCGTTTTCTGCTAAATTTTGCTCAATAATCTTCTTACCAATCTCCCTACCTCTTAAATACGCCCCCTGAGAAGGCATCCGATAGGGATCTAATGCGTGGATGTTACGACCCGTAGGAAGTACTCCAGCACCATCTCGCAGTAAGTCACCCCCTGGCGCAGGGGGGATATATTCACCGTTTAAACCTCGTAGTAAATTAGTCAATTCGCCTTCTGTCTGCATTAACAAGTCACTGATTAACTGTTGTTGTGCAAAACGTTGCTTTAATTCTTCCTCTTTTTCTGCTTTTTTCTCCACTCTGGCGAATAAGTCGCTATTGTTTAACTCTTGGGCGAAGTTTTGTTGACTATAAGTATCATCGAAATAAGCCTCAAGGTAAGATTGCAGTTGCTCTTGGGTGGGTTTTTCGCCTAAGATGTGTAAACCAGAGGAAAATAATCTTTGCTCGACAATTTGCAAATAGTCGTATATTTGAACAAAATATTCATTTAACGCCTGTTTACTGAATAACTTGGCATTTTCAGCAGTAAATTCGATACCCAGTTTTTCCCCTTCGGTAAATTTGCAATCTTTATATAAGCCACTATCGACTATTTTTTGGATAATATCCCCTTTTAATAGCTGATTTTTCTCTGTATCTTCTCGATACTCGTTAATTAACTCTTTTAATGCCATTAACTCTTTATATAACCCCGCCCTGCCGTAAGGAGGCACGTTGTGAGAGATAATCACACCATAACCCCTTCTTTTCGCCAACATAGATTCTGAAGGATTGTTAGCAGCGTAAATGTATAAATTCGGTAAGTCGCCTAATAGTACATCTGACCACGAATAACCCGTATTACCTAAAGGATTACCTGGCAACCATTCCACTGTGCCGTGCATTCCGAAGTGGATAATCGCATCGGCTTGAAAGTCGTTTTGCAGCCATTTATAAAAGGCGGTGTATTGAGGATGAGGAGTTAAATCCTTTTCAAACATTAATCTCATGGGATCTCCCGCTATACCAAGAGGAGGTTGTACTCCAATCCAGACGTTACCGAGTTGAATACCGCCAATTTGGAATTTATCACCGATGGTTTTAATGCCTGTTTGAGTGAGATTTCCCCATTGTTTTTGTATCTTATTAATTAGTATATATCCTAACCATCGATCAAGGGTCTTCACATCAACGGTATTTTTGCCCCCTTTCCCCCAATTCTGGGGGTGATTTTGCCCCTTTTCTCCTAATTCTGAGGCAATACGCCCCCCCTCCCCCAATTCTGGTGGTGAAAAAGTCCCCAATTTTGGGGATTTAGGGGCAGAATATGAAATAAAATCATCGGCGGTTTTAACTTGTTTAAGAATTTCCTCACCGTCTTCGGGGATATTATCAACGTTATAACCTTCTTTCTTTAATGCTGTTAGTAATTTTTGCAGAGATTTAGGCACATTTAATAAGGCGGCTGTACCTGTTGCACCATATCCGGGAGGAAAACCATATAAGATAATAGCAACTTTGCGATCGCCTTTTTCTTTTCTTCTTAACTTAATCCAGTTGTTAACTCTACCAGTAAGACGTTTAACTCTTTCAGGAATTAAATATATATCTTCACCGACTAAACCACCCAATGGGATAGTATCTATTGCCCCATCTAACTCAGGTAAAGCGTATAATACCACACTTTGCAAACCACCGATACCCTTACGCACCCATGAATGAATATCTTGGATTAACAGAGGTGCAGCGACAATGTAGGGAATATTTTTTGCCGTTAAGATACGTTTAGCAACTTCTACCTGTCTTCCAGCCTCCATACTACCAGCAGGACCACCCACCAAAGGAAAACCGATGGTAGAGATTACCGCATCAACTTTCACTGCATCCTTAGATAACGATAGAGTTTCATTAATACCTTGACGGCGTTTTTCTTGCTCATAATCTGTTGTCATCCAATCCCTTACGGCAACATGACCTTCTACCCCATTAATAAAAATGGGAAGGGGAATCAATCCTGCTTCTTCAAAGTAACGAATTAATTGAGGAATATAAGGCAATTTGCTGATAACGTGCTTACGATATAACAATATACCCACAACAGGAGTTAACTCCCCCCTTATTAAGGGGGGTTGGGGGGGATCATTCCTCAAATACCAATTCAAATACTCACTAGGAGAAGTAAAATAACCCTCATAATCGGGATGAAGTAACCCCATATTAGGAGTTTCCATGACGGGAGGAATCTCTGATACTTTTAAGCCAAGATAATTTTCTGCTAAATACCAACACATAGAGGCAACATTGTCAACCCCTCCTGCATTCCAATAACCGTAAATAATTAACCAGTTGCGTAAATCTTGGACTTTTTTAACAGGAATGTACTTTAATAATTTTGGTCCTGTTTTTAAAAAGCTGATATATCCTGCCAGTTTATCTTCTTCCTTACTATTCGTAAACTTACTCAAGATGAATTGTATCGGTTTTGGCATCCCTTTGGGCTTATCACCAATGGCAAATTTACCAATTTGAGTTAAACTCATTAACTCTAAAGCTGACTCGAAAACCAGACGAATGGGAATATGACTTATTTTTTCCCTTAACCACATTACTTGATCATAGTCGAAAATCAGACTAGCAAAAAACACATCAGCAGTTTGTAAAGCGAATTCGACTTTTTTTCTTTCACTGGTGATACTGTTATCACTGAAAACGATTACTTCTAAATTTTCACAACCAGATGTAGCGAGAGTCGCCGCCTGACGATATAAACCACTGTTGAAGGTTTCAAATCCAGTAATTAAAACTATGCGTTTCATCATCATGACTTTTTTGAGAATAGAAGGTTGTTAAGTATTGTAAACTATTCTTCTTGGTCATGGAAAAACCAATATTTTTTGATTAATCATTCTTTAATATCAATAGTTTGTTTCTTAATCATTACTCATTATCAATAGTTTGTTTCTTAATCATTCTTTAATATCAATGGTTTATCAATTAAGCTATCTAATCCCACAGAAGTTAATAATTCTTGCCACTGTTGGGGTTGAGATTCTTTCATCGTAGCCACTAAAGATAAAGTATCTTGCCAAATTCCTTGCTTGGCATAAATTTCAGCTTGTTTAAGAGTTTCTAAATTAGTTGATAATTGCTTTTTCGTCTCTTCATTCAAAGAAACTTTTTCAATAATTCCTTTGGTATGATTACTGGTGTTAATAAACATCGGATTACAAATAAGAGAAACTTCCCATATATATTTTTTATCAGTTTCTAATGTAATTTTATCGGATAAATTAATGTTAATAATTCGGTTATCTTCTGTTATTTTTATTTCTTGAATATCTAAATCTTTACCTTTTTCTTCTCTGAGAATAAATTGAGCAAATTTAGCTTTAGTGGGAGGAATATAAACAAAAAATTGTGGTTGATTAGATACCGTTTGAATATAATTATCATTACTAGGTGTTAGGGCTGTAATGGGTAAATTACCTTGCACACAACCTCCTCTTCTTCCTCCTGCGGCGGTGGCTTTTGGTGCATCTCTTTTTGGTGCGTCAGGAAATTCAATCGCATTTACCCCAGAGGAAAATACTTCGATTAATGGTATTATTCCAACTAATAAAGCTAAAATTATTTTATGTTTGTTTTGTTGATATTTATTGTTCATAATGTTATCTTTTAGGGATTTTTTTTTCTTTCATTAAATTTTTAAGGTTTTTTAAATATGAAAAAGACGATCTAGTAATTCTTCCCTTGCTCATTCTGGGTAACGTTTAGTGTTAAAATCAATCAAATTTTCAACTTTACACTCTACATAATAACCTTTCATCTAAATAAAATAAAATTCTTTGGGTATCTTTTCATTAATGGTAATCAAGTTATCAATAGAAGTCCATGGAAGATAAGAAAGTGATCATCTTTATCTGCTTACTATCTTCTATTTCCTCATTAAAATTATTATCTAAAGTATCTTTAATCGGATCAATTACACGGGTATTGACACTCACACCATCAAATCAAAGATTATGATGGGTGATTCTTGTTTCTTATCCTCTTAACTAGATTTCAAGA
>JAACUG010000078.1 GCA_009993045.1 Cyanobacteria bacterium CG_2015-22_32_23
ATTGTTACCATAATCTGATAAATTAGTTAAATTATCTAACTTATTATAAGTATCTAATTGATAGATAGTATTTTCTAAAAGTGAGCCTTGATAACGTTTATTTTCTGGTAATCTTTCAATTAATTTTTTACTTCCTTGTTTGACTTCTGTTAAGCCGATTATGTGTAATAATTCACTATAGAAACCCTGATCTAAACTATTACTATCATTGGCAAAAGGTAACTTTAATAAATGTTGGGGCGATAAAAATTTATACAGTAAAGTTAATGATAAATCTTCTTCTTTTTCATAATCTTTGAGGTTAAAATTAACGCAATTTTCTTTTAACTCTAATTTAACTTTATTGATAGCATTAAAGGCAATGCTTTCATAAAATAACTTTGTCTTTTCACTGGTTAATCTTTTTTCTTGAAAATCATTAAATTGTTTAACTAAAAACTTGTCTTGATAAAATAATCTCTCAAATAAATCCGCCCGAAAAACAAACCAATCATAAATATTAGTAATAATTAAATACTTAATCTCAAAATTGTTATTAGTGATTCTTTCTCGCAAATAATATAACAATAACTGTTGTAACGCCTTACAATTAAACTTATCAGACATTATCATTTCCGTAGTATTATTAGGGCGTTTTGTTTCTATAATAACCCCTATTTTACTATTAATATCTTTTCCGTTATAAATAACTAAATCATTGTTATCTTGAGTATTGATATAATGATTTGTGCTGTAATAAGTATCTTTTAGAAAAGTTGTTAAATTATTTTTATGAAATTCCTCTTTTTCGTTAATTTCTTTATCTGTTATCCTCAATAAAATCTCTAAATTATCCTTAAACTTATTAATATCTTGTCGTAATAGTTTAACTTTTAAAAAGGCTTTATTTAAACTTTCACAGATTTTTTTGTTAACCATAACAGACAATCAAAAGAGTTTTTCTATCTAATATATAACAGAAAAACAGTTAGTTAAAATCATATTTTATTAAGCTAATTCCTATTAAGAGGTGAAACTAATTCACCCCTACAGTATTCCCTATTTCCTTTCTAATTTCTAATTTATTTATACGCTTTAACGCATTCTTCCACTAAAGGTGCAACTTGATCAATATCTTTCCAACCTAAAATATTAGTTTCTTTTTTTTCTAGGTTTTTATAGCTACGGAAAAATTCGGCAATCTCGTCTAAAATATGAGGTGCAACATCCTTCATCGATTTAACATGATCATAGCGCGGATCTTCTGCGGGTACACATAAAATTTTCTCATCACGATCACCACCATCAATCATTTCTAACATACAAATAGGACGAGAGGCAATAACGCAACCGGGAAAAGTAGGCTCATCCATCATAACCATACCATCAAGAGGATCACCATCATCAGCTAAAGTATTAGGCACAAAACCGTAATCATAGGGATATTTCACTGAAGAAAATAATACTCTATCTAGGATAAAAGCATTCATATCCTTGTCAAACTCATATTTATTTTTGCTACCCCCGGGGATTTCAATTAAAACGTTGATAATACCAGCTTTGGGTTGTGCAGGAATTCTTGATAAATCCATTTTTAATAGTTCCTTAATTTAATTTAACAAATACCGTTAATATTTAACCATAAATTGATAAAGCAAAAAAATAATCTTAACTGAAATATCAAAAGAAACTCGACAAGCTAAATTTTCAATAAAAAAAGCGTTATCAATATTAAGTAAATACAAATTTTTTTACAAGTATGAATATATTTTCATCGAGATTAAATAACAACTTTAGGTTTAAGTAATATGATGTCTTCATTTATTCTTAATTCACTAATACCGATAAATTTAGAAACGTAGTTATAAGTACGATAAAATTCTTGATTAAGATTATTATTGATAGTTATTTTTTGCCCTTGACACCATTTTTTACTTTCTTCTTCATTAAGATAAATTGACGGTAAATTTTTTAAAGGTAAATCAAGGTTAATTAAACTCAAATTTGCTGTTTTTTTTCCTTCTATTATTTCCTCAAAATTGAGACTATTTTCGATTATCATATCACAACTAAGAGTTCTATTTAAAGCCGATAAAGTCGCTCCTGTGCCTAGTTTTTCCCCTAAATCACGAGCTATAGATCGAATGTAAGTACCACCACCACAAAAAATATGTAAATCTAACTCAGGAAAATCACCATTTTGCCAATGTAAAATATCAATTTTAGTAATAATAACTTCTCTTTTTGGTATATCTATTACTTGCCCTTTTCTTGCCAATTCATATAATTTTTTTCCCTGTTGTTTAATGGCACTATAAGCTGGAGGTATTTGCTCAATTTTGCCGATAAAATCTTTTAAAAAAGGGGTAATTTTTTCTAAAGTTAAATGTTTAGCAGAAGTTTTTTTGATAACATCTCCTTCTAAATCATCCGTAGTTGTGACAACCCCAAATCTGATTTTTCCTTGATATGCTTTTTCTGTGGGTAAAAATTGCAGTAAACGAGTTGCTTTACCAATGGCGATGGGTAAAACTCCCGTAGCCGATGGATCTAATGTACCACCATGACCAATTTTTTTGGTGTTTAAAATCTTCCTCAATTTCGCAACACAATCATGAGAGGTAAAATTTTGCGGTTTATTTAGGTTAAGAAAACCATCCATGACAATTAATAATTAACAGTGAATAATGAACAATTATGACCTATTATTTACTTTAAGACTTAATTAACCTAGGATCTAGTAACGTTGCTTTATCAGGCTCTCTTCTAAACCAAAATGCTGTTCTTTTACATATTTCTACTAACATTAACATAACTGGTACTTCAATTAAAACTCCTACCACTGTCGCTAACGCCGCACCAGAATTTAACCCAAATAACATCACGGCTGTGGCGATCGCAACTTCAAAATGATTACTAGCACCAACTAAAGCAGCAGGTGCAGCATCTTCGTAAGCTAAATCCATTTTTAAAGCGATAACATAGGTAATTAAAAAGATAAAATTAGTTTGAATAAATAAAGGAATTGCGATTAATAAAATATGCAAAGGATTATTAACAATTAACTCACCTTTAAAAGCGAATAATAAAATTAAAGTTAACAATAAAGCAGAAATAGCAATAGGAGAAAGATATTGTAAAAACTGAGTTTCAAACCATTTTCGCCCTTTATATTTAAAGATAAAATAACGACTAAAAACAGCACAAATTAAAGGTAAACCGACATAAATTAATACCGATAAAACGATAGTTTCCCAAGGCACAATTAAATTATTTGCAGATAATAACCACTTACCTAAAGGCGCATATAAAAACAACATTGCCAGAGAATTTACCGCTACCATTACTAAAGTATGCCCTTGATTACTATAGGAAAGATAACCCCACATTAACACCATAGCAGTACAAGGAGCGATACCTAATAAAATTGTACCAGCAATATAAGAATTTGCTAGAGTAACCTCTGCGCCTCTAATAATTTCCGTTTGGGTTAGTAAAGGAGAGAATAACCAACCAAGGAAAAATTTAGCGAAGATAACCATAGAAAAAGGTTTGATTAACCAATTTACCACCAAAGTTAAAATTACAGGTTTAGGAGTTTTTACCGCTTTTACAGCCTGAGAAAAATCGATTTTTACCATAATCGGATACATCATGAAAAATAAACAGATAGCGATAGGAATCGAGACGTTATAAACACTCATACTATCGAGAGTTTTAGCAACATCGGGGAAAATTCTCCCTAAACCAATACCTAGAATAATGCAGACAATAATCCAAATCGTTAGATATTTCTCAAAAAAACTTAAACTATTACCAGCTTTTACTGCGCGGGAATTAATTTGATTATCCATAACTATAAATCAAAAAAACTTGAGTTGAAAATTAAAATTAACTATGTTTATTATACTCTTAACTATTTTCAAAACAAGAAAATTTGATTTGTACTTATTTCTAATGCTCACAAATACGGGTAGGAAGCAATACAATTGAGCGTCTAAATTCAGATAAATATTGTTCTAAAGCCACTAATTGAGATAAATTGATACTGTAATATGTCCATTTTCCTTGTTGACGAGTATTAACTAAACCTGTTTCTCGTAAAGTCTTCAAATGAAAAGATAACTTTGATTGCGGTATATTAAGAATTTCTTTAATTTCACAAACACATAATTCTCTGGTGCGTAATAAGTTTAACACTTCCATTCTAATGCTATCGGATAAAGCATGAAACCCTAAGATAATAGTTTCTTGACTGTGAATTTGAGTGAATGTCATAGAGTATTTGTTAATTTTTGATTTAATTATATACTAACTTTAAATACAATAATACTTGTTATTATTAATAATAGTTAAAATTTATGGCAAAAGATAAACTATTATCCTCTATTATTGTTTCTTTTTTTTTGTTGATATTTTTTAATTTTTTTCAGAAAAACTCTTGACATTTTGTTGATATTTTGTTATGATATAAGATATAAAATAAAGCCACCTTTTTCTGACCCGTTGCGGTCGGGGGGAGGTGGTTTGTCCATTTTTTATGATCAATTATTAATACTTACTTTCGCACGATATAATAACTTTTCTTTCTGGCGATAACCAACATAGCGTATTTTTACTTGTGGGATATTATCAAAATTTAAGTCAGAATCTTCCATCAAATCATGTTCTTCGGGGTTATAATCGACTATATCTCCCACTTTTCCTATAGGATGAATTTCCCATCTCCAGAGTAATTCTTCTAAAGGTTGAAGTAAGGGTAAAAGACGAGAAGCGGGTAAATCAGGATTATGATTAACACCATGAATAAATGTCGGTAATTGCAATAATAAAGATTCTAAAATTAAAATGGTTTCCTGTTGATATTCAGTGATTAATAGTTGATTATCTAAGGATAAATTATGATTTTTCTGAGGGAATTTTTTATCGGTATTTTCAAAATCTAAATAATCGATTAAACTAGCAAGAGAAATATCTAAAGTGGTAGCAATTTTTTTGATAATTCCTAAAGGAATCTTATCTAATAAACCATTTTCAATACGATAAAACTGTAATTCTGGTACATTACTTTGACGACTCAATTGAAGATAAGTAGTAATTTTTGCGTTGTGCATTAATTGATGTAAAATTGTGGGTGTCTTATCCATAAAAATGTCTCTTATTGAAATAGTTTTTAACCTTACTCAAATAACGATAAACTAAAGAATGTTTAAGTAAAGTTTCTTCCATCATAACTACTAACCTAAAATCAATTTAAGTAACCTAATCATTCAATCTAAATTGTAATAATGACAGAATCGAGTAAATCTCCTAAAATTCCTATCCGAGAATTTATTGGCACAAGACAATCTAACTTATTTCAAACCCTCAAACAACCACAGTTTACAGGAGAATTGATCCTTGGTTCAATAAAAGGGGAAGAATGGATTTTTTATCTTTATCTTGGCAGAATAGTTTACGCCACAGGAGGCAGACATTCCATTAGAAGATGGATGAGAAATGTCACTAGATTTGCACCAGCGTTGATTACTTATTTACCCACAGTGGATAAAAAAATTTTTCGTCAAGAGAGTTTTCAGAAATGTTGGGAGTATGAATTACTCAATCATTGGTTACAAGAGCAACTCGTCACCAGACAACAGTTAAATCAGATCATTCGTACTATGATTATTGAAATATTATTAGACATTACCCAAGCCATGGAAATAGTATTTCAGCTAAATGCCTCACAATCATTGTCAACTCAGTTACTTTTTATTGATGCAGATCAAGTTATTGTAGAAGCATGGGAAAATTGGCAAAAATGGCAAGGAGCAAAATTAGCAGATCGTTCTCCCAATGATTGTCCCATAATTCGTCAATCAGATCAACTTAAGCAACGTACATCGGAAAAAACTTATATGATTATGAGTAAGTTATTTAATGGCAAAAATACCTTGCGAGATTTGAGTTTACAACTAAACCAAGATATTATGCAAATGACAAGGTTAATGTTACCTTATATTCAACTAGGGTTAATTGATTTAGTTTCCATCCCCGATTTACCTTTACCTTTTTAATAGTGGGTGATATTCTCATCGATGAATAAATCATTTTTGCTACAAAAACTTTCCACACCGTTAAAAATTGGTAACGTTATTATTAATAGTCGAGTCTTGCAATCGCCATTATCAGGGGTAACAGATTTAGTGTTTCGTCGTTTAGTTAGACGTTATGCACCAGAATCCATGATATATACAGAGATGGTAAACGCCACAGAAATAAACCATCTTAGACAATTACCTAGATTAATGGAAATTGATGCCCATGAGCAACCCATTAGTATTCAACTTTTTGACTGTCGCCCTGATTTTATGGCACAAGCCGCCGAAAAAGCCGTCACCGAAGGTGCAAAAACCATTGATATAAATATGGGATGCCCTGTAAATAAGATTACCAGAAAAGGGGGTGGCTCAGGCTTATTACGTCAACCAGAAATTGCTCAAGCCATTGTTAAAGAGGTAAAACAGGCGGTAAATGTACCAGTGACGGTGAAAACTCGTCTTGGTTGGAATGATGATGAAATCAATATCATCGAATTTGCTCAAAAAATGGAAGAAGTCGGAGCAAGTATGATAACTGTCCATGGACGTACTCGTGAACAAGGGTACACAGGTACTGCAAGATGGGATATAATCGCTCAAGTAAAGGAAAAATTGACAATTCCTGTCATCGCCAACGGTGATATTTTTTCGGTGGAAGATGCCCTTCGTTGCCTCGAAATTACTAACGCTGATGGGGTTATGTGTTCTCGTGGTACTCTGGGTTATCCGTTTTTAGTGGGGGAAATTGATTTTTACCTCAAAAATGGTGAAATTCCTGTTTTACCAACTATCAAGGAGCGTTTAGACTGTGCTAAAGAGCATTTAATCGGCTTATGGGAATATAAAGGACAAAAAGGCATATTTCAAGCTCGTAAACATTTAGCATGGTATTGTAAAGGCTTTAGTGGTGCATCAGAACTACGGGATCAATGTTCTCGTATCAATAGCGTTGAGGAAGGATTAAAGTTAATTAATAATGTCAAAAATCAAGAAATGTTTTGTAATGTGAATTAATTGATTCTGAATAGTAATTTTAAACTAAAATTTGAAAAGTAAACCTTAAAATCATTGAGTAAAATTTTGAATAAAAAAAAATCATTATCTAATATAGTCAGTGGATTATTGGGAATAGTAACAATACCTTTTATTTCCCTTCAAATTCCAGCCTTTGCGCAACCATCACCCTCAGAAATTAAGTTAGTTACGGGGAATGAAGTTGGAGAATATTACTCTATTGCCAAAGACATCGAAAAACTGGCAAGACAAAACAATTTAGATATTGACGTGATACCCACTAGAGGTGGATTACAAAATATTCATGATGTTTTTATGTATGAAAGCATACCTTTGGGTATTATTCAAGGTGACGTATTGGCTTTCCTCAATATTTTTGCTAACTATGATGAAGAAATTAGAGTTAAAGCTGAAAGTATGAGAGTAGTATTACCTCTCTATCAAGAACAAATTTACGTTATCGCTCGTAAAGATATTAAATCTATGCAAGATTTATCAGGAAAAATAGTTTCCATTGGGGATGAAGGTAGCAGTACAAGCATGACTGCTTCCACTTTACTATATCAATTAGGAATTAATCCAAAAGAATTAGTTACCTATGATATTAAAAAAGGAATTGATGCCTTGCGTAACAACAAAATTGACGCTTTATTTTATGTGGTAGGAAGTCCTGCTAAAGTATTGCAACAACAAATCGTATCTGAAGATAATTTTCATGTTTTACCTTTAAGTTTGCCCACCACTACTGAAGATGAGTTTTACACTAAGTTATATTCTAAAGTGAGAATCCCAGCAAATACTTATAGTTGGCAAACAGAAGCCATAGAAACCTTAGCGGTGCAATCTTTCTTGTTTACTGTGGAAAATGATGACTGTAGTCAAGTAACTCCCGTGGCTTCCTTAATTAAGGATAATTTATCATGGTTACAAAAAAATGGCAATCCCATGTGGCAAAAAGTTGACTTAAAACCACTACAAACTCAAGATTTAAGTAGAATGTCTAAATGTGTTAAGCCTTAATCTTGTTTTTTCACTTAAACAAAAACCTAACAACTTTAATCAAGAATATTCATCATGAAAAATTTACATAAATTAGCCTTAATTAGTGTTATTGGCTTTGGTTTCTTTTCTCAAGCTAATCCCGTTTCTGCACAACAACAAAGAATTACTTGTCAATCTCAAAATGGGCGCTATCGTTTTTGTGAAACTAATACTAGAGGAGGAGTCAAATTTATTCGTCAAATTAGCAAGGCAGAATGTCGTCAAGGGAGTACTTGGGGTTATGATAGAAATGGTATTTGGGTAGATCAAGGTTGTAGTGCTGAATTCTCTGTCAGAGATAGAGGTGGCAATAATAACAATAATAATAACAACTATAATAATGGAGGAGATAGTACAGCAGCTATTATTGGTGGTGTTTTAGCCGTAGGTGCGATCGCAGCAGTATTGGCATCTGGTTCTAATAATAACAATAATAACAATAATAATTCTTTTAATGATACTGTAACTTGTGGCTCTGAGAGAGGTAATTTCACTCGTTGTAATACAAATATTAGTCGTCGTGATCGAGTTGTTTTGAAACGTCAATTAAGTAACTCTGGATGTTGGGAAAATGATACATGGGGTTATGATAGTAACGGTATTTGGGTTGACGGAGGTTGTCGAGGATTATTTGAAATTCAACGTTAACAATAGTTAATTGTAGATAGTCAAAAAATGAGTAAAAGTAACTAAAACCTGAGTTAAAATCAAAATAATCATAACTTCAATGACATTTTTTTGATATGACAGAATCAATTTTTTATCCTTCTCATACTCAGGATGACACTTCTTCTCAACCTTTGAAATGGATTCGTTGGCTAGTGTGGAAAATTGCTTTTGCTACTTTAGCATTAATGGCAATCGGTGCAGCCACAAGGGTTATGAATGCGGGATTAGCTTGTCCTGACTGGCCTTTGTGCTATGGTCAAGTTATACCCACTCAACAAATGAATTTACAAGTATTTTTAGAGTGGTTTCATCGTCTTGATGCGGGGTTAATCGGTTTAAGTACAATTGTTTTAGTTATTTTATCTTGGTGGCATAAAGCAAAATTACCTCAATGGTTGCCTATTAGTTCAACTTTTGCCCTGAGTTTAATCGTTTTTCAAGGAGTTTTAGGGGGTTTAACCGTTACTCAATTACTCCGTTTTGATATTGTTACCGCTCATTTAGGTACAGCTTTACTATTTTTTTCCACTCTCGTGGCCATGGCATCTAGTTTAACACCCTATCAAGGTAACGCTACCGTAGGGAATTTGACGGGAATAAGTATCACTGCAACCATATTAGTTTATCTTCAATGTTTATTAGGGGGTTTAGTAGCCTCTCAATGGGCATTACATCAATGTTTTGGGGGAAATCAATTATGTATCGTGATGAATAGTCATATCATCGGGGTTTTTCCTGCGACTATTGCGACTTTAACCTTAATTATTTTAGCGTGGCGAACTCCTGCTTTAAGCCTAAAACTAAGAAAATTAACTAAATACATCGCTTTAATTTTAGTTAGTCAAATATTACTGGGTATAACTACTTTTTACCTTCATTTACAAGTTGAACCTCTTACTATTGCTCATCATACTATGGGAGCAGGATTACTGGGAATATTAGTTGCTTTTAGTGTTTTTGCGAAAAAAGATATTAAAGTAAGTTCTGTTCAAGAATTGTGAGTTAACATTGACAGTAAGTAATAGGTAATAGTGCTTAAATTGATTCTTATTTTTAATCAATAATAACTGTTTATTCCTCATTACTTTATATACCTTTAGGTATCAATATATCATTATCTTATTTAACAATTACCATGATTGGATCTAGTATCTCACCTCGCAACGAAAACTTTAGACAAGTAATTCAAAGCTACTATCAACTAACCAAACCTCGCATTATTCCCCTACTATTAATTACCACCGCCGCCTCCATGTTTATGGCTTCTGAGGGTAATATTGATCCAATTTTACTCATTATCACCCTTTTAGGAGGTACATTAGCCGCCGCTTCTGCTCAAACTTTTAACTGTGTTTATGATCAAGATATTGATTATGACATGAAAAGAACCAGAAAACGCCCTATTCCTTCAGGTAAAGTGCAATCTAACCATGCTATTATTTTTGGTGCTATTTTAGGGATTTTATCTTTTTCTTTACTTGCTATTTGGGTAAACTTACTTTCTGCTTTACTGGCGATGTCAGGTATCATTTTTTATATGCTCATTTATACCCATTGGTTAAAACGTCATACAACGCAAAATATCGTCATTGGTGGTGCGGCTGGGGCAATTCCGCCTTTAGTAGGTTGGGCAGCCGTTACAGGGGATTTAAGTTGGAGTGCTTGGGCAATTTTTATGCTCATATTTTTATGGACTCCCCCTCATTTTTGGGCATTAGCCTTAATGATTTCCGATGATTATGCAGAAGTAGGTGTACCCATGTTACCCGTTGTCGAAGGTGCATCTTATACTGTCAAACAAATTTGGATTTATACTCTGATAACCGTTGGTTTTAGTTTTATTTTAATTTATCCTTTACATAGTTTAGGCTTGGTTTATTTCGGTTTTGCCACCATATTAGGTATAACTTTTATTGTCAAAGCATGGCAATTATTACAACAACCTGAAGATAAAGAAACGGCAAAATCCATGTTTAAATATTCGATTCTTTATATGATGCTTTTATGCACAGGAATAGTTATCGATACTTTACCGAATATTAATCAATACACCATTTTTTGATATTAGGGAAAATAGAAGACAAAAGCTAGAAAAATTGACTTTTACTGAGTTAAATTTGATTTTTTCTACTTTGTCAATTCATTAAATTATATCTAAGAAAAAACAATCCCAAACTAACCGAGGTTGTACATAACGTAGTAAAGTTTTTTTGACTTTTTCTAAACTTTCAATTAACTTAATTTTTCTTTCTTTATCCCAATATAAATACTGTAAATAATCCGCTAACCAAATTTGACTATCTAATTCTAATTCTTTAGTAATTTCTTTTGCTAAAATTAAGCCATCAATAGCATTGTTAGGCAATTTAGTTAATTTTGATAGTAAATCTGAAGGAATTTCTCGTAATTTTTGCCAATCAGAAATCGCTTTACCCGGACATCCTTGAGAGAGTTTAATTAACTGAGGATAATCTAAAACTTGTGCCGCATCTTCTCGGTATAAAACTAATTTTAAATGATCTTCACTGAGGCGAGAAAAAGGAATTATTTGACACCGTGAAACTAAAGTTGACAAAATAGAATCCATACTCGGTGCAATTAAAATAATTGTAGCTTTTCCCGGTTCTTCTAAAGTTTTTAATAGGGCATTTCCTGCGGATTCTGCCATTAATTCTGCGGATTCAATTACCACTACTGAGCGATCGCACTTCAGGGGAGGACGACTTAAAAATTGACTAATATCTCTGATTTGTTCAATTCTAATTTTTGGAGCTGTTTTACGTTTTAAGGCTTTTTCTGTTGCTTCTTTAGCGGTTAATAACGTTCCTTTATCGTTGTAAGTTGGTTCTACCCATAAAAAATCAGGATGATTTCCTGCATATATCCTTTTACAAGCAGAAAAATAATCTTCTTTTTCATCAATCATTAACATTTCTGTAAAACACTTTGCCGCAAAGGCTTTTCCCACACCATGCGCCCCTACAAATAAATAAGCTGGAGCTACACGATTTTTGGCGATCGCCCGTTCTAATAATTCTACCGCAAGAGGTTGTCCGATTAATTTAGCAAGAGGTTTCATGACAATTAATAATTAATAATTAATAATTATAAAATGGAAAAGTCATTGAAAACTTGTTCAGGGAATTGGTTAAGATTTCTAACTTATGGATATAATTACCTTGAGTTTTGTTTATTTTAGATTAAATCAGTATTATTAATTTATCGGTATTCATCCACCACTAATCTATGTCTCTTTCTTCAGAATTTATTAAACGTCCAGTATTAACAACGGTTTGCACCATAGTAATTATTCTTATAGGAGTAATCTGTATGGCACTGTTACCCTTAGATAAATTACCGCAAATCGCCCCAAAACGAGTATCCGTAACAGCTAACTATGTAGGTGCAGATGCCAAAACCACCGTTGATAACGTTACGAGCGTGTTAGAAAGAGAAATTAACGGTACAGCAGATATTCGATGGATTAGCTCAAATACTGCTAATACTGGGCAAAGCACTATTAACGTTAGTTTTCCTGTAGAAGTTGATAGTAACACCGCTCAAGTATTAGTGCAAAACCGAGTTGCTCAAGCTCAATCTAGTTTACCATCCATTGTTAACCAATCAGGGGTAACAACGGAGCAACAATCTCCCAGCGTCACCTTAGCTTATGGTTTTTACTCCGAAAAAGGAGAAGATGGTAAATATTTATACGATTCCACATTTTTGTATAATTATCTTGATCGCTATATGTGGAATGAATTATCCCGTATTGAAGGGGTAGGAAGTTTAAATGCTTTAGGCTCTTCTACCTATGCGATGCGAATATGGCTAGATCCTAGTAAATTAGCTGCTAGGGGTTTAACAGCTACGGATGTTGTTTCTGTAATTCAAGAGCAAAATTTTGATATTGGTACAGGGGGTATTGGTAGATTACCTAATCCTGATGAACAACAATTTGAAATTCCCTTAAAAGTACAAGGACGTTTTGTCACCGAAGAAGAAGCCGAAAATATTGTAGTCAAGGTGGGAGATAATGGAACTTTAATTAAAATAGGTGATATTGGTAGAGCAGAATTAGGAGTTGAAAATTACAATACATTAGTTCTTCTTGATGGTGATAATCCTGCGGTTACTTTAATCATCTATCAATTACCCGGTACTAATGCCCTTGATACTGCTAACGCTATTAAAGCCAAAATGGAAGAGCTAAGAAAATCTTTTCCCCCCGGCTATAAAGATGTGGTTGTTTTAGATAACACCGAGTTTATTGATGCGGCACTAAAAGACTTAGTTGTTACCTTATTACAAGCGATCGCACTGGTAGTTTTAGTTATTTTCGTATTTTTACAAGATTGGCGTACCACCATTATTCCCTCCGTTGCCATTCCTGTAGCCTTAATTGGTTCGATGATTGCCTTAAAAGCCTTGGGTTTTACCCTCAATCAATTAACCTTATTCGCCTGTGTATTAGCAACGGGTTTAGTAGTGGATGATGGTATCGTAATTGTAGAATCAGTATCCAATAAACTAGCCCAGAGAATGCGCCCCCTTCAAGCCGCATTTGACTCCATGGATGAGTTATTCGGAGCAGTTATAGCTACGTCTGTAGTTTTAATGGCAGTATTTATTCCCGTGTCTTTCTTCCCTGGTACAACAGGCATTGTTTATAAACAGTTTGCCTTAACCATCGCCGCCGCCGTTTTATTTTCTACCTTCAACGCTTTAACCTTCTCTCCTACCATGTCAGGGATATTACTTAAAGCACCACAAAAAACAAAAGGTCCTTTAGGGGTATTTTTTGAATTATTTAACCGTTTTTTTGACGCTTTTAAAGAGGGATATAAAAAAGTTATCACCTTCCTCACGAAACTCAAAACCATTATTATGATCATCTTTATCAGTGGTTTAATTCTCACAGGGTGGATGTATCAAACCATACCTCAAGGATTTATTCCTGAAGAAGATCAAGGATATTTTTTTGTTATCGTTAGCGCTCAACCCGGGGTTTCTCTTAACTATACCCAAGATATTAATAGAAAAATAATGACTGAAATCATCGAGTTTGAGGAAGTTGATCACGCTATGGCGTTAACGGGATTTTCCTTTGACGGGATTAACAGTAATCAGGGTTTATTCTTCGTTAAGTTAAAAAATTGGGCAGAAAGAGAAGGGGCAGAACACTCAGTATTTGGGGTTATACGTCGTTTAAATCCTATTTTCCGTCAAAAAATTGATAATGCAAGAGTTTTCGCCGCTAATGCTCCTCCTGTGGATGGTTTAAGTAACTTTAGTGGTTTAGAACTTTATATTCAAGATCGTCAGTTATCAGGGATGGATGCTCTAATTGATAACACTCAACGGATAATGGCGGCGGCGAATCAACGTCCTGAAATTGCTGGGGCATTTACTACTTTTACCTTTAACTCTCCCATCTTAGAGGCGAAAATCAATCGAGAAAAAGTCAAAGCGATGGATGTGGATATAAATGTTGTTTTGGCAAACCTACAAACCTATCTCGGTGGAAACTATATCAATCAATTTGTTTTAGATGGGCGATTATATCGAGTTTTTGCTCAGGCTGACGGGGATTTTCGCTCTAATCCTGATGATATTGGTAAAATTTATGTGCGTAGTCGTAGCGGTGCAATGGTGCAGATGAGCGATATGTTAACCCTAGAAGAAAGTACCTATCCTCCCATCGTTACCAACTATAATGTTTATCCTGCCATCAAAGTTAACGTATCACCAGCCCAAGGATATAGCTCAGGGCAAGTTATCCAAATCATGGAAGAAGTGGCAAACGCCACCTTACAGCCCGGTTTTGGCTTTGAATGGACAAACACCGCCGCCGAAGAAAAAACCGCAGGAGGTGCTGCACCCATCGTTTTTGGCTTAGGTTTTGTGATGGTATTCTTAGTATTAGCATCTCAGTATGAAAGCTATATTGATCCGACTATTATTATGTTAACTGTACCTTTATCGATTTTAGGGGCATTAGGAGGCATCTGGTTAAGAGTTCAATTTCAAGGCACAGAAAGTATTTGGCCCGTACTTGATAACAATATTTATGTACAAGTCGGTTTAGTAATGCTTATTGGGATGTCTAGTAAAAACGCCATTCTCATCGTGGAATTTGCCAACCAAGCCCGTACTTTAGGTATGAGTATAACTAATGCAGCAATCTATGCTTCTACTGAGCGTTTTCGCCCTATTTTAATGACAACTATTTCTACTTTATTCGGCTTTTTACCTTTATTAGTTGCCAGTGGTGCTGGTAGTATTAGTCGTTGGTCATTAGGTACATCTGTATTTGGTGGGATGATTATTTCTACAATCTTGAGTTTGTTATTTGTGCCTAATCTTTATATCGTTATTAAGAGTTTTGAAGATAGTGTCTTGAAAGGTGAGAAAAAACCACCTAAATCTAATCATAGTGATAAAAATGGCGGTACTCCTACCATTTCTTCTCCTACTTTTAGTGAAAAATCTTAATCACCTCAAATTTATTTTGGTAATAGACTTCTTGCAGAAGTGGAGTAATAAGTAATGAGTAATGAGTTAAAAAATTAAGGTTTTCTATCCTAAAATAGATTTTACTTTTTATTTTGCAAGAGGTCGAATATAGCAATCTTATGTGATTCCTAAGAAAATAATCAGTTAATTTTCCTCAAATTTGGGTTTTAGGGAGGCGAATGTCAAATTTAAGATAGTTAAAGTATTCTATGTAACAGTATCTTGACAATTCATTGGTTATGCTTAAAGTATCAAAGATTCATGATATTGGTATAGCTGAAGTGATTTATATATCTATTATTGAAGGTAATTCTAATTTGCGATCGCTGTTGGGATGGCATTTACAACAAGTAGGGTATGTTACCCATCAATACGGTAGTATTCAACAAGCGAGAAACAGTTTAACAACTAATCCACCTACTCTAGTTATTTTAGATTCGGATTTGCCCGATGGGGATGGTTTAGAGTTTTGTCAATGGTTATATCAATCACATCAAGCATTAATTTTAATGTTGTCAGCGAAAATAACAGAGAAAGATGTAGTAAAAGGCTTAAAAGCTGGTGCTGATGATTACTTAAAAAAACCTTTTGGAATGCAAGAATTTTTAGGTAGAGTGGAATCTTTATTACGACGTTTTCGAGTGAATAATGCACCTTTAGTGTTAGATTTTGGAGACTTAAAAATTGATTTAGTACAAAGAAGAGTTGAATTTAGAGGGGAATTTATCGATCTCACACCACAAGAATTTAGCTTATTATATGTATTAAGTCAAGCTCAAGGAATACCATTAAGTCGTTCCGAATTATTGCGTAAAGCATGGCCAGAAGCCATCGAAAATCAAAGAACTATTGATACTCATGTGTTATCATTGCGGAAGAAAATAGAACTTGATCCTCGTCAGCCTAATTTAATTCAGACAGTACGCAATGTTGGTTATCGCTTTAATTTAGAGATATTACAACATCAATATCAAGAAAATTTTGCCACTAAAAATTATTCATCTAAAAATCAACTTAGCAATAGTCCATATTTAGGTAACGGTAGAGTCACCACAGAAAAATTATTAGCAAAACAAATATAGTAATTCTAATGTAGGGTGGGCAATGCCCACCTATCGCCTTAATTAACCACCACTAACAGGAGGAATTAAGGCGATTTCGTCACCATGTTTAATAACAAAATTAGGGTTAACAAATTCTAAATTTACTGCTAATTTTGTGATGTTACCCCATTTTGCTAACTCTGGTTTTTGTTCAAAAATGACATTTAAAATATCTTTTACTTGACTTTTTTGAGGCATTTTTAAAGTAATTTCATCTTGTTGATATACTTCTTGATATATGGCAAATAATTTGACTTTTACAGTAATTAAATCTAAAAACATGGGACAAATTTATAAATATTATTACTGATTATTTATTCATATTAGCGAACTTAATTTTCAAGTAATCATCTTCCATTTTTGCCCCAGATGGATTTAAAGCAGCTAAGGCTTGAGGTAAAACTAAATTACGGCGATGATTACCGATTCTGATGTTTAACTCATCTCCTGTTTTATTTAATTTAACTTGTTCTTTAGGAATACCCGGAAGATATAATTCTAAACTATAATTACCATCATCTTGAACTATTCTAATGGTATTTTCAGCATAATATACCTTACTGGGATCTTCATCTTCAGCATAAAGAATGTCTTTTAATCTTTCTAAGGCTTTTAAACCACACATTTCTTCAGAGAATAATGGTGCTTCCTTAATAGGTAAAGGATGAAAATTATCGTAGATTTCTTGCTTATAAATAGCTTGATTTTCTTTCCATTTTTTGAAGAATGGATCTTCTACTTCTTCAGGTATAATGCGATTAGCAATAATTAAATCTGTGGATACATTATATAAACTTAAATAAGCGTGGGCGCGCAAAGATTCTTTAATAACCATTTTTTCAGGATTTGTAACTAATCTGACAGAAGTTTGGCTATTATCAGTTAATACTTTCTCTAAGGCTTCTATTTGTTGATAAAACTCATAAGGAGCGTCCATAACTTCATTAGTAGGCAATGAAAATCCCGCAATAGGTTTAAAAATAGGCTCAAATAGAGGACGTAAAGCCGCCGACATACTTTGAAAGGGTTTATAAAACTTTCTCATATACCAACCGCTAATTTCTGGTAAACTTAATAATCTAAGGGCAGTACCTGTTGGGGCGGAATCAATAATTAAGACATCGAAATCTCCTTCATCGTAATGTCTTTTCATCCGCACTAAGCCAAAAATTTCATCCATACCGGGTAAAATAGCTAATTCTTGAGCTTGTACTCCGTCTAATCCCCTAGCTTGTAAAACTTCAGTAATATAGCGTTTAACTGCACCCCAATTACCTTCTAATTCCATCAAAGCATCTAATTCTGCACCCCAAAGGTTATTAACTACAGGTTGAGGATCATGACCTAATTCTATATCAAAACTGTCGGCTAAAGAGTGAGCAGGATCTGTACTTAAAACTAAGGTTTTATAACCTAATTCGGCACATTTAAGCCCAGTAGCAGCGGCAACGGATGTTTTACCGACTCCCCCTTTTCCAGTCATCAAAATTACACGCATTATTTTTGAGTTAAATTAATTAAATAAATGTTTATAATTACTATCTTCTTTACAATATAACGTTTTGTAACGATGTTGCCATTTATTCTTTAAAATTGTTAAAAACTAAAATCTGACCATAATATTGCGTATAATTACTAATGCTTAAAAGTACTAAGATCGTTATGATCAAAGTAGAGCAATTATTAATATCATGTTATTAAATTTATCCTCAATTTCTCTGAAAAGTAAACAATGATATTTAATAGTTAAACAATTATATTATTGATTAAATTTTGAAAAGAGGTCAGAGATAATGTTAAATAACTTAGTATTTCCATTAATAAATAATTTTTCTTCTCACTCTATAAATGATTCTTTTTACCCTATATTAAAAGATAAAAACCAAAACAAACAAAAAGGTTTTTCTATTCTTGAAGTATTAGTTACTATTTTAGTTATTAGTGGTTTTTTATTAGGCTCTTTACAAGCAACAGTTTTAGCCACTTTTTTAAGAGTACAATCTCAAGATAAACAAGAAACAGCGAACTGGTTACAACAAGATTTAGAATTAATCAAGTATCAGGCTTTTGAGTTAGATAATGTTAACGAGCCTACAGGATTAAGTGTTTCTAAAGATAATGCTTGTACTCAATCTAGATATGGTGAGAGATTTCAAGACTTTATTGATGATAGTCATGACGGAAGTTCAAATCCTAGCGCTATTCGAGTAGAAATTCCTAGTAACAGTGGTAAATTTTACAGTGTATTTAGACAATATATTGCGACGAACAATAATTTAACGATTAATTATATTGTGGCTTATGCTCCCGGGGCTAATTCTAATGCCGCCCATCCTCGTTATAAATTGAATGATGCTTATGAATTATCCACTTTACCTAGTTTAGAAAATACTAATATTGTCACAACATTATTTACGGAGGTTATTCCTAATGCTGCCTTTGATTGCACTCCCAATCTTTAAAATTTCTCAAAAACAAAAGGGTTTTACTTTATTAGAATTAATTGCAGTTTGTGCTATTATCGGTGTTGTTTCCGCCGTTGCTGCACCTAATTTAATCGATTCTAAAAGACAAGAAGAAGTTAATAAAACTTTCACGAAAATTAGAAGTACTTTAATTGAAGCTCAAACTAATGCTAACCGTAAAAGTACTGATTGCACCGTAAACATTAGCAATAATAATGATACTTATAGTATTACGGGAAATCCATCTGGTTGCGTTTTAGAGCCTTTTTCCGTTGATAAAAATATCGTTAGTGTAACAAAAAGTAATTTTAGTAATGATCCCACTTTTTCTAATGGTAATAATGACGGTATGGAATTTGATTTAAAAAGTACTACGATTGACTCAGGCACTTTATGGATTGCCAGAAAAGATTTTTCAGGAAAAGTATTGCCAGAATCAGCTAAATGTATTGTAGTATCTAGTATTGGCATGATTAGAACAGGTATTTTCGCAGGTACATCATCAAAGCCTACTTGTAACAATATCGAAAATAAACGTTATGACAATTCCGTGACTTCTCCTTAATCTATGATTAATTTTACTTGTTTATGGAGGATAAAAAAATGAGTTATAAAAAGTTATATAAATATTTATTAAATTTACCAAAACAGAATACTAAAGGCATTTCTTTGACGGAATTATTAATCGCTTTAGTTTTAGGTAGTATTGTTTTAACCGCCGCCGCTAGTGGTTTTATTAATCTTTTACGAGCAAATCAAAATTTAGAATCAAAAACCGTTAGGAATGCTAGTTTAACACGGGCTTTAACTTTTATGCAAGAAGATATAAAACAAGGTAAGAAAGTAGAAGCTGTTACACCTACCATAGACTCTAAATGTGACTCTTCAAAACTTAATTCTCAGGAATGTTTGAAAGTAACTACTTCAGATAATAGTACTATTTATTATGGTTTTAAAGACATAAGTAAAAATAGTCAAATATTTTTGAAACCCGCTATTTTAAAAAGACAAGAATATGATTCTACAGGCACAGCTATTTTTCAAAATTCACAATCTAAGGCTTGGGAAGATGAATATACTACCGTGGCTGATGCTTTAATTGGTGTCAATGAAAACCAACCTACCATCAGTTGTTCTCAAGATGGTGTTTCATGGTCTAATAATACAATTTATGGTAGAAATAATCAAAAAAAAGGTGGTTTTAATTTTTGCCTTAAGGGTGATCGTGTCATCAGAGTTTTATTATATGGATATATAGATAAAAATAACGATCCAATTCCTATGAGTACAGTAATTTTTGCCAGATCCGAGTAATATTTAACTAGGAAATGGGGAAATATTGCATCAGATCAAAAATGCTTAATAAGCAAAAATAGAAAAATCAATTTTAGTATAGTTTAAGTCAATTTTAAGCCTTTTGCCCTTTGCTATGCACCCTATAAAATTTTTTTCATATAATCACCCCATAAAATAGCAGCTTGTCCACTGCTACTATTGGTAGGAGAATTGTTATCATTACCTAACCAAATTCCCGTTACTAAATTATCCTTGACAACATAACCAATAAACCATAAATCAACACCTTTATTAGTTGTGCCCGTTTTACCTGCTTCATCTTTACCTACATAAGCACCTTTTCCCGTACCAGCAGTAATTACTTGATGCAACATTTTATTCATAGTTGAGGCTGTAGTAGGTTTAATTACTTGTTTTTGTTCGTCTTTATTCTCGTTAAAACGGTAAATTTCTCGACAGGTTTTATGATTTTGGAAATCTTCACAATCTCTGCCATCTCGGATTACCTTAATAGCGTGAGGACGTGACCAAATTCCTTGATTAGCAAAAGCAGTATAAGCACCCGTCATTTCTAATACATTTACTTCACTTTGTCCTAATATTAACCCAGGTACAGCATTTAACTCTGATTTGATACCCATTTTTTTAGCTGTCTCTACTACTTTATTTAAACCAACATCTTTAGCTACCCTTAAGGCGATGGCATTTTCTGATAAAGCTAAACCTTGATACATATTTGTCGCCCCTCCACTATGGTCACAAGCTCGATAAGTAAATCCTTGCCAACGCAATGAAGCACAAGAATAGCTCTTATGGGCTGAAATACCGCTCTCTAAGGCTGCTGTATAAGCAAAAACCTTAAAAGTTGACCCCGGTTGTCTTTTGGCTTGACTAGCACGATTAAACTGACTTTCTTTATAATCTTTTCCCCCCACTAAAGCAACGATTTCACCGTTTTTAGCTTTAATAGTGGCCATCGCCCCTTGAGAGAAATTATTTTGTTTACCGTTAGTATTCAGGTGATTCTTAAGGCTTTCTTCAGCTATAGCTTGAATTTTAGGGTTTAAAGCCGTTTCGATGACGAAATCTCCTTCTTGAGTTAAATTATCCCCTAATAGGCGATTCATCTCTTGGAAAACGTGACTATAATAATAAGGTGCTAAGATATTTGATAAAGTTTCCTGTGCTTTAGGACTAATTTCAATTCTTGAGCGTCTAGCTTCCGATGCTTCATCTTTAGTAATCATACCAGCGTTTAACATCCTTTCAATGACTCGGTTACGGAATTGGATAGCCGTATCATAATCTTGTACAGGATTATAAGCGTTCGGTGCTGGTAAAATACCCACTAAAGTAGCAGCTTGCGCAATGTTTAAGTCTTTAGCGGATTTATCGAAATAAAATTTAGCGGCATCTTCAAAACCATATAAATTAACTCCTAAATAAACTCGATTAAGATAAGTTTTTATGATTTCGTCTTTGCTGTAAACCGTTTCTAATTTGAAAGCTACCATCATTTCTCGTAACTTTCTCTGTAAATTATTATCTCTCCCCACCGCAGGATATAAACTTCTAGCTAATTGTTGGGTTATAGTACTCGCACCCTGTTTTACTTCACCCTGTTTATTTATTAATATTGCCCTTAAAATGCCTAAAGGATCAACTCCAAAATGCCAATAATAACGACTGTCTTCTGATGCCATCAAGGCTTTAGGTAAATAAGGGGAAAACTCTGTTAAATTTTCTAACTCTCGATGAGGGGAATCAATGCGAGGTGAAAGTAAGGTTTTACCATCTTCAGCATACATTACTGTTGAACCCCCCACATGATCAGGGATAGGATACACGTCATATTTTGTCCATTCAAAGCCTATCCAAGCCATTATCAATAATAAACCCACTCCGCTAGTAATTAAACCATAACGGGCAAAAGTTAACCATTTCGGTGGACATTTATCAAAGCGAATTTCAATAACATCTGCTAATTCTGGAGGGCCTAAAGTGATAATATCGTTATGATTGAGAGTAATAGATTGATAACGCTGATTGCCGTAATAAACGCCATTAGTAGAGTTTAAGTCTTTGATAATAAACTGTCCTGGGTTGTTACTATCTCTTTCGATGACACAATGAGTTTGACTAATAATCGCACTACGGATCACAATATCACAACTTTTAGTACTTCTTCCTATGATATAGCGATCGCCTAATAAAGGATAAAAAGAAGTATGTTTTTCTTGTCCATTTTTAACATGAATACCCTGTACTTTTGCGTTGGGTTTTAAAGTAGGAATCGATAACTGACTTTGAAGATTGTGCCATACTTGTGTAACGACTTTACTGACAGAAGAATCCGAGTTACCAGAGCGATTATCCATAATTTACAGCAACACAAAGTCAAGAAAAGAATTTTTAACCATACAAGTATAACTTTTTTCTTCGATAAAGGAAAGAAAGAGCGGAAATAGCAAACTATCATTTCACCAGAAGGGAAACTCTAAAAACTTGCATTTTTATTGGTCATTTGTTATTATAGATAAGTGTTGAAAAAAGGGTGTGTAGCTTAGTGGATTAGAGCGGCTGACTACGGATCAGCAGGTCGGGGGTTCGAGTCCCTCCACGCCCGTAATTTTTTATTACTACTTTTTTTGCGGAAAAATTCAGCGTGGGACTTCTTTCTCCATCTAAAGTTAAATTTCTCGAATAATTGTACCTTTAGTATCTAAATCTAAACATTTTACATCTGCTTTTATGCCTAAATTTTCCCAAGTATCTTTCATTACCTTGATTACTTTTTCAGCGTGTAAACTAGAGCTTAAAGCTAATAAAGTTGGTCCTGCACCACTAATTACCATACCATAACCTTGAGCTTGAATTACTGCTTCATGAATTTGATCATAACCTTTAATTAAACTCTTACGATAAGGTTGATGTAATTTATCGTTTAATGCTTCTTTTAACCAATCTTTTTTTCCTGTTTCTAAACCTTTAATTAATAAACCAAAATGGGCTATATTAAAAATAGCATCATGATAACTTAATTGTTTTGGTAATACTGATCTTGCTTCTTCTGTAGATAACTCAAAATCTGGAATAGCCACAATAAATTTTATATCTTCATGACAATTAATCGGAATAAAATGCCAATTATTTTCTTTTCCTACGGATAAAATACAATTACCTAAAAATGCAGGTACAACATTATCTGGATGTCCTTCAATGGCTATAGCTAAATTCAGTAAATTTTCTTGAGAAAGTTTTTGAGGAGAAAAATAATTAGCCGCTAATAAACCAGCCACAATTGCCGTTGCCGAACTACCTAAACCTCTAGCCAAGGGTACTTTTATACTAATTTTAATGTGAACTTCAGGAATAGGTAAATTAAGGTGTTGATAAAATTTCACAAAAGATTGATAAAGTAAATTATCATCCTTCAAACTAATTTTCTCTTGCCCATCCCCAACTACGGTAAAAGATGTTTTCTCGTCACTTAAACTAAATTCAAATTCATTGTAAAGATTTAACGCAGTACCGATACAATCAAAACCAGAACCTAAATTAGCTGTAGTTGCTGGTACTTGAATAAGGATAGAATTAGATTGATTCATGATAAAGTCGATAGTTTCAGAAAATTAAATCTCATTGATCAACCATTATTTTATCAGTCCTTTGACCATCGAAAAAATCATTAATTTACTTATAAACTCTCTTATGCTATTATTTTTTAATGTCTTGTGGAAAAGAATTTATCTGCTTCACTAAGAGATCAAAAATAAATCATTTGTAAATCCCTTGGCCATATAGACATGGTTTGGTTACAGAAATTGTTTACAAAAACTGACAAAGAAAATAATATCTCTGACAAAATTTATGACAGGGATTGGGTTACACTAGATCAAGAAATTTTTGGTCGTAGTAAGGTCTTTTTTAGTACAACTCAAGATATTGACTTGTATGAATTAGAGGAATTATGTGATTCGGTGGGATGGGCAAGAAGGCCATTGCGTAAAGTGCGTAAAGCCTTAGATAATAGTTATCTAGTCGCTTCTGCATGGGAAGTAAAGGGTGCAAAAACTGTTATGATTGGTTTCGCTCGTGCAACTTCAGATCATTCTTTTAATGCTACTATTTGGGATGTGGTGATACATCCTCGTTTTCAAAAAAAAGGTTTAGGTAAAACATTTATGAAATATATCATCAAAAAGTTACGGAGTGATGATATTAGTAATGTTACCTTATTTGCTGATCCTCAAGTAGTTGATTTTTACCGTCGTTTAGGCTTTGTATTAGATCCAGAAGGGATTAAGGGTATGTTTTGGTATCCTGACTAATTAATAAACCTCTAAATACCAAGCTAACTAGCTTTTTTAAACATTAGACATCTTCACACCTATGAGAGTAATGAGTTAAGAAATTAACGTTTTCCATCCCAATTAATTTTACTTTTTATTTTGCAAGAGATCTATAGTTTTATTAGAAGAGAAATACAACAACTAGAAATCCTAGGCTTGAAAATCCAAAGATATTCTATTCGTTATACTCAAGATGAATTAGTCGATATAAAAGATATACAGGAATTAGAAAAGCAAATTTAGGCTTAAATAGAGTAATAATATTAAAAATAGGTAATTCTCTTTATTTACAAGGTATATTTCCACCGAAAAAAGGAGATTCTGGAATTATCTCCAATGGTTTACCGAGTTTTAACCTTGCCATTTGCCATGCGTGTAAAGATTGACGAAATTCTAAATCTTCATAACGAGGCATTTTTTCTCTCATTGCCTGAAAATAACCAATAACAATACAAATTCCACCGATAATAAAAGGTTTTTCCCACATTCGATAAACTCCGATGGCAAAAATATATAAAGGATGAGTACCCATGAAATATTGACCTTTACCCCATCGTAACCTCCCAGTAATAATACCTTTTTCCGATGAACCCATTAAGCGTTGATGAATAAAAATTAAATCAGGATCATTAATACTACGAGTGCGCCAACCTTTCATTCTTGCTCGATGAAAAGCAATTCCATCCCAATGTACTTCTCTGACTAATCCTCCTATATCTTCAAAACACTGACGACGATAAAAGTTGATTTGTCCTGCAACCATTTCATCTGTCATTCTTTCTTGGGTTAGTTTACCATCTTCTAATAAGTAAGGTTTTCCACTAGCAGATCCTAAATACTTATCTTTATCAAAATAAGTTAGTAATGTGGCAAAATATTCTGGTTTAAACTCTAAATCACCGTCTAACTTCCCTATAAAATCATAATCTTGAGTTTTTAATCTTTCATAACCGTAATAAAATGCCTCTACAACACCTGGCCCGACAGAACGCTTACCTCTATCTGCTTTAGTTACTACATGAATCCATGAATATTGTTGAGCAGCTTGTGCTAATATTTGAGGGGTTTTATCTGTTGAACCATCATCAACAATAAGCCATTCTACTGGAGTTAAAGTCTGATTAGCCATTGACTCAATAGTTTTTTCGAGATAATACTCTTCGTTACGCACAGGGGAAATTAAAACTATTTTAGGATTTAATTGATTGGTCATTATGATTGTTTATTGTTATTTCGCTAAATATATCTTAACTTTAAATATAATTCTGAAAAAAATGATCTGAAAAAATAAAAAGATGAAAATAGCTTATTTAATTAATCAATATCCTAAAGTAAGTCATAGTTTTATTCGTAGAGAAATTCTCGCACTAGAAAGTCAAGGAATAACAATTAGTCGTTTTTCTGTACGCTCTTGTGCTGATCAGTTAGTTGATGTTACAGATATAGAAGAATTAAAAAAAACTAGATTTATTCTTGATGTAGGAATTTTGGGGTTAATAATTAGTTTATTTCGAGTCGTTATTCTTAATCCTGTTAACTTTATTCAGGCTTTGGTTTTAACCTTCAAAATTGGCTATCTTTCTGACAGAGGTATTTTACTTAATTTTGCTTATTTAGCTGAGGCTTGTGTTTTATCATTTTGGTTAAAAAAAGAGCAAATATCACATATACACGCTCATTTTGGCACAAATTCAACCACCGTTGCTATGTTATGCAGTATCTTATCTGATTTCACCTATAGCTTTACTATTCACGGCCCTGAAGAGTTTGATAAACCGATGGCGATCGCACTACCTGAAAAAATAAAAAGAGCTACATTTGTGGTAGCAATTAGTAGTTATGGCAAAAGTCAAATTTATCGTTGGTGTGATTATAAAGAATGGGGAAAAATTCACATTATCCATTGTGGTTTAGAAGAAAAATTTATTCAAGCCGAAGTTACTCCCATTGCTGAAGAAAATCGTTTAGTGTGTGTTGGGAGATTATGCCCTCAAAAAGCACAACTGTTATTATTAACAGCAGTAGCTAGATTAAAAGAGAAAGGAATAGAATGTAAAATAATTTTAGTGGGAGATGGCGAATTAAGAGAGGAAATAGAAGAATTAAGTCAAAAATTGGGTATAAAAGAGCAAATTGAGATTACAGGTTGGGCGAGTAGTGATGAAGTTATACAGCAAATCTCTCAAGCAAAATTAATGGTAATGCCTAGCTTCGCCGAAGGTTTACCCGTGGTGATTATGGAATCATTAGCTTTAGGAAAACCAGTTATTACTACTTATGTTGCAGGTATTCCTGAATTAATCATCAACGGTGAGTCAGGTTGGTTAATCCCAGCAGGAGATATTGATGCTTTAACAGTAGCTTTAGAATCTGCTTTAAGTTTACCCATAGAAAAAATAGCGCAAATGGGCAAAAAAGGGAAAGAAAAAGTTACCGAAAATCACGACATCAAAAAAGAAGCCGAAAAGTTAAATAATTTATTTGAAAAATATTGTAAAGATTTTCTACAAATAGTTTCCAAGAATTCATAATTTATAGAAAAATTAATGGTTTAATGATCTAAGCTAAAAGTTTTATTCTAATCAAAATTTATCAAAAATGAGTTTAAATAATATTGAATCCTTATCACCTGTGCCATCAGGAAGTCTGGAAATATTAGAAATCAGGAATATAGACAATAACTCTGAGGAAAAAATAAAATTATCATTAGTAATTCCTACTTATAATGAAAGTAAAAATATACCTACTATCATTCAAAAATTAACTCAATTATTAGATTCACGGATTCCTCAACAATACGAATTAATTATAGTTGATGATAATAGTCCCGATAAAACTTGGGAAGTAGCTTTAGATTTGATGCCTATTTATCCTCAATTAAGGGTAATGCGACGCACGGAGGAAAAAGGATTATCTACCGCCGTCATTAGAGGGTGGCAAGTAGCAAAAGGTGAAGTTATCGGGGTAATAGACGCAGATTTACAACATCCTCCTGAAACGCTGTTAAATTTATGGGAAAAAATCGAACAAGGAGCGGATTTAGCTATCGGTAGTCGTCATGTCGAAGGTGGAGGAGTTAGCGATTGGAGTGCTACACGTCGTTTTCTCTCTCGTGGGGCACAAACTTTAGGTTTAGTTATCTTACCAGGAGTAATTGGACGCATTTCTGATCCCATGAGCGGTTATTTTTTAGTACGTCGTCGCTGTTTATTCGGTTGCACTCTTAGCCCTTTAGGGTACAAAATTTTAATTGAAGTCTTAGGTAGAGGTAAAATCGGTTTAATTGGAGAAGTGGGATATATTTTTCAAGAACGACAGGAAGGTGAAAGCAAAGTAACAAAACAACAGTATATTGACTATATTCGTCATTTAATTCGTTTGCGATTATCTTTATGGCAAATTAACCGTTTTATTCGTTTTGGTGTCGTAGGATTAAGTGGTGTATTTGTTGATATGACATTTTTATATCTCCTAAGTGATCCCTCTACCCTGGCTTTACCCTTAACTCGCAGTAAAATTATAGCGGCGGAATTAGCTATTATTAATAATTTTCTGTGGAATGATGCTTGGACTTTCAAAGATATTTCTCAAAAACAACCGGGAAAAAGACAAAAAATCAAAAGATTTATCAAGTTTAATCTTGTTTGTTTAGCAGGATTAATTCTTAATGTTTTATTATTAAATTTCTTCTTCAATGTTTTTGGTTTAAACCGTTATCTGGCTAATTTATTGGCGATCGCATTTGTTACTATTTGGAATTATTGGTTAAACTTAAAACTCAGTTGGCGAAGCACAGAAATAAATTAATAAGAATAAAAATTTATCCCTAAAATATATTTGCAATAGTTTCTCTTCCTAAAAATATTCATAATATTTCCAATTTGATATTTTTATTTACAGTTCAGGATTACTATATCTTAAACTTCGTATTAAGTTAATTGACGCTCCTATAAATAACAAAAGTGATGCAATAGAAATAATAAAACAACCTGGAAATGAAGATTCAGAATTATAAATACCAGTAATTTTAGATATATTATCAGCACGGAATGCCAATATTAGACTAGGACATATCATGATCATTTTTTGCCAAGGCAAATGTAAACCAATCATCATCAAAGGAGCATAAATAGTGTAATCATAGATTTGAAGTGGCATAAAAAAACCAATGAGAGCAATTATCAAAATAAAAATTTCTAAGAAAAAATAGGCAGGTATTGTATCATTGGGCGTATCTTTGCCACCTACAATGTTCCCCCAGAAATAGATCTGATTTCTACGAATAATTATTCCGAATACTATAGCTACTAATATACCAATAATAAATATAGACATTCGGGAAAAATCTAAGTTTAATTGATGTATTAAATTTATTAATCCTCCTAGATTATAAGGTTTATTTGCCAGTACATCCATGGAAGTAAAGGTTATAACATTAGCAAAAAATCCCTGAATTGTAGGGAAAATACCACTTATGTAAAAAGCAACACTACTAGAAAGAATTATGAGTAATATCCCCCCAAAAACTATTCCCCAGTTCATATTTATTAATAATATAATTATCGGGATAATAAATATATGAGGTTTAAGTGATAGTAAATAAATACCTAATACACAAAGCAAAAATTGTTTTTGTTTTAAACCATAAAAGATAGCAACCAGACCAAAAGTATAAATAATAGAAGTTTGACCAAGGTTAAATACCATCGGGACTGATTGTAAAAAAAAACAATAAGTACCTCCTAACCATAATCGAGAATCTTTCCAACTACTAAGTTTTATACCCCGTAACCAGTTTGCCATTAAAAGAAAAATACCAACTAAAGCTAAATAATTTAGATAACTCCAAAGTAAATTAGCTGTTTCAAAAGGAAAAAGAGCCAACAAACAGGCTATTGGTGCCCATGAAGGAGGATATCCCCATAATTGATGTTCTCCGGGGAAAAACTCTGTATTTTTGTACGTCTCAACGAAAATATCGTGAATATATGGATTTTGACCATTTAACCATGCTTTGCCAGCTACCCAAAAATAACGACTATCGATTCCTTCCGACATTGATAGATTAGGGTTTATTTTTGTTGCAATATAAGCAACTCCTAATATAAACAGGAGAATCGAGCCACTTAAAACAATAGGATGTTTCCAAATAGAGGGATTTAAAAATTTTTGTAAAGAGGTATTTAATTTCATGAGATCGTGTCTTATTCAGATAAGTATTTAATTTTTGTTTTATTTTTTAGTCTGAAAAAAATCTTGCACTTGATGGATTATATATATTAAATCCTGATCCTCTAAACCAATCCAAAGAGGCAATCTTACTAAGCGATCGCTCAAATTATTGGTATTTAATAAATCTCCTTGAACTTTACCAAATTGCTGTCCGGCAGGAGAAGAGTGTAAAGGCACATAATGGAAAACAGAATAAATACCATTTGCTTTCAACCTTTCGATGAAATCAGTCCGTTGCTGTAAATTCGAAAGAAGTAAATAATACATATGAGCATTATGTTGACAGTGAGAAGGAATAATTGGGCGACGAATTTTCCCATCATTTTCTAATGGAGCAAATTCACTATGATATTTGTCCCAAATTTGCAATCTTTTTTTGGTAATAGAATCAGCATCTTCTAACTGTGCCCACAAAAAAGCCGCATTTATTTCGCTAGGTAAATAAGATGAGCCAATATCTACCCAAGTATATTTATCCACTTGTCCACGGAAAAATTGACTGCGATTAGTGCCTTTTTCCCAAATAATTTCCGCTCTTTCCATTAAATTAGGATCATTAATTAATAAAGCTCCCCCTTCACCACAAATCACATTTTTAGTTTCATGAAAACTCAGGGCGGCTAAATGCCCAAAACTGCCTAATGATTTTCCTTTATAAGTTGACATAATCCCTTGGGCGGCATCTTCAATCACAATTAAGTTATGTCTTTGAGCAATGTCCATAATCTTATCCATTTCACAACCAACACCAGCATAATGAACTGGTACAATGGCTTTTGTTTTAGGTGTAATAGCTTCTTCTATTTTTGTTTCATCAATATTCAGAGTATCTGGACGAATATCAACAAAAACTGGTACACCACCTCTAAGTACAAAAGCGTTAGCCGTAGAGACAAAAGTATAAGAAGGCATAATAACTTCATCCCCGGGTTGAATGTTAGCGAGAATTGCCGCCATTTCTAATGCACCAGTGCAAGAATGACTTAAGAGAGCTTTTCGAGATCCAATACGAGATTCTAGCCAAACCTGACATTTTTTGGTAAATTCCCCATTTCCTGATAATTGTCCTTGATTAATTGCTTGTTGTATGTAATCAAATTCTTTGCCCGTAGCAAATGGTTTGTTAAAAGGAATTTTATAAGTCATAAATTCATCCAAGTTAAATTAATTTTTCCCCCAAACTTGGGGATTAAGGGGAACAAGTGCGTAAGTCGTGATCTTTACTAATTATAAGCAGCTCTGCGGTTGTTTGTGATCTTTTTACGGGCTTGTTCTTCTCGATCTCTTTGTAATTCTGCTAATATACGGTAAAATTTACTGTCAGACTATTATTTACTTGCGTAACAATCAGGGACTGTTCGCAAAATAAAATCTCGAATGAACGGATCTTGCACTATAATTTTTGGTAATTCTTGTTCAATAAGTGCTTTTATTTTGGAAGAACTTATAGAACCCATTTGGTATCTTTTTTAGAATGATTATATAGTAATGATTTCAGGAGAAATGCTTTAATCTCGTCAATTGAGTTACAGGTGTAAATATAAAATAGGTTCTATAATTGTTAGTTTTTTAATATTTATCTTAATTTTGGAAAAAACCATGATGGTTAAAAAAAATCTATTTTTTTCCCAAATATTTTTTTTATTATTCTATTTGGGTTAATTTTTACCGCTCCTTTGATTGTGAATGCTTGTTTGCCTACTGACGACATAATGTATCATTTAATCTATAGTCATCATTTTTCCAAACAGTTTTTGCAAGGCGATTTTTATCCTCGTTGGCTTCAAGATATGAATGTAGGTTTTGGTAGTCCTACTTTTTTCTTTTATGGACCTATTCCTTATTTTTTTACTAGTATATTTTCGCTACTACCTGATTACAGCTCATCGAGTTGTAATGACCTTGGTATAGCTAGTTTTTTTGCCTTAGCTGCGTCTGGATTAACAGCTTATTGTTGGCTGAAAGAGATAGTTCCGAAAAATTATGCAACATTGACTTCTATTATTTATATGGGTTTACCATTTTATTTAGCCGTTGATCTATATAGGCGCTTTGCTTTTGCTGAGTATTGGAGTTTTGTTTGGATGCCTCTAGTGTTATTTTTTACGATAAAAATAGTTAAAAATTCAAAAATTAATATTATTGGGTTAGCGATTAGCTTGGCTTTATTGATAATGACTCACCTTCCAACTTTTATTATTTTTTTTCCTGTTGTTATTGGCTATGCTTTCTTTGTATCAAACCGAAAGCAATGGAAAATGACTTTCATTCGCCTAAACTTAGCAATAATAATCGGAGTCGGCTTGTCTGCAATTTATTGGTTACCTGCAATGACGACTCAGCAGTCAATTTCCATGGATGCTATATTAACTGGAATGTATGATTACAAAAACAACTTCCTTTTCACAGGTCCTAAAGTTCAATATAATGAGTATAAGTATTATTGGAACTATTTAGAATTATTAACAATTGTGTCAGGGGGATTAGCTTTTACTGGTTGGAAAATTTCCAGAAAGTTTTCCGCTGCGACTTTGAGACAAGAAGTAGACTATTGGATGGTAATCTCCCTTCTTTCTATTTTTATGATGCTTCCTTTAAGCGAATTTATTTGGGATACATTACTCGTAATACAAAAAATTCAATTTCCAGCACGTTTTAACACTATTTTAACTATTTCCATAACAGGAATTCTCGCACCAGTGATTTCACAATTGCAAGTGAATTATGCATTTTCAAATTTTTTTAGTAAAGTGAACTATAAAAAAAAATTGTCACTTTGTATTTACCTATTTATCATAATTTCCACCGTAACTATAATACAAATTATACCATGTCAAAAGATAATTAATTTTCATGGAAGTGAGAATACAATATTAGCACTTGCTGTAATATTATTTTTATTGATAGGAATTTCTTTTATACGCCAACCAATTAATTTTTATAGGTATAAGTTTGTCTTGATCGGATTTGTATTAATTATTAGTCTATTTTTAAATGGAATTTTTCTCGGAAAAAGTGCATTCTATTTGCGATGGAGCAATGCTCAAATTTCTAATATATTAAAGATTAGTCAAGCTGCTGATGAACATCGTCCTCAATGAGTCCCACAGCAAGTATTTAAAAACACTCTCAAATTAAGAGAAGAATTCTCGGCTATAGAAATTAATCAAGGAGAGGCTACTTGGTCAATTAAGCAATGGAAACCCAGAGAAATCATTTTAGAAGTAAATGCAACAAAAGATACTAAGTTTACCATTGGTCAATTTTACTATCCAGGATGGGTAGCAAAGTTAAAAGGTTCATTGAAAAGCTTACCGGTAAGTTTTTCTGAATTAGGTTTACTACAAATATCAGTCCCAACGGGATATAATGAAGTTTCTATAACTCTAAATGCACAGAGAGAAGAAAAATTGGGTAAAACCATTAGTCTGATTTCAGTTTTATTGAGTCTATTTTTTTTATTTTTAATGAGATGGAAGCCTTCTGTCTAATTTTGAAGATGAGCAAAAACAGAAAAACTGAATCCAAAAGTTAAAATCTGAAAAAGGTTTTCTGTACAAGTTTTAACTCCGACTTCCAAAAATAATACCTAAAACAATTAATCCCATACCGATACTTTTGCTTATTGTAATTGGTTCTTTGAAAAAGAGGTTACTCAAAATCAAGACGATAACAAAAGCTAGGCTCATAAAAGGATAAGCATAACTAATCGGAAATTTACTCATAGCACCCATCCACGAAATGGCGGCTAAAAATGCTGAAGCAAAGCCAGTCATAATCCAAGGATTGAGTAATAAACGGATCATAAACCCGATTTTATCTGCGGATTCAACGGGCATCGCTCCTGCTAAATTTACTTGCCATTTAATTACTATTTGACCATAGACGGTTAAAAGTATTGTTAGAAATATATAGATATGATTCATGTAATTAATAAATGATAAATATCTTGGGGATTTTTAAATTTAAAGCCTAATGATGAATAAAGATTTACTACCGCTAGATTAGAAGCGGAAACAGAGCTAATAATTTCTTGATAACCTAATTTAAACATTTCTTGACAAGCTAAACTCCAAAAATATTTAGCCATTCCTTTTCCTCGATAATCAGGACTTAAAGCATGGAGAAGTATCTGGTTGTCTGAAAATGCCCAAAATCCTGCAAGTTTTTTTTCATACATCAATCCCCATACTTTATCTTCGTTAAAGAGTTGAGTTAGCCATGAGTTATATCTTAGATCAGCTTTCTTTTTTTTGACATTAAAATCCCGATGAAACCTATCATATTTAAAAGCACCCTCGCAAATATTGATTAATTCTTCTAGGGAATTTTTTTGACCAAGATTTACTTTATCACATTGATAATAAATAAATTTTTCAGATGAACTGTAAGGCTGTATCAAAGTATCACAATAATAAAAACCATTTTCTAATAAAATTTTCGTGTTCCAAAGAGGATCAATTTTTATAGTAAAGTGTCCTTTTATTTTACTTTTTTTGAGTTGATTTATGTTTAAACAAAGATCTTTTTCAGAGTCAATGATAATCTCGAAGGTGGGAAGATTTAGAATTTTGTTATCCCATGGTGTTTCTTTTAAATAACTATCTTTTTTTTTTGTTAAGCTGGAATTCATAAATTATTCTAGGAGTATAGTGCATAAATAAAACCAATATTGAAAACTCTGTATTGTCTAATATTTAGATAAATTTAACCTTGGTTTATTTCTACCTTTTACCACTAGAATTAATTAAAGTTATTTAACAGTCTAATGAACTCCAATAATGAAAAGTTGCCAAGGGTGATTTATACTTAAATCCTATTCTTGAATAAAGGTTCAACACAGAAATATTATTGATAGAAATAACCGTTTCAGTTTTTTTTGTAACCGTATGTAATCATTTTTTCTAAGACCGATAACCAAAAGAAATCTCCAAGTCCACTATTAACATAATTAGCAGAAAAACCAGCTAGAATTAAGTTATCTTCATTTCTTGCCATAAAAGCAATTTCATTTCCCAAATAAGATAAATAATCAAAAGTAACTTGATCATTTTCTAGTAAATCATCAACCCAAAAAGAAAATCGTTGATCTGCGATTTGCTTAGAACATTTAAAATCAAGATGAAATCTATCATCAGAAAAAGAACTTTTTGCTATTTCTTTAATTTTGATCACTTTATTTATATCTTGTTTATCTAATGAGTATAATTTAAAATTTTCTAATTTATATCTTTTTGGTAAATAATCGGTTTTATTTTTTATAAAATTCTCTAAAATAAGATTGTTTTTAAAAGTGGTTTGAGGCGTAACAATTACTTCCACAAAATAAAATGCACATTTTCCAAGAAGATAACTAAGTTTTAAATTTTGTTTGCTAATACGAGTTTGAATAAAAAAGTTTTGACATTCTTGATCTTTTTGCTGAAGAAGAGATGTTAATAGGGTAGAGTCCATTGTTAATAAATCATTTTCATTTAAGTCAAAACTGGGTAAACCTAGATTTCTAGTCTCATAGGGTAATTCTCGAAAATAAGTCATATTCATAATAATTTTTTATATTTTATTTCTAATAATGTATAAAGGTCTTTTTTTTGTTTCATTAAAAGTTTTACCAAGATAAATTCCAATAATTCCAAGTATGAAAATAATTATACCTCCTAAAAAATAAAGAGAAACAATTAAACTTGCCCATCCCGTAATAGAAGATCCATAAAATAAAACTCGAAAAACAGTTACACAACCTAGAATAAAAGATATGGTAGAAATGATAAAACCAAAGATGATTGATAAGCGCAAAGGTTTATCTGAATAGGCGATGATGGTATCGATGGCTAATTTACATAATTTTTTAAATGTATATGTACTTTTTCCTTCTAATCGAGAATCATGTTTCACTTCAATACTGGCGGTAGGAAAACCCATCCAATCAACTACCCCTCCAAAAAATCTCAATTGTTCTCGAATATCACGAAAGTTATTAACTACTTGACGGGAGATAATTCTAAAGTTACCCACTTCAGCATCATATTTTAAATCAGCTAGATAGTTAAAAACTTGATAAAACAACCCTGATGTTACTTTTTTAAGCCAATTATCTTGTCTATTTTTTCTTTTTGCCAAAACTACATCATAACCTTCTTGTGCTTTTTGATAAAGTTGTGGTATTTCTTCAGGACGATCTTGTAAATCACAATCCATTACTACTATCCAATCTCCATCACAATGATCTAATCCTGCGGTAATGCCATAGTGTTGACCAAAATTACGACTAAATTGGATTCCTTTGACTCTGGGATCTTTTTGGGCTAATTCTAAGATTATCTCCCATGAGCGATCGCCACCACAATCTTCTACGAGAACAATCTCAAAATCATTAGTAATTATACTTAAAGATAAATTAAGGCGATCATAGAGTTCATGGAGTGATTTTTCTGCTTTATATACTGGTACAATTATAGAAATATGACTCATGACTTAAATGTTTTATTAATTTTTTATTAATTTTTCTCATGATAAACAGTGAAAATGTATAATGGGTAATCAAATGTAATATTCCTTAACAATTTTGTACATAATTCGCAGATAAAGATTAGGATGTGAAAGTAAATTAGTTCAGAATTTTATCGAGATGAAGAAAATACCTATACTTCAATTGTTTTTGATTACTATAGTTTCAATAGGAATATTTTTCCGTTTTGGTAATTTGGATTTAAAACCTTATTGGTATGACGAAACTTATACTTCCTTACAGTTATCTGGTTATACCCATGAAGAAGTAAAACAAGATATTTTAACAGGTAGATTAATTGGAATAGAAGACTTACAAAAATATCAATATCCTAATAAAAATTCCGATAAAACTGTATTTGATACTATTAATAATATTGCTAAACAAGAAGCTCAATTAACACCTTTATATTTTATTTTGGCTCGATATTGGGTAGAATTTTGGGGAAATTCTGTTACCGTTATTCGTAGTTTATCAGCTATTTTCAGCTTATTAACAATTCCCTTAACTTATTGGTTATGTTGGCAATTATTTAACTCTGCATCAATTGCTTGGATAGGAATGGCTTTAATGGCGGTTTCTCCCTTTCATATTTTATATGCACAAGAATCACGCCCTTATAGTTTATGGACATTAACAATTTTACTTTCTTGTGGCTTATTTTTGAGAGCAAATCGTCAAGATAATAAGCTCAATTGGTTACTTTATAGTTTTTCAATTATTCTGGGTTTATATTCTTTTCTTCTTAATATTTTTGTTTATATATCTCATGGTATCTACTTAACTATTACCCAAGGTTTTCACTTTACTAATCAAGTTCGTAATTATTTAATATCAACTATTTCAGGATTTATTTTATTTATTCCATGGATTTATTTAGTCATAGTAAATGTTTCTATTAAAGAAAGAGGTTTTCAAGACGAAAATAATTCTTTAATTAAATATACTGTCAAATGGTTAAGAAATATAGGCTTAATTTTTGCTGATTTTAATATTGACGATGAAAGTAGCAAACTAGCAATATTATTTTATGGAATAATCTTATTATTTATCTTGATATTAGTTACCTATGGACTTTATTTTTTATATAACAATGCACCTAATAATAGTCATATCTTTATTTTTAGTTTAATTTTAGTCCCCGCTATAACTTTAACTTTACCTGATTTAATGATTGGCGGATTAAGAGCTGTAATTATTAGATATATGATCCCTTTTTTGATAGGAATACAGTTAGTTATAACTTTTTTATTAGGCAAAAAATTAACAATAGTTCAAAATATAAAACAACAAAAATTATGGCAAATAATAATGGTAATAATTCTATCTTTAGGAGTAATATCAGGTACTCAAATAACTTTTGCTTCGACATGGGCGAATAAAGCGATACCGAAAAATACACCAGAGACTGCGAGGATAATTAATCAAGCAGAAAAACCTTTAATTATCAGTGATTTTTGGTTTCCTAATATTATTTCGCTAAGTTACAAATTAGATAATAAAGTTAGATTTCAATTAGTAGAAAAAGCTGAAAATTTGAAGATAGAAAAAGGATTTAGTGATGTATTTTTATATCAACCTTCTGAAGATTTAACACAAAAACTAAATAGTAATTATTCCTTAGAATCTATTGAAGAAGACTTATTATTTAAGCTCAAATGATTGGGTTTTTATCGATTTATTTAGCAGGATTAATTCTTAATGTTTTATTATTAAATTTCTTCTTCAATGTTTTTGGTTTAAACCGTTATCTGGCTAATTTATTGGCGATCGCTATTGTAACTATTTGGAATTATTGGTTAAACTTAAAACTAAGTTGGCGTACCACAGAAAATTAACTAAATTGTTATGATATGATAAAATAATAATAATTTTAAAATTATTTTTAAATAGTTAATATTATATCTAAAACTAATCACTAATATATCTTAAAATCTCACATCAAATTGTTATATTTACCTTTTTATTAGTATTAATTATTAATAGCTATTCCTGCTAAATAACCAGTAGTCCAAGCATTTTGAAAATTGAATCCTCCTGTTACCCCATCAATATCTAAAATCTCTCCAGCAAAATATAAATTAGGACAAATTTTACTCATCATTGTCTTAAAATCAACCTCTTTTAATGTGATTCCTCCACAGGTAACAAATTCATCTTTAAACATTCCTTTTCCTTCAATTTTATACTCTCCTTTAGTTAATTCTATAGCTAATTTTTCCATCTCTTTTTTTGTCATTTCTGCCCAAATTTTATCAGCATTTATTAAACTATAATTAACTAAATTTTGCCATAATCTTTTAGGAATATTAAATTGACTATAATTAATGACTTTTTGTTTAGATACTGATTCTTTTACCTTAGATAATTCTTCTTTAATAGAGTTAAAATCATATTCAGGAAGCCAGTTAATAATTAAAGGTAAATTATAATTATTATCATATAAAATTCTTGCACCCCAAGCAGATAATTTTAGCACGGCAGGACCACTCAAACCCCAATGAGTTACTAATAATGCTCCTTTTTGTTCTAGTTTTTTACCCTGTTTAATACCCAGTTGTAAATAACCATTATTAACACTAATTCCAGCTAAGTTTTCTAAACGAATATCTTTAATTTTAAAAGTAAATAATGATGGTATCGGAGATTGTATAGAATGTCCTAAATTTTTTGCCCATTTATAACCTAAAACATTACTTCCTGTGGCAATTAAAAGAGATTTACAACTTAAAACATTTCCTGATTTGAGGGTTAAATTAAAACCTAATTCTGATTGATGAATTTCTTTAACAGGAGTTTGAGTTAAAATTTTTATCCCCCATTGTTGTGCAGTTTTTATTAAACAATCAATAATAGTTTGAGAATCATTGGTAACAGGAAAAATCCTCCCATCGCCTTCGATTTTTAACTTTACTCCCCGACTTTCAAACCACTTAATGGTATCTTGGGGTTGAAATCGAGAAAAAGCGCCTCTTAATTCTTTACCCCCACGAGGATAATTATTTACTAATTCACTAGGGTTAAAACAATGATGAGTAACATTACATCTACCACCTCCAGAAATTTTCACCTTTCCTAAAAGTTGATTTGTGGCTTCTAAAATAGTAATTTTCAATGTTGGGTTATTGATAGCGCAATTAATGCCTCCAAAAAAACCCGCCGCACCACCGCCAACGATGATAACATCAGAATAATTTGTCATTTATTTATTATTTATTCAGGGAAAAATTTTTCTAGGCAACGGAGGATAATTCACGAGATACCACCCCTTGATAAAAGTTACTTAATTGAAGGGTTGCTGAACTCCAGCTCCATTTTTCGGCTTCTAAACGAGCATTTTGTCTTAATTGCTCACTCTCTTCTTTATGGGCTAATAAACGGCGAGTAGCGGTAATCGCTCCTTGAGAGTCATCAGGATTAAACATATAACCGTTAACACCATCGGTGACAATATCAGGAATACCGCCACGTCTAGCTGCTACCACTGGGCAACCTGCCGCCATTGCCTCTAATAATACTAAACCAAGAGTTTCTGTAGAGGAAGGAAAAATAAAAGCATCAGAGGAAGCATAAGCCGCGCCTAATTCTTCCCCGTGAAGATAACCGACAAAATTTGTGTTAGTATTAGCGAAAAGAGTTTCTAATTCGTCTCTAGCTGGACCATTTCCCACAATTGCTAATCTAGCTTCGGGAATACTCTCTAAAACGGGTTTTATCTTATCAATTTCTTTTTCGGCGGAAACTCTACCAACATATAATAATAATGGTACATCTGGATGGCCTTGAGAAAGACGATTACGCATTTCCTGTGAAGCTAAACTAGGATGAAAAGAATCTGTATCAACGCCTTTTTGCCATAAATCAACTTTTTCAATACCATGACTAACTAATTCATCTACCATGGCTGTGGAAGTACAAAGGTTTAATTGGGCTTGATTATGAGCTAATTTTAGTAATTCCCATAAAATACCTTCTAATGCACCTAAATTGTAATGATGAAGATATTGTGGTAAGTGAGTATGATAAGAAGCTACAAGAGGAATATTTAATTTTTTAGCGTAGTAAATCCCCCCAATACCCAAAACTGCGGGGTTAACCACATGAATCAAATCTGGTTTAAATCTTTTTAATGCAAAATCAATGGAAGGATTAGGAATGGCTAATTTTAATTCAGGATACATAGGTAAAGGAATACCTTTTATACCGTTAATTTTTGCTCCTTTATACTCTTTTAAACCACCTTCAGGAGAGAAGATTAACACTTCATTTCCTTGTGTTTGTAAATGTTCAACGGTATGCTTTAAACGAGTAACGATGCCATCAACTTTGGGCAAAAATGTTTCGGTAAATAATGCAATACGCATAAAATGAATAGTGAATAGTCAATAATTAAGTAATAAATATAGCAACAAACGGCATAGTTAAGACAAATAAATTCTTAGGGAAACCAAAATTACTTAATTTCAAATTTTTTAAGGGCATTTTGGGCATGAAAACGAACTTGTGCATTATGATTAACTTCTATCGCTTTTAGAATCTTAACCGCAGTAACGACATTAAGTTGTTTCAAACTATAACAAAAACTTTGTAAAATTTCTGGCTGATTTAACTTAGAGGAATTATTTTCATAGAAATTGCTTAGAATTGTTACACATTGATGCTTTAAAGTTGTTTTTCTCACTCTTCCTAAAGCCGTAATGATTTCCAAAGTGATGGATAAATCCAAATCCTCTTTAGATAAATAATTGTCTAAACATTGTAAACTTTCAGGAGTTGCTATCCATGTTAAAGATCTTACAATTGTAACTTTTAACGGTATAGGAGTATTTTCATTGCCTAAAACTTTCTTTAAAGATTCTATGGCAAAAATATGGTTACTACGACTTAAAGAAATCGCCGTTTGTTGTGCTACAGATAAATTTATATCTTCTAATAAAGGAGACAATAACTTGATTAACTCTACATCTTCACCAGATTTTAATTTTAAACCCAAGGCGATAACTGCTTCTTTTCTTACGGATGAGGCATAATCTTTTAAGGCATTAATCATTACTGATTTAATTTCAGGAGTATCAAAATTTCTTAAAGTAGCGATGGCAGTTGTTCTAATCGTGCTATCTTGATCATTAACAACCGATAATAAAGGTTTAATCACTTCTAAACTAGGAATTTGTGCCAAAGCCTGAGTAGCTAACAGACGATAAGAAGGATTATCTAGTAACTGTGATAAAAAAATAATTGATTGTTTTCCTTGACTAGCTAAAGTTTGAGAAGCTAACAACAATAAATCTTCTTCTTGAGTCATGGTTAATAACTCCGTAACAATTAAAATAATTTCAGGATTTTTGATTTCACTAAGTATTTTTAAACCATACCAACGATGTTCAACATTAGCTTTTTCATCTAAAATTATTTTTTTTAAAGGTTGAATTACTTGACTACCGTATTTTACCAGTATTTTTGCTATTGCCCATTTTTGTTCAAAATCTCCCAATGGCAGAATCTCCAAAGCTAATTCTAAGGAGATAGTTTCAGGATTATCAAGAGAAATAGTCGATAAATCAGCAGGAATAAGACTTTTTTCAGGGAAAATACTAACCATGACAGAAGAAGGTAAAAAGAAGAATTATGTCTTTTTTAGAATAAATTTTCGGCAAACCTTATTTAGTAATTTTGATCACATAAAAACATTTTTTATGCACTTACTGCAAAAAGATGATGTAATATTTAATTAAAATATCTTAAAGTTAACTAAGTTTTAAAGCATTAACAGGCACATCATCCCAACAAGCAACAGTTTTAATGGTAACTTCCCATCCCTGTTGTTTTTGTTGCGGTGTTAATTTTTCTAGCCAATTATTATGACAATCTTCTGCTGCCTTTTGATTAGTAGTAGCAATACAAGCCTGAATTATACCACAACCATCTTTTTGTTCGTTAACCCAAATAGCCATAATAAATTAGTTGATAGTGAATAGTTGTTGATTTCTTCTGTTTAAAAGTTGCTAATATATCTTTTAAAATCGTTAATTTTCCTTATCTTTGATTAATATTGATTAATAGTAAATCTTAGTTTATTCTTTGATGACTTTTTGAAGAAATAAATATATAGAAATTATATCATAGAAAGAAACTTCGATAAATCTCGAAAAATATCTAACTTTATCGATATTAAGTTAAACTATCTTAAATGTCAAAAGAGGACTCCCGTTAAATTTCTCAACAAAAAAGTCCCACTGAAATTAACGGGTGGGCTGCTACGCAGTGCCTACGGCAGGAATT
>JAACUG010000079.1 GCA_009993045.1 Cyanobacteria bacterium CG_2015-22_32_23
AAATCAATTTTAGTATAGTTTGAGTCAATTTTAATCCCTTTGCCCTTTGCCCCTTGCCCTTTGCCCTAACTTCACCAGTTAATTTTTAACGAGGTACAAGATCTGAGTTCCATAACAATTATCAATAATTAATCTTCCCAGTCTGGACAAGTATCACCATGCCAACCGTAAGGGTGCATACCACAAACTAATAAATTACCGTTATAACTTCGCCCGTGATAATTACGACAACCTTGACAAGCGGGGTGTATTTGTGGATTGGGTTTGATATTATCATTGTCAAATAAAGAATTTAATTCGTCATAAAAATCATCATCGTAGAAAATATCTTCTTGAGATTCCTCATCGATAAATAATTCCACGATTTCTGTAAATAAATCATCTATTTCTGCTAAAAATTGAGTTAATTCCGTTGTCAATATTTCTTCTACTTCTTCGGTTAACTCATTTATTTTTTTTTCCCATTCCTGATTATTTTTCTGCCAATCTTGGTTGATTTGTTTGTACAGTGACTCAAATTCACCCTCCACCGCATTTAGCCAATTTTTGAAAGTATTTTCCCAATTATCCATTAGTTGAAAACAAAGAAAGATCTCATCACTAATTTAACTCAATTATTGAATATTATTGTAAACCTCTTAAAATTTCTTTAATTACTCATCTTCATCGGTGATAATTTCAATGGTGCGCGGTTGAGAATTTTTATTTATATCTTCACTTTTAACCCCTTTAGTTTGATTCTGTTTAAGGATTTCATCCACAAATTTATGTGCTTCTTCTGCATTTATTTTCCCTTTATTTACCATTTCATCCGCCATTTTTTGCAATTCTTGGCTAAAATCTGGATTAAGGGCGATTTTTTCCCCTTGTTGTTTTAATTCTTGAAAAGTATCGTTAGCTTTTTCCACCGCATAACTAGCAATGCCCACTCCTAAATAAAAGGCTTTTTTTAATAAATTCTCTGAATCAGCCATAAACTTACCACCCCCATAAAACAATATTTTCTCTTATTGTAGTTGAAAAACTTAAAAGCTGATTAGGTTTCAGGAGTCAGGTTTTAAATAATGAGTTTATAGATTATTAAATATTTTTCCTTATTCCCTATTTCCTGTCTAATTCCTAATTTATTTGTGCGCAGATGTTAATCTTTCGGTACAATTAGCAGAAATATATTAATCTCGTTATTTTTATCGGGCTTCTTCCCTCAACTAATTTTAATAAAAAGAATGCAAGAGTCACCTTTTCCTCTTAACTTTGATGTCATTATTGTTGGCTCTGGTGCTGCAGGTTTATATACAGCTTTATCTTTGCCAAATAATTTCCGTATCGCTTTAGTTACTAAGGATAAATTAAAAAGAGGTGCTAGTGATTGGGCACAAGGAGGTATTGCTGCAGCTATTAACCCCGATGATTCTCCTCTGTTTCATTTACAAGATACCCTCAAAGCAGGGGTTGGTTTATGTGATACCCAAGCCGTTAAATATTTAGTAGAAAATGCCGCTATCTCTATTCAATCTTTACTAGAAATGGGGGTAGATTTTGATCGGGTAAAAGATGATAATAATAATATTCCTCATCCATTAGCCATGACTTTAGAAGCGGCTCATTCTTTTCCTAGAGTACTTCATGCAGCCGACACTACAGGTAGAGCTATTGTTTCTATTCTCCGTCAAAAAGTCTTAGATAGTCCACATATTCAAGTATATGAACAGGCTTACGCCCTTAGTTTATGGTTAAATGAGAGCAAAAATCAATGTCTTGGCATTAGTTTACTCTATGAAAATCAAATTCGTTGGTTATCAGCCAAAGCCGTTATTTTAGCCACAGGAGGCGGTGGACAAGTTTTTGCCCAAACTACTAATCCTCACGTTAGCACAGGGGATGGCGTGGCTTTAGCGTGGCGTAGCGGTGCTATTTTACGGGATTTAGAGTTTGTTCAATTTCACCCGACGGCGTTAAATATGCCTAATACTCCTCATTTTTTAATCAGTGAAGCTGTTAGAGGAGAAGGCGCTCATTTAGTAGATGAAGAAGGAAAACGTTTCGCTTTTGACTACCACGAAAAAGGTGAATTAGCCCCTAGGGATGTGGTAAGTCGAGCTATTTACAGTCATTTACACAAAACCTGTAAAAATCCAGCTCTTGGTAAAGTATATCTTGATTTACGCCCCATTTCTCCTTCTCGCATTGAATATCGCTTTCCGAATATCATCGATAAGTGTCAACAATGGGGAATAGATTTGTTTTCTCAACGAATTCCCGTGTCTCCTGCCGCTCATTATTGGATGGGAGGCGTTTGTGTTAATCTTCAAAATCAAACCTCTATCAATGGTTTATATGCCATCGGTGAAACTGCTAGTACTGGCGTTCATGGGGCGAATCGTTTAGCGAGTAATTCTTTATTGGAATGTGTTGTTTTTGCTGAAAATTTCCGTCATTTATCTTTAGATTCTTTTTCTCAACCTTCTATAACTATTAGTAATCAACAAAATATTGATGATGATTGGCAAGAAGAAATGGAGTTAATTAGTCATATTCGAGCTTCTTTACCTATTACGATGTGGGAAGGTGCAGGAATTTGTCGCACAAAAGAAGGATTAGAAAAAGCACTTCACCAAATTGATAATTGGCGTATTCAACTCGAAACACTTTCTATTTATCAGTTTATTAACAATATTTCCTCATCTCATCAATATAATTTAACTTCATCTCAAGCTCAACAACAGTTAAAATTAGCCACTGAAACTATTAATTTGCTCGATGTGGGTTATTTAATTCTCAAAAGTGCTTCATTTCGCACGGAAAGCCGAGGTGGACATTATCGCCTTGATTATCCTCACACTGACGATAACTGGCAAATTCACACTTTAGTTAAAAATAATAGTTGGTGGCAAGGAAATTAATTATTAATCATGACGAAATTATTGGGTTTCAATCAATTTATTTTACTCATTTTCATTGTTTAATAAAGGCAATTCCTGCACTAATTAACTCAGCTAAAATACTAATAAGACGAAATAACGCCACTACTATTAATACATTTTGAGGGGGGAAAAAAGTTGGATTTAAAGTTGCGATCGCCGTTGCTTCAAAAACCCCAATTCCTCCCGGGGCACCGGGGACAATTAAACCTAATAACCAAGCAAAACTAAAGGTACTTAACACAGGTAAAATTAAACTTATTTTGAGAGGAATAAAAGCATTTATAATCAACAGAAAAGCTATTCCTCTAAGTAATAAAAAACCTAATTCCCCCAGTAATGGTAATAAAGGATATTGAGTTAAATTAACGATATTTTTACTACCTTTACCTTTAGCTAATTTGGTTAAAATAGGATTAATTATTTTAGGATGAATACCCATTAAAACTAGAAAGGTAATGATACATTGAATTGTAAAAATTAGAAGAGAAAAATTAACTCTAATGATGCCAAAACTAACACTAAAGATAGTAATTAATAAAGCAGCAACTGCCATTAATAAAGGTTCAAGAATAACGCTAACAGTAGCTAAAGCTAAACTATCACCTTCATTTTGAATAGCTTTTACTCTTCCCACAAAATGCCAAATATTACCCGGTAAATACTTACTAATATTCGTAATTAAGTAAACTTTAATAGCTTTAAATCCCTTTAATTTTGCTTCAAAAATAGCTAAAATCCAAGTCCAAACCCAAGCGGAAAAAATATGAGCAAACAAATTAAAAAATAAACTTAAACATAGCATTAAGTAAATAAAAAAGTTGAATTTAACTTCAATAACTTCTCGCCAATAATTTTTAAATGTAGAAAAGATAAAAAAGAAAGTTATTCCTAAAATTAGCCAACGTACAAATTTTTTACCTAATTTCATTTATTAAATAATAGTTGTAAAAAAGAGTAATAAAAGTAGTCAAAAACCAAATAAATAATAAAATTAATTCAAATATTAATCTAAAATAACTAACAAATAATCAAAGATTAAAAAATAAATTTATGAATATTACTATACCTGAAAACTGACTATTTATAGGCTTTTAAAAATCTGACAACTTTCGTAAATGGAGATATTATCTTGACAAAATCTAATATTAACTTTATAGTAAATATCTGAAAGAAATATCCAATAAAAATCAAACGTTTATTGATAAATCTTAGGACAAGGTTCAGATGAAATATTAGCAGTAGGACAATAAGTTTGTAAACAAGGTTGACGACTAGCTTCTTCTGTTTCTAAAGCTGGAGGATACTTTCCGAAAATCATTTCACAACTTAAATCTTCAAAATCAGGAGTCATGGTTAAAGGAATGCCAAAAGACTCAGTAAAAAATTTTTGAGTAGGCAATTTACACATATTTATACACATTCCCACGCAACCACTTTCTTCAAGATAACGACATTTTTTTATTTTAACTCCGCTTTTTTGCCGATGAATTTGATTATCTTCTGTGACAATTTCGATTTCTTTAATTTCAGATTTGCCAACTAACCATTCAAATAAAATTGTGGCAAACCACGCATTAGATTCACATACCCATTTTGTAGGGGAAAAAAGATTACGAATCAAATATAAAGCAGGAGAAGGTACTAAAGATTTTAGCACGATAGCGACTAATTCTTGTTGTTGTTGTGCTGTGCGCCCTTTCATTATTTGTTGCGATAAATCGACAAAACCATCATAACCTTTGAAATTTGTACTTTTCCCCACAGCTTTAGCCATTTTACGGGAAAATAAAGCAATAAACAGTTTATCAATTACATTATCTTTATATTGTGTTTTTTCACTCTTATTCATCATAAATGGTATTTTCTGTTATAACTCTTCTTGAGTGTAACCTTTATCATTAAACAATTAAATAATTACTTAATTTTTCTTGAAACTTACATGATCATATTTGATCAAAATACATTGACTTTTCAAATATTATAGAAAATAATATTAATATTTTAAGTTATCAAAATTATTCCTTCAATCAATCCTCAAAAATTTAACTATATTTTCATTACTACAATTAGTTTAAGATTTTTTTCGCTAAATACTATGAAAGATTTAATCTATTTTTATTATGATTTTAATAATAATTAATAATTGAAAATTTTTACTATATATGATAACAAGTCAATTAATCTCTCTAGTCATCATTTTTCTTTTTACTAGCATCATTGGCGTGGTGACAGGTAGTAATTCTTTAGTTACAATTCCCGTTATGCTTGAATTTGGTATTTCCCCAGCAAATGCCATCGCTACAAATATGTTTGCTTTAATCTTTATGAGTATTGGTGGTACAATTCCCTTTTTAAAAGGAGACTTACTTAAACGTCAAGATTTATCTCTCTTAATTATTTTAACGATTATCGGTTCAATATTTGGGGCATTATTAGTGATAATTATTCCTTCAAAAACTATGCCTTTACTTATCTCTATTTCTATGATTGTAGTGACAATTTTTTCTGTGATTAATAGGGATAAAGGAGTAGAAAAAATAGAAAAACCTTCTCCGACAGCACAAAAAATTGGTTACGCTTTAACTTTTGCTTTAGGTATTTATGGAGGATTTTTTAGCGGAGGTTATGTTACTACTCTTACCGCTTGTTTTATTGCTTTTTTAAACATGACATTTATGGAAGCAGTAGCCATAACAAAAGTGTTGAATATTTTTTCCTCATTAATCGCCACTTTTATTTTTATGACTCAAGGAATTATTGATTATAAACTAGGAATAATTTTAGGTATAACTATGTTTTTTGGTGCAATAATTGGAGCAAAATTTGCCTTAAAAATGAGCAATCTTTGGTTAAGAAGAATTTTTATTATTACCGTAATTTTTCTTGCCGTTAGAAATTTCTTAAAATGGATTAATTAAATCAAAAAACTAAATTCCGTATCAATAAATCAAAATGTTTACTAACACAGAATCTAGCTTCAGTTAGGATAAATAACCTATTAATTATTTACTTTTTTAAGGCTTCTTCAGACACGGGTACAAAATCACCATGAATGGTTAAAGCTAAAAGCATTTCGTCATCTTCAGAAATTAATTTACCACTTAAGACACAACTTTCATCTTTTCTTGCAGTGGCAGGAATAGTCGCACGAATGTCAGTTTTTGAGAAATTAGGACGATATTCCCCAGATTTTTGTTGTACATAATTCCAGAGAATATCTCTGATTAAAGTTTGATAACCTTGACTACCAGATAAAGATTTTAAACTATCTTTAAGAGTTTTCTCTAAACGGATACTGGTTACTTCCATTTGAGTTGTTGAAGTTCTGTGTGAACCACGCATAATTTTTCCTTCCTTTTAATTATTTAGACATTAGGTAAGACTAGAGTAGTATAAAACTGCCCTATGTTGCCATAAATCGGACAAAATATTTACAAATATTTACTATTTATTATTACACAAAAGTGCTTAAAATGAAATATTAATTATGAAAATCGAAACATAAATTTCTTTTTACGGTGTTTTTCTCCTATTTAGAAGGTTGTTGTTACAATGTACAGAAAATAATTTATTAACGATAACTATGACAGTTAAACTAATTGGACTCAAAGCAGATCACTTTCGTCATCCCCTCGATTTAGAAGCTACTACTAAATTAAAACAAATTCCCGCTTTAGATTTAGCTATGAGAAGCCTTTTAGGAAATGTTGCTGAAGATTTTTTTTATCTTAATAATATTGCCTCTAGTATTCTCATCAGCGAAAAACAATTACCCGATTTATATGAACTACTTATATCTGCTTCTGAAATTTTAGATATTGAACCACCCCAACTCTACATTCAACAAAATCCTGCACCTAACGCTTATACTTTAGCTATTCGAGGCAAAAAACCTTTTATTGTGATTCATACTTCTTTACTAGAAATTCTTACCCCTGAAGAAATTAAAGCCGTTATTGCCCATGAATTAGGACATCTTAAATGTGAACATGGGGTTTATCTTTCTTTAGCTAATATCATGGTATTAGCCGCAGGTTTAATTCCTTCTTGGGGAACTTTTGTCGCTCAATCCCTTCAAAGTCAATTATTACAATGGGTTCGTTGTGCCGAATTTAGTTGCGATCGCAGTGCTTTGTTAGTAGTGCAAAAACCGTCAATAGTCATGTCAGTCTTGATGAAATTAACAGGAGGCTCACCAAGTATCGCTCATAAACTAAATTTAGAAGCCTTTATGGCACAAGTAAAAGAATATAAAGCCATGAGTGACACAGACATCGGAATTTTGTTAAAAGAAATGCAAACCACACAATTAACCCATCCTGTACCCATAATTAGAGCAAAAGAAATCGAAAACTGGGCAAATTCTCCCCATTATTCTCAGTTGCTCAAAACTAGAAAAATGAGTTATAATAACGAAAGTAACTATCAGGGCGGATGGCGAAATTGGTAGACGCACCACACTCAAAATGTGGCGGCTTCGGTCATGCGAGTTCGAGTCTCGCTCTGCCCATTCTCTACATTTTAATCTCTTTCTTTCTTTCTTTCTTTCTTTCTTTCTTTCTTGTTAAATACTTATACTTGCTCATAATTTGTTCACTTTATGCTTAATGAAGTTTACTAACAAGACTCACTTTATAAAATTTTTATCTAACTTATTTAATAATTAAATCCTTTATCACTCAGTACTTTTACTCAAAAAACTATAATAGATTAATAATAAAATTTATATAGAAAGGAAATAATTTTATGGTGGCAACTCCCATTAAAACTGCTCAACGCCTAACTACCCAAGTAAAAGTTATTGCCTCCGATACTACCGCAATTCGCTCTTTAGATTGGGATAGAGATAGATTTGATATTGAATTTGGTTTACAAAATGGTACTACTTATAACTCTTATGTCATTCAAGCAGAGAAAAACGCCTTAGTTGATACTTCTCACCTCAAGTTTAAACAACTTTATTTCGATGTTTTAAGAAAAGTTATTGATCCTCAAGCTCTTGATTATCTCATTATCTCTCACACAGAGCCTGATCACAGTGGTTTAGTGAAGGATTTGTTAGAAATTAACCCTAATATCACTATAGTCGCTTCTAAGGTGGCTATTCAATTTTTAGAAGGTTTTGTCCATATTGACTTTAAACGTCAAATTGTGAAAAATGGCGATCGCCTCGATTTAGGGAATGGTCATATTTTTGAGTTTATCAATGCTCCAAATTTGCATTGGCCTGATACCATCTTTAGCTATGATCACGGTACAAGAACCCTTTTTACTTGTGATGCTTTTGGAATGCACTATTGTACAGGAGATCTTTATGATGAAAATTTAGCCAATATTTCCCCAGATTACCGTTTTTATTATGAATGTTTGATGGGACCTAATGCAAGATCGGTTTTATCTGCTATGAAACGAATGTCAGAATTAGGAGAAATTTCCTTAGTTGCTAATGGTCATGGACCAATTTTAAAGCATAATGTCAAAGAATTATTAGATCGTTATCACCGTTGGAGTAATGAGCAAAGTAAAGGAGAAAAAACCGTTGTCGTGTTCTATATCTCTGATTATGGTTATAGCGATCGCCTATCCCAAGCCATAGCAAAAGGTATCACCAAAACAGGCATAACCGTAGAAATGATCGATGTCAATGGCACAGATATTCACGAAATTCCTGAAATTGTGAGTAAATCGGCGGGAATTGTTTTAGGAATGCCACCATTAACAGAGCAAAACAACGCCCAAATTAGTAATAAAATGGGAGCAATTTTAGCTTGTGTTAATAATAAGCAAACTATTGGTTTATATGAATCTTACGGCGGTGATGATGAACCTGTAGATCCTCTTGCAAGTAAGTTACAAAATTTAGGTTTAACTTCTGCTTTTGCACCAATTCGGATAAAAGATAAACCTGACGAAACCACCTATCAATTATGTGAAGAATCAGGGGTTGACTTAGGGCAAATTTTGACCAAAAAAGCCAGTATCAAACAAAGAAAAGCCCTTGATAGTGATTTAGATAAAGCCATCGGGCGTATTAGCGGAGGATTATATATAATTACGGCTCAAAAAGGAGAAGCTAAAGGGGCGATGTTGGCATCATGGGTAACACAAGCAAGTTTTGATCCTCCCGGTTTTACCGTTGCCGTTGCTAAAGATCGTGCTATAGAATCTTTATTACAAGTAGATGATACTTTTGTGTTAAACATTTTAGAAGAGGGCAATTACCAACCTTTAATGAAGCATTTTCTCAAACGATTCCCCCCAGCAGCAGATCGTTTTGAAGGCGTTAAAACTCAAGTAGCCACTAATGGATCACCCATTTTAACCGATGCTTTAGCTTACCTTGAATGTCAAACCGTTAGTCGTATGGATTGCGGTGATCACTGGGTAGTCTATAGTAAAGTTACCAGTGGACGAGTATCAAAACCTGATGGTTTAACCGCAGTCCATCATCGTAAAGTCGGTAACTACTATTAAATAATAAAGTAAAATATTCCATTTTTGAGTAACTATAGTCAATGAAAGTCCCCAGAATTGGGGATTTAGGGGCGTATTTTTCCCTTTCTTGATCAAAAGTAGTGGGAATTTAGGGCGTATTTCTCCCTTTCTTGATCAAAAGTAGTAGGAATTTGGGAGCTTAATTTATTACAATACTCTGATAATACTAGGAATCTCTTTAATGGCATTTAAACTAAGAATTTCAGCGATCGCCTCTCTAAAATTACCTTCTCGGACTTGATGGGTAACTACCACAATTTCAGCAAATTCACCTTGAAACCCGATTTGTACCACTGATTCTAAACTAACATCATATTGACCAAAAGCCATGCCTAAATGACCGATAACTCCGGGTACGTCTGCACAAAGAAAACGGGCATAAAAACGAGTATAAACGTCTTCTATAGGAGAAATTTGACAGTAGTTTTGAGGAGAACAACTCAACAGAGGATCAAGTATTTCTGCTTTTTTATTACTATGAAGTACCCCGACTATGTTCATTATATCAGCCACCACAGCACTAGCCGTAGGGCCAGAACCAGCCCCTGGCCCATAAAACATAACTTGTCCGAGGGGTTGTCCTTCCACTAAAATGGCATTATTTACACCGTTAATACTAGCTAAGGGATGAGATTTAGGCACAAAAGTAGGATGTACTCTTAACTCTAACTTTTCAGGTTCAGTTTTTTCTACTTTATGGGCAATGGCTAATAATTTGATGACAAAACCTAATTTTTCAGCGTAACTAATATCACTACTCGTAATTTTGGTGATACCTTCACAGTAAACATCTTCACGGTTAATTTTACCACCAAAAGCTAAGGAGGCTAAAATAGAAATCTTATCCGCAGCATCCAAACCACCTACATCTGCAGTGGGATCTGCTTCTGCATAACCTAATGTTTGCGCTTCTTTTAACACTTGTGCAAAATCTGCACCATGATTAGTCATTTGAGTGAGAATATAATTCGTAGTGCCATTAACGATACCAATAATATTTGTAAAGCGATTTGCACCTAAAGACTGTTTTAAAGGTTCAACAATAGGAATACCACCACCTACAGCAGCTTCTAACAAAACATATACTTTCGCTTGATTGGCGGCTGCGTAAATTTCTGGACCAAATCTTGCCATAACCGCTTTGTTAGCTGTTACAATGTGTTTACCGTTAGCTATGGCTTTGAGAATGAGACTTCTAGCTGGTTCTAAACCGCCGATTAATTCTACAATAATATCTATATCAGGATTAGTAACAATTGCTTCTAAATCAGTAGTTATAATATCGGTAGGTAAGTCAATGGTACGTTTTTTCTCTAAAGATTTAACCCCAACTTGTGCAATTTTTATATCTTGGATAAGAGGGTGTCTGCCTTCAGGATTTAGTAATATTTCTGCTGTGCCTGTACCTACAGTACCGAGTCCTAATAAACCGATGTTAAAAGCCACAATATCTATCCTTTATCTAAATCTTATAATGTTTATTTTACAATAGGAAAGGCAAAAGGCACAATAGAACAGTAGAAACCTTTAAAGATTATTAACTATTAGTGAATTATATGGCATTCGGAGATCAAATTTTTGTCTGGCGTGAGTTTGCTAATTTAAGTGGTGTTTATCAACATCATGGTATTGATATAGGGGATGGTAGCGTTATTCATTATCGTAAACCTAGTGAAGTAATTGAGCAAACTTCTTTTGAGACTTTTAGTAAGAATAATCGAGTTTATTCCCGTGAATATCCCGCTGGTTTTTGTTTTATTCCAGATGTTACGGTAAAACGTGCTTTTAGTCGTTTAGGGGAAAATCAATATAATTTATTGTTTAATAATTGTGAACATTTTGCCACTTGGTGTAAAACTGGAGTGAGTGAAAGTCAACAAATAAAAGACTTTATTCCTGCTATTAATAAATTAGATACTTTTAGTTTATTAGATCCTCTTAAACAGGCTTTTCATGGATATGATTCTGATAATAATAAAAATATTGTTAATACAGCTTTAGATCAAATTAGAACAGTTTGGGATCAAATTCAACCTCAATATCGTCAAAACTTAGATGAAATTGATATATGGGAAAAGGTGGCAAAAAAAGCCATAATAAATAATCGTGATGATTTAGCAAGGGAGGCTATTAAACGGAAAAAAGATTATGAAAAAAAAGCTAAATCTTTAGAGAAAGAGTTAGAAAAATTAGCGATAATGACAGAGAATTTATTAAAAAATCAAGGAATAGGTAGGGAGGAAAAAATTGATTATTCTTAAATAACAATTAATATTTTTATAATTTGATTAAAATACTTACATTTAAACCATCAAACATTATGACCCATAATGACCATCATCTAACTATTTCAGAGGAAAAAAAACACCTAAGAAAACAATATATTCAACAACGTTTACAACTTTCTTCCTCCCAATGGCAACTCAAAAGTAATAATATTTGTCGTCAGTTAGAAAATAGTTCAATTTTTCGTCAAAGCAAAGTTATTTTAAGTTATTTTACCTTCAAACAAGAACCAGATTTAAGTTTATTGCATCAAAAACAAGAAAAAAAATGGGGTTTTCCTCGCTGTCAAGGAAAAAATCTAGTTTGGCATCAATGGCAATGGGGAGAGAAGTTACAAATAGGAGCTTATGACATTACTGAACCTATGGCTAATTCCCTTTTAATTGATGTTACTACCGTTGATTTAATTCTAGTTCCTGGGGTAGCTTGTGATACTTTAGGTTATAGGTTAGGCTATGGAGGTGGTTATTATGATCGAATGTTAGAATTATCTTTATTTGACCATATTCCCACTATTGCTATTATTTTTAATGATGCTTATGTTTCTTTATTACCTAGAGAATCATGGGATAAACCATTAAATTATATTGCCACAGATTTAAAGTTTTTCAAGGTTTAATGGATGATAAATTTTCTGGTGTGATCATTTCAAGATAGACTTTAAGGCAAGAATCAAGATAAAATTAAAGTCGTTATCAATGATATGTGTTGTATCAATATCAATATTTTCCATAGTCAGATTATTATTATTTAAAGCCTTTGACGTTTAATTATTAATTCAAGATGAGTGTAAAGCAAAGTTTGATAGAATTACCTTTAGATTTAGATCAACAACGAATTCCAGCTCATGTAGCGGTAATTATGGATGGTAATGGACGTTGGGCAAAAAATCGTGGTTTTCCTCGTATTATAGGTCATCAAAAGGGAGTTGACGCACTTAAAGATTTATTACGTTGTTGTGATGATTGGGGAATCAAGGTTTTAACTGCTTATGCTTTTTCTACAGAAAATTGGGGAAGACCCGCTCATGAGGTAGAATTTTTAATGACTCTATTTGAAAGAGTTTTACGTCGTGAGTTAGAAGAAATGATGACGGAAAATGTCAAAATTCGTTTTATTGGTGATTTAACGGTTTTACCTTCTTCTTTACAAGCTCAAATATCCCATTCTATGGAAAAAACTGCCAATAATAAAGGTATTCAGTTTAATATTGCCACTAATTATGGTTCTCGTCAAGAAATTCTCCATGCTTGTCATGCCATCGCTTCTTTAGTCAAAGACAATCAAATTCAATTAGATGATATTAATGAGGAGTTATTCGAAAATCATCTTTATACTAACGGATTAGTTAACCCTGATTTATTAATTCGTACTAGCGGCGAAATGCGTTTAAGTAATTTTCTTTTATGGCAAATGGCTTATGGTGAAATCTATGTTACTCACACTCTTTGGCCTGATTTTAATCGTGAACAATTCCATCAGGCTTTACTAGATTATCAAATGCGCGATCGCCGTTTTGGTAAATTAAATTAATCTAGTTTATTTTTTTTACAATTACTCAATTTTATTGAATAAATGATGTTACGCAAAAAATAATTTTAATAATTGGCGCGAGGAAAAATTAATATGAAAGTCAGTGGCTTCGAAGGTTAGTGTGAGATGATTTGGTAACCTTCTCTTTTTGCGATAGAGAACAATCTAAGGTCACTTAAGAAATTTTAGACCAATTAATAAATTCGGAAGATGAAGAAGTTGCTAAATTCGCTAAAGAAAAACAGCAAGAGTTTCCGTAATCAATATACAAAATACAAAGATTATTAATTATCACAATATCAAAAGATGTTCCATTAAAATTTTTACACCAATTCCTATTAAGATAATTCCGCCAATTATTTCCGCTTGTTTCTCGAAAAGATGCCCAAATTTATTGCCAATAAATACTCCGAAAAGACAGATAAAAAATGTAATAACTCCAATAATAATGGAGGCTTCTATAATAGGAGTTTTAATGACAGAAAAAGTTAAACCGACTGCTAAAGCGTCAATACTGGTGGCGATCGCCAAAGTTAATAAAACGGATAAATTACGAAAATCTGTACCTTCCTCTTCCTCATCATCTTGGAAAGATTCATAAAGCATTTTACCACCAATAAGAGATAATAAACCGAAAGCTATCCAATGATCAAAACTGAGAATAAAATCCCGAAAAAATAAACCACCACTCCAACCTAATAAAGGCATTAAAAACTGAAATCCACCAAAAAAAGTAGCGATAATTAAGTAGTCTTTTAAAGTAACTTTTTTAATACTAATACCACCACCAATAGACACCGCAAAAGCATCCATCGCTAAACCGATAGAAGTTAAAAATATCGTAATTAAATTCATAAAAATAAAAACCTTTTTTCTTTAAACAAATCTTGTTAAACTAATGCGAAAACGCTCTTTTTTAGTAACTTGAATCTCACCAATTTCTAATCTACCTTTACCTCGAAAAGAAACTAAATCACCATTTTTGATATTATAACTAGGTTGAGTAATGTCTTTCCAATTGATTCTTACATCACCATTACTAATGGCTTCGGCCATTTTACTGCGAGATAAACCAAAACCGAAGGAAGCCACGGCATCTAATCGTAAAGAAGCCTCTACCGTTGTCATTTCTTTTACTTTTGGAGGACGAATTTTTAACTCTGGTAACTCAATTCTTGTGGTTTTGACAGGTACAGAACGCACTTGAATCAAAGAAGTTTCAAGAAAACCCACCATTTCTTCTACCACTATAACTTGCGCTCCTCTTTCTCCTAAAACAATAATATCACCTATTTTTTCTCTAACGATACCAGTACCTAAAATTGAGCCTAAAAAGTCTCGATGGGTTGCAGTATCAAATAAAAAATTTCCAGCAATATCTAAAGCAGCGAGGGGAATTTGACTCTCCTCAGCAAAAACTTCTTCTCGATGGATAGCGACTCGTTGTCTTTCAGCTTGAGGATAACCTCCCCAAGGAATAGTTTTCACTTGTGTTAAGGAGGAAAAAATTTGATTAATTTCCGCTAAAACAGGAGGAGAAAGAAAATCACTAACGACTAATTCCCATGTTTTAAATGCTTTTTCAGCTTTATCAATTATTCGTGCAATTTCTTCTTTATTTTCGACTCTTTTTAATAATTCTTCTCTAGGTAACATTTTAAGTAATCAGAAATGGGCCATAGGGAATATTATAATGGTTAATCTTTTTCAATTTTTTGTTAATTTTAGCGGAGTTTTTTAGTTGAGGAATAGCAAACATACCATAAAATTTGCTCGTTAACACATTATCAAAGTTTAAAAAGTAATTAAAAACAATATTTATCCCTTGTCCTTTGTGAAAAATTAAGACAAAATAAAGAAAAGAACTCTTTGTCTGAGATATTTAGAATTGGTTAATTAATATAGTATAGGAAATTTAAAATCATGAAGTTAAGTGATATTACCCACCCAAATCAGTTACATGGTTTATCCCTTCGACAGTTAGAAGATATTGCTCAACAAATACGAGAAAAACACTTAGAAACTATTGCCGCTAGTGGAGGACATTTAGGACCTGGTTTAGGTGTAGTTGAATTAACTATTGGTTTATATCAAACTTTGGATTTAGATCATGATAAAGTACTCTGGGATGTAGGACATCAAGCCTATCCCCATAAATTATTAACAGGAAGATATAACGAGTTTCACACACTACGGCAGAAAAATGGCATTGCTGGTTACTTAAAACGCTCAGAGAACAAATTTGACCATTTTGGTGCAGGACACGCTTCTACAAGTATTTCTGCTGGTCTAGGCATGGCCATGGCAAGAGATAGTAAGGGAGAAGATTTTAAAGTAGTATCCATTATTGGTGATGGAGCGCTAACCGGAGGCATGGCATTAGAAGCCATTAACCACGCAGGACATTTACCCGATACTAATTTGATGGTGGTGTTAAATGATAATGAAATGTCGATTTCTCCCAACGTAGGGGCAATTTCTCGTTATCTCAATAAGGTTCGTTTATCTGATCCTATTCAATTTATCACAGATAATTTAGAAGAACAATTCAAACATTTTCCCTTCTTTGGCGATGGTGCAAATCTTTCTCCTGAAATGAGAAACCTCAAAGAAGCAATGAAACGTCTTGCTATGCCTAAAGTTGGAGCGGTAATTGAAGAGTTAGGTTTTACTTATTTTGGTCCTATTGATGGTCATAACCTCAAAGAATTAATAGATACTTTTAATAAAGCCCATAAAATAAAAGGACCTGTTTTAGTCCATGTTGTGACAGTAAAAGGTAAAGGTTACAGTCTCGCTGAAAAAGATCAAGTAGGTTATCACGCTCAAAGTCCATTTAATTTAGCAACTGGAAAGCCTATTCCTTCTAATAAACCTAAACCCCCTAGTTATTCTAAAGTTTTCGCCCATACTCTAACTACTCTAGCCCAAAATAATCCCAAAATTATCGGTATCACCGCAGCCATGGCAACAGGTACGGGGTTAGATAAGTTGCAACAAAAATTACCAAAACAATATATTGATGTTGGTATTGCTGAACAACACGCTGTAACTTTAGCAGCAGGTTTAGCTTGTGAAGGAATGCGTCCTGTAGTTACTATATACTCAACTTTCTTACAAAGAGCCTACGATCAGATCATTCATGATGTTTGCATTCAAAAACTACCAGTGTTTTTCTGTTTAGATAGAGCTGGAATTGTCGGCGCTGATGGTCCTACTCATCAAGGAATGTATGATATTTCTTATCTGCGTTGTATTCCTAATCTTGTAATTATGGCCCCTAAAGATGAAGCGGAATTACAGCGAATGATGGTGACAGGTATTAATTATACTGATAGTGCGATCGCCATGCGTTATCCTCGTGGGAATGGTTTAGGTGTACCTTTAGCTGAGGAAGGTTGGGAAGAAATCGAAATCGGTAAAGGAGAAATTTTGCGCAACGGTGATGATATTTTATTACTGGGTTATGGCACGATGGTTAATACTGCTATGCAAACGGCGGAAATTTTAAGAGAACATGGTATTGAAGCCACTGTAATTAATGCTCGTTTTGTTAAACCTCTTGACGAAGAATTAATTTTACCCTTAGCAGAAAAAATTGGTAAAGTTGTAACCCTTGAAGAAGGATCATTAATGGGAGGTTTTGGTTCTGCTGTGGCTGAAGCTCTATTAGATAATGATATTATGGTGAAATTAAAACGTTTTGGTGTTCCTGATATTTTAGTAGATCATGCAACACCCAATGAATCGATGATCGATTTAGGCTTAACCAGTAGTCAAATTTCTCAAGAGATTTTAGCTTCTTTTTTCTCTCAAAAACCATCTGTAACTTGGAATGGGGAGTTAGGAGTTAAAAGTTAGGAAGTTAGGAAGTTAGGAGTTAAAAGTTAGGAAGTTAGGAATTAGGAATTAGGAATTAGGAATTAGGAATTAGGAATTAGGAGTTAGGAATTAGGAATTAGGAATTAGGAATTAGGAATTAGGAATTAATTACTCCTTACTCCTTACTCCTGTCTTTACTTAAATTATCCCTGAGTCATACCCATAATTTCGTAACCAGCATCGACATAAATAATTTGTCCTGTAATACCACTAGACAAGTCACTACAGAGAAAAGCGGCTGCATTACCTACTTCTGTTTGAGTTACGGTACGTTTTAAAGGTGCAACGGCTTCTACATGGTGGATCATATCTAAGATACCGCCAACGGCAGAAGATGCTAAAGTGCGGATAGGACCAGCCGATATAGCATTTACTCTTACATTTTGACTACCTAATTCGGCGGCGAGGTAACGTACACTCATTTCTAAGGCAGATTTAGCAATTCCCATGACGTTATAATTAGGGATAACTTTTACTCCTCCAAGATAGCTTAATGTAACAATACTACCACCTGATCTTAAAAGAGGTTTAGCTGCTTGTACTAAACGAGTAAGGGAATAAGCACTAATGTCAAGAGCAGTTTTAAAACCATCCCTAGAAGTATTACTAAAATCTCCTGATAAATCGTCTTTCCCCGCAAAGGCTAAACAGTGTATTAAAATATCAATATGATTCCATTTTTCTTTAATTTGAGCAAAGGTTTCGTCAATTTGAGCATCATCTTGCACGTTACAAGGAAGAAAAAGACTAGGTTTTAAAGGTTCGACTAATTCCCCTACTTTCTTCTCAAATCTACCTTTTTCATCAGGAAGATAGGTGACTCCAATATTTGCTCCAGCTTTGTGTAGTTGTTGAGCGATACCCCAAGCGATGGATTTATTGTTAGCAATACCCGTTACAAGGGCGTTTTTGTTGGTTAAATCTAACATATTCTTGATTTTTTCTCTAATTTTCTGTAATATCTGACAATAATTCGCTAAACTAATTAAGTTATAGATAGTTATCTAGTTTACAATTACTTATTCTCTTATAGAAAGTGTCATTTATACCCTCAAACATTAAATATTATTAAGTAACTATCCCTTATGCAATCAATTTCAACTCAAGAACAACCTTTAGCATCTGTATTTCGTCAAATTGGAGCAGGAATTTATACTCCTGTGGTGGAAAGATTTGAGCGAGGTAAAACAATATTTTTCCCCGGTGATCCTGCTGAAAGGGTATATTTTTTGATTAAAGGTGCTGTAAAATTGTCACGGGTATATGAAGCGGGGGAAGAAATTACTGTTGCTTTACTACGAGAAAATAGTATTTTTGGGGTTTTATCTTTGATTACGGGACAAAAATCTGACCGTTTTTATCATGCTGTAGCTTTCACTCCTGTAGAATTATTATCCGCTCCTATTGAGCATTTTCAACGTTCTCTTAAAGATAATCCTGAGTTATCTCGCTTAATGTTACAGGGTTTATCTTCTCGCATTTTACAAACAGAATTGATGATTGAAACTTTAGCTCATCGAGATATGGCTTCCCGTTTAGTTAGTTTCTTGCTTATTCTTTGTCGAGATTTTGGTGTACCTACAGCCAACGGTATTACTATTGATTTAAAACTTTCTCATCAAGCCATTGCTGAGGCTATCGGTTCAACCCGAGTAACCGTAACTCGTTTGTTAGGTGAATTAAGACAAGATTCTTTGATTTCCATTACTAAAAAGAAAATTACTGTTCATAATCCTGTTGCTCTTAGTCAACAATTTGCTTAAGCTAAAGAAAGTTCTAAAGATTGATTATTTGAGGAGTAAATAACTCTATAAACTGATGACAAGTGCCTATATTTTAGTTGCCGCAATGTTAATATTGGGCGGTTTAATCGCTGCATTAGGCGATCGCATCGGGACAAAAGTAGGTAAAGCGAGATTGAGATTATTTCAATTGCGCCCGAAACAAACGGCTATTGTGATCACAATTAGTACTGGTATATTAATTTCTGCTTCTACGTTAATTATCTTATTCAGTTTTAGTGAATCTTTGCGTCAAGGGGTTTTTGAATTAGATGAAATTCTCAAAAAAAGAAGAGAAATTACGGCACAATTGGAAAAAGTTGAGAGAGAAAAAAAAAGAGTAGAACAGGAATTAAGTATAGCTCAAAATAGACAAAATCAGGAAAAAAAATTATTAAATATCACAGGAAAAGAATTAAAAACTACTCAAAATCAACTTAAAATATTATCCGCTCAAACAGATAAAATAAATGAAGAAGTCAAAAAAATTGTTGAAGAAAAAACTAAATTATTAGCCGAAAAAGAACAACTAGAAAACCAAAGTAAAAAATTAGAAGAATCCATTGTTCAAAGAGATAATGACTTGAATAATAAGCGAATTCAAATTCAAGAACAAGAAAATATTTTAGTAAAACAAGATAGGATTTTACAAAAACAAGAGCAAAGTTTAGTAGATTTAAAAAATAAACAAAGTCAATTACAGTCTGATATTAAATCAAGAGATCAACAAATTTCTAAATTAGATCAACGTATTTCAGAAAAAGATAAAATTTTAAATACCAAAGAGCAAGAGTTATTATCTTTAGAAAAAGAATTAGGCTTTTTTCGTAAAGAAGTAGAAATCTTAGAACAATATTATCAAACTTATCAAGATTTAAGAGAACGTCCTATTGCGGTAGTTAAAGGACAAATTTTAAATTTAACCCTCGTAAAAACAGATAAAACTACTAATTTAGATGAATTAATTGATGGTATTTTAAACGAAGCCAATCGGGGTGTTATGCAAATTTTAGGCTATGGAAATAATTTCCCAGATCAAAGATTTGTACAAATAACAAAAGCACAAGTACAACAAATTAAAACAGAATTATCTGACAATGGAGAATATTTAATTAGAATTGTCTCTGCTGGTAATTATGTTCAAGGAGAAGAAAAAGTGCGTATTTTTGCTGATGTTTCTCCTAATAAAAAAGTTTATGACAAAAATGAAACTATTGCATCTATTGCCATGGATTCTAATGATTTAAATGGAAAAGAATTACAAGAAAAGTTAGATTTTTTAATATCTGTAGCACAATTCAGAGCAAGACAAGAAGGGCTATTAGGTCAAATTATCATCGGTGATGGTAAGATTATTTCTTTAATTAATTTTGTTCAAAATTTAAAGTTAACAAATCAATCCATTGATGAAATTTTAGCAGTAGCAGCAAAAGAAACCAATGCTTCAGGGCCTTTACAAATTAATTTAGTAGTTATTGCTGACGGGAAAGAAATTTTAAAATTATAGATATATCAGTCAGCATTCAGTTATCAGTTATTAGGATTTAATCATTAGACATCTCTAAAATTTTCACCAATGATTTAGGAATGCTATAGTTAAAAACTCTCAAATAATGGACAATAACCGTCATTAGGCACTTTTAAAGAATTTAAAGGAGAATCATGATTCGTGCAGAATTTATCTTGATAATAAAGACAATTACCACAAGATTCTGTATTTAGTTGACGACGTAGTAAACTATTTTGTTGTAATAATTCCCGTTGAGATAATCCTTTTAACACTAATTCTTCTCCTTGCCAACGTGCTTCTACTAAACCTGTATCAGCGAAATTTTGCCAACGTGGATCTTTGTTTAATTGTTCTGGTAAAGTAATAGTAATATAAGCTCCTGTTTCGTTTAATTCCCCTTCATAGTTATTTTGGAGACTGACTTTTGGTTGTACAAATTGCATTCCGATGGGTAAATCAACACTCATACCTACGGTGGGAGAATGTAATTGATAACGATTTTGTAATTCTTCTAAACTGGTTAAATCACCTAAATAATTAATTGAACCATGAACAAATACAATATGTTGTGGTCGTAAATTATGTATGAGTTGTGTTGTATTTCTCCCGTCACTATGTTCTGCTAATAAATAATCTTCTAGGGTAATTTTATGGGAGTTGAGATTTTCTCTAAATTCCTTAAATACGGGATTATAATTGATTTTTGATTGCTCAGAGATTAAAATTAGCCATTTTTCTGGACTTTTGTCGCAATATTCTCGTAAATGGTTTAAATTATCCGTTAAAACTATGCTGGGTGTTTTGATTAACTCATGACGAGGAATTTGGTTATCAACTCGAAGCATTCGGGGTTTTATTTTATCATCCCAAAATAGCGGTTGATGTTTGGCAAAATTCTGTACATTCGCTGGAAAATATGCCATTAATTGTAAATATAAATCACAGGCTTTCGGTAAGTCTCCATCTACCCAAATATCCAGATTTTTCCCCGTAAATTGATGATGCGATCGCAAAACTTTTAATAATTCCTGCCCCAAACCAAAAGTAGGCACGGGTAAAATAACACTAATATTATCATCCAAAGCAGATTTAATTCTTTCCATCAAATGTTTTTCTTGTTGACGGCGATGAGGATGTCTCGCAGTGCCATAACTGCCTTCAATAATTAACACATCAGGATTTAAACCTCGTAAGCTATCTAAAGATAATCCTTCCACTAATTGCAGGTTAGATAAACAAAAATCTCCCGTATAAAAAATTTTATAAACACGGTTATTGTAATAATATCGAAACAAAAAAGCAACCGCACCGGGTAAATGTCCTGCGCAAAACAACTCTACCGTTAAATCTGAGGCTAAAGGAATAGAAGGGGTTGTATTTTTGTCAGAGGAATTATTAACAGTATTTTGGGATGATAAAGGTAAAGTTTGTATGAAAGAAAAAGAAGTGTCTTGTTTCTGGTTTAACCAATTAAGAGGAAGTAGCTTTGCCGTCACTTCACTAGCATAGATAGGTAAATCAGGGAAACGTTTATGTAGTTTTAATAAACCACGAGCATGATCTTCATGGGCATGACTACAAAAAACCCAATCTATATCGTGACACAAAGAATCAATATCAGCTAAACCACAATCAAGTAAAATGCGATATTTGCCGATATTGACTAAAATTGCTACCCCTTCAGTGAAGTTTCCGACACCGAAAGGATAACAAGAAAGAGGTATTTGCGGGGGGGAAAATATTTCTTGCCGCTTAATCATAAAACGTAAAATTTAGTGAGCCGAACCATTACCATCGTATTTATCAGAATCATAAAAACCGTTTTTAGTACCGAAAAAAAGAGCCGATACAATAAATAAACCTGTAAAGATGACCATTAACATTTTAACATCCATATTTGACGATTTCTCCTGATAATTAACTTTTTATTTGTATCTTAGAACAATATTCAAAATTAACTAAATATTTTTCATTCTAGCACTGGTACGCTTTGGCACGGGAGGAGTCTTTAAGGGTTGATTTTCCAACGGTTGATCTTGTCTTTGTTTAGCTTTAGTCGCACTACGACGTAAGGCTTGTAAACGCTCTTCATATTTTTTTCGTTGACTACGATTAGGAGTTTGTTCGATTAATGTTTTAAAAGCACTACCTAAACTTTGATAAGCATTTTTCATGGAATAACCGAAACGAGTAGCGATTAAAATGGCTTTTTCATCAGCTTCAATGGCTTCTTTGAGATTTTTCTCCCCATTATTTTTTTGCCATAAACGATAACCAGAAATACCACATAAACCTAAAGCCAACAATAACAATAATCCATCTTGTACCCATAATTCTCCTACAGCACCTCCTAAACCGATGGCTAAAGCCGCCATTTCCCAACCTTCCCGAGGAATTGAATCATTTTGAATTCTAGCCACTTCATGCCAAAATATTAAATTACGTTGATCAATAGCTAAATTTTCCCACTTAACTAAGTCAATTTGAATTTCTACCTCATCTTTACCTAATTCTTCTGTGCGGATTAAAGGAGGGTTAACTTCCGTAGATGCTTCAATCATAACCCAACTTTGTAGCTCTGGAGGAAGTAAGGTTTTGAGCCTTCTCAATTCATTCATTTCTGCTCTAGCGGAGGAAGTTGTATAAGAAGTCATATAAATATTTTTAGTTAGTAGATCTCTATTTTTGATAGACTAATTCTATTCTATGGTAGTCTCATTTTATTTTAGTTGACAATTTTAACATGGAACGTGGTTTATTATGGTTACCTTTGTTAGTAGTTTTTTTCTGGTTAGTCATTAGTGGCAAAAGAGAATATCAAAAAGTAGAGGTTTATAAAGTTTGGGCTGAACAATTTGACAATGCAAAGTATGATATTTACGCAGTTTTAGGAAAAAAAGGGGATTTAATAACTTGGGGAAAACCAACTCCTAAAGGTATTATTAATGAAAATATTTTTTCTTTATCAACGGTGGAGAAAATTAATGTTACTATCAAAAATAAATTAGTAGATTATGATAATTTACCCGTGAAAGGTGATGCAAATTTACAATTTTTATGCTCTGATAATGAAATAATAAATATTCCTTTTACTGATATTAATTTGGCAATAAAATGGCTTAATTATCTTCAAAAATTTATGAAATAATTTATTTTTCTTACTTACTTATTTATTTAGAAAATTTACTTATTATTAATCATGATTGCTTTAACGGAAAAACCAACAAAAGATATATCTTTCGACACTGATAAAGTAGTTGATATTCAAAATTTAGATTTTTACTTTAGTAATAATAACATTGAAAAACAAATTCTTTTTGATATTAATTTAGTGTTAAAAAAAGGAGAAGTTTTAATTATGAAAGGGCCTTCTGGTTCAGGAAAAACTACTTTATTAACCTTAATGGGAGCGTTAAGAAGTGCAACTCATGGTAGCTTAAAAGTCTTTGGAAAAGAGTTAGTTAAAGCTGATAATAATTTATTAATTCAAACAAGAAGAAATATCGGTTATATTTTCCAAGCTCATAATTTGTTAAAATCTTTAACCGCTAGGCAAAATGTACAAATGTCGATGGAATTACACCCAGAATTTAATAGTAAAGAAGCGAAACAAAAATCTATTGAAATGTTAACAGCAGTCGGATTAAGGGATAGAATTGATTATTACCCCGATAATTTATCAGGAGGACAAAAACAACGAGTTGCCATTGCTCGTGCCTTAGTTTCCCACCCCAAGCTAGTTTTAGCCGATGAGCCTACCGCCGCATTAGACAGTAAATCAGGGCGTGATGTGGTAGAAATTATGCAAAAATTAGCAAAAGAACAAGGTTGTACTATTTTAATAGTTACCCATGATGATCGCATTTTAGATGTCGCTGAACGTATTATTGAATTAGAAGATGGGCGATTAGTGGGAAATTAAAAATGATGTTTTGGCGTAAATTTAGTCAAGATAAAATGGCTATGGTAGGGGTATTTATTTTAAGCCTAATTATCGCATTGATTTTGTTTTTACCGATAGTTTATCAAATGCCTATGGATAAAATTGATTTTACTCAAGCCACTTTATCTCCAAATTGGCAACATCCTTTTGGTACAAACGATCTAGGACAAGATCAATTAGCAAGGGTATTATTCGGCGGTAAAATTTCTTTAACCGTAGGCATTGCCGCTATGGTAGTAGCTATTTCCATCGGTACAATTATTGGTGCAATAGCTGGTTATTATGGCGGTATTATTGACAATATTTTGATGAGATTTACGGATATATTTTTATCTTTACCTCAATTACCAGTATTACTATTAGTGGTTTACTTGTTTAGAGATACTGTTAAATCCATCTTCGGGGGTGAATTAGGTATTTTCGTCTTAATTGTGTTAGTAATTGGTTTACTCAATTGGATGTCTGTAGCCAGATTAGTGAGAAGTTCATTTTTACAACTCAAAGAAAGAGAATTTGTTAGCGCCGCCATTACATTAGGAGCAAATTCAGGGCGTATTATGTTAAAACATATTTTACCTAACGTATTGGGTGTCATCATCGTAGCTGCGACATTATCGGTGGGTAACGCCATTATTGTGGAGTCAACTCTGAGTTTTTTGGGGTTAGGATTTCCCCCTGATATTCCTACATGGGGAAGAATGTTATATGATGCTCAAAATTATCTCACTGCTGCCCCTTATATGGCAATATTTCCGGGTTTAGGGATATTTTTAACCGTTTTAAGTCTTAACTATATCGGTGATGGCTTAAAAGACGCTTTAAATCCTAAAAAATTGTAAATAGGAGATAAGAGATAGGAGATAGGAGTTAGGAGATAGGAGATAGGAGTTAGGAGATAGGAGATGGGAGTTAGGAGATAGGAGTTAGGAGTTAGGAGTTAGGAGTTAGGAGATAGGAGATAGGAGTTAGGAGTTAGGAGTTAGGAGTTAGGAGATAGGAGATGGGAGATGGGAGTTAGGAGATAGGAGATGGGAGTTAGGAGATAGGAGTTAGGAGTTAGGAGATAGGAGATAGGAGTTAGGAGTTAGGAGTTAGGAGTTAGGAGATAGGAGATGGGAGATGGGAGTTAGGAAACGAAACAGGGAATTAGAAAGGAAACGGGGAAGAATGTTGAATAGTCTATAAACTCATTATTTAAAACCTAAAACCTGCTACCTGCCACCTGAAAACTCCCTAAATTACTTAAATTTAACTTTATTATTAAGCCAATTAGTTACTTTAATCGGTAGGTTTTTTTTCACCCATTGCCATGCGATAATTTTAACTAAAGGTTTAGGAGTACCTGATAAAAATTTAGCTAATTTATTCATAGAGCGATTAGGAATTTTTTTGTTAATTAGATTAATAATCCCAATATCATAAAGACATTCAATAATTAGTTTAATTGTCGCTTCTTCATTTAAGGCTAAGTTTTCTAAAAGTAAATAAACATCTCTTAATCTTTCTTCTTGAAAACGCTTTTCTTCAGAGGTTAATTCTGATAAAGCTAGGATTTTAACGGTTTCTTTTTGACGACTCAGCATCAGAATAATTAGGAATTAGGAATTAGGAGTTAGAAATTGGGAATGAGAAAGGGAGATGCGGATTTAGATTTAATCAAAAACCCTTCGTCTCCTATAGTTAAACCGAGATTTTGTATAAGAACAAAAATACTTAATAGACAAAGTTTAGAAAATGAATTTTAAGAAAGTTTAAATCAATTATTCTTACTTTTGACTTTTAGGATTTGCCCTTTCCCCTTGGGGGGATTAAGTGGGATGGGAGATTGCCATTGCCTATGGAGTGCAAGATCTGAGTTAAACTGATTGAGGTTGTGATTGTGATTGAGGTTGGAATTGAAATAGAGAATAAACCACATTGCGGCGAATGTCAATCATCATCTCTAAAAACATTTCGTAACCTTCTTGTTTATACTCGATTAGAGGATCTTTTTGTCCATAACCCCTTAAACCAACGGATTCTCGTAAGCCGTCCATTGCTTGTAGGTGTTCACGCCACAAAGTATCAATTTGTTGGAGGATAAAAAATCTTTCTGCTTGACGCATTAAACCTGCTTGTAATTGCTCAATTTGATGCTCTTTTAAGTCGTATGCTTTATGTACTTCTTCTTGGAGAAAAGTTTTCATTTCCGTTACTGTCATATCTTCTAAATCAGCAACGCTAACATCTTCGAGAAGATAAATAAATTCTTTGGCTTTATTAACTAAACCTTCTAAATTCCATTCATCAGGGGGTAATTCTGGATTAACATAAGCGTCAATAATTTCATCGGTGGTTTTAGTAGCATATTGTAGTACTTGTTCTTTTAATTCTCTTCCTTCTAAAACTCGACGACGTTCAGCATATATCGCACGACGTTGGTTATTCATAACTTCGTCATACTCAAAAACGCTTTTACGAGCATCATAATAGAAGGTTTCTACTTTTTTCTGTGCGCCTTCTAAGCTACGGGTTAACATCCCAGATTCGATGGGCATATCTTCTTCTACTCGAAAAGCATTCATTAAACCAGCTACTCTATCACCGCCGAAAATACGCAATAAATTGTCTTCTAAGCTCAAAAAGAACCTTGTTGAACCGGGATCACCTTGTCGCCCTGCTCTACCTCTTAATTGATTGTCTATACGTCTTGATTCGTGTCTTTCTGTACCAATAACGTGTAAACCACCTTTTTCTACTACTAATTCATGTTCTTTATCTGTAAGAGCATCGTATTCTTGACGAATCGATCTATATACTTCTCTTAATTTCAAGATAACAGCTTCTTCCGTAGGTGCTTTTTCGGCAGCGATGGCAATTTTTTCTTCAGCGTCTAATTCTGATAAACTTTGTTGCCCATAGGTTTCAACGACAAATTTGACGGCTTCTTTTAATTTAGTTTCCGTTTCAGGAGATAATTGACAAGGAAAAATATCAGAAGAAGGTTTCCAGTTTTTTACTTTTTTTCCATCACCCTCACCGTTACCACTAAAACCTTGAGGTTTAGGGCGTTTATTCATATCAATAGCAGCAACACTAACCATAAATTGATCATCTTCAGGGGTGACAATTTGAGGCATAAGATATTCACGAATTTTCAGCCTCGCCATGTAGTCTGAATTACCACCAAGTATAATGTCAGTACCCCGTCCTGCCATGTTTGTAGCGATAGTTATTGCACCTTTTCTTCCTGCTTGGGCGACAATTTCTGACTCTCTTTCAACGTTTTCTGGGCGCGCATTAAGAATCTGGTGAGGAATTTTTCTTTCAACTAATAATTTCGCTAATAATTCGGATTTTTCAACGCTAGTAGTACCAATTAATACAGGTCTTCCCGTTTCGTGCATTTCATGACATTCTTCGGCTACGGCTTTCCATTTCGCTATTTCATTTTTATAAACAACATCGGGTAAATCCGCTCTATCCGAAGGGCGATTGGTAGGAATAATGCTGACTTCTAACTTATAAACTTTCTCAAATTCTGTTTCTTCGGTTTTCGCTGTACCCGTCATGCCCGATAATTTAGGATAGAGTAAAAAGAAATTTTGATAGGTAATACTAGCTAAAGTTTGAGTTTCTTTTTGAATTTCAACATTTTCCTTTGCTTCAATGGCTTGGTGTAAACCGTCACTCCATCTTCTACCGGCTAAAACTCTTCCTGTAAATTCGTCAACGATAACCACTTCATTATTGCGGACAATATAGTTGACATCGGCGGTAAATAATTCTTTAGCTTTAATGGCGTTAAATATATAATGCGCCCAAGGGTTTTCTTGATCATATAAATCTTTCACTCCTAACAATTCTTCGGCTTTAGCAAAACCTTCATCGGTTAACAGAACACTTCTAGCTTTCTCGTCAACTTCATAATCGCCGCCGTCATCCTCTTTTAATTGTTTTGTTAATAATTGAGCAATTCTAGCCGCCTCCATATATTTTTCCATGGGGCGTTCCACTTGTCCTGATATAATTAAAGGAGTACGAGCTTCATCTACTAAAATAGAGTCAACTTCGTCAATAATACAATAATTAGGCACTCTTTGGACAACTTCAGAAATATCCGTTGCCATGTTATCTCGTAAATAGTCAAAACCTAATTCACTATTAGTAGCGTAAGTAATATCTGCATTATAATTTTTTTGTCTTTCGACAGAAGTCATACCACTTTGGATTAAACCAACACTTAAACCTAAAAAACGATGAATTTGCCCCATCCATTCCGCATCACGTCGAGCAAGATAATCGTTAACCGTTACTACATGAACACCTTTTCCCGTTAAACCGTTAAGATAGGCTGGTAGAGTTGCTACAAGGGTTTTTCCTTCCCCTGTTTTCATTTCCGCAATTTGCCCTGTATGTAAGACAATACCTCCTAACATTTGTACGTCATAATGACGCATACCTAAAACTCTAATCCCTGCTTCTCTCACTAAAGCAAAGGCTTCTACGAGAATTTCATCTAAAAGTATGTCTCTTTCTTCTCTATTTTTGGCTTTGGCTAACATCTGTTTAAAAGATGCAGTTTTTGCCCTCATTTCCTCATCACTAAGTTTTTTAAAGTCTTCTTCAAATAAATTTATTTCAGTAATTAAAGGTTGTAGTTTTTTAAGTTTACGAGCGTTAGGATCTCCGAATAGCTTTTTAAACATAGTTAATTCTTATAATTTCTTTCAATATATAAATTAACTTTCTATCATATCATCTATAGCAATTAGCAACTTAACTCATTATCTGAGGTGAATCAAGATAAAGTGTTATTAATTAATAAGAATATTTTAAAATCTTCGTTAGTCAATATTATCGTTTTTAATCTCTAAAAAATCTAAAAGTATGATCTAATCAAGATAAAAAATATTGCATAATGGATAATTAATTAATTTTTCAAACTATTTTTAATTAATAAAAAAGTCATTATTTATGATCAATTATCCATCATCAATTATTGATTATTTTTTAGGTGCATTGGCACGAAGAAAATCAAGAGATTCTTTAGAAGGCCATAAAATAATTTTTGACAGCATTTCATCTTCACCTTGTTTTAATGCGTCTAATACTCCTTCTAAAATCACTACTTCAATTTTTATGGAGGAAGCTAAATCAGGTTGAACTTTTTTAAAACTATTCACTAATTCTGTCACTTGTTGCTCATCAAAAAAGAAGGGTATCACTTCTTGATCATTTTGTTTTATAGTTAAATAACCTTGATCTTTTCCTGCTCTGGCTACAAATAAAGGTACTCCTACTTTATATTCAGTATTTAGTTTTTTCGCTTGTTCCACTTGATTTCCTGACGGTACATAAGCAAAAATAATAGCATCTTTTTGTTTAGCATTTTTTTCTGATAATTCAAAGATTTCACCCAATGATACAGGCACTACTTGAACTTGTTTCCCTAACTCAGGATTTTCTTTTTTTAATCTTTCTACAAAACTATTAGCATCTTGTTTACTAATAAAAACTCCCGCCACTTTTCCATCTTTATCGTTAGAAGCAATTAAAGGAGCACCTTGTGCGTCAGCAATAGTAAAAACGGGAATAGGTTTTAGTTTTTGAACAATGGTTTCTAGGGGTAAAGCTAATAATTTCGTAGTTTGGGTTAACCAACAACTTAGTATGGTAGCACTTACTAAACTGACATTTTTGACTTTATTTAATAAGGATTTTTTTTTCAACATAAGGATTTAAAGATCTGAATTTTGCTAGTGATGTTTAATTAAGACGACTATTTTACTTGATGGTTTCCCTTGACAACAGATTAAATTAAGTTGGTATTTTCTATTCTTAACTCACTATATCAAGATATTTATATTTTTGAATATATTAATATAACGGAAAAACTGTTATTAATCCTCAATATATAAAGATTTTCTTTACATTATCAATATTTTCTTAATCCCAGAGTAAGCTAGTAAATAAGAGCTATTTAACTTTTTAATAAGTTTTTAATCAAAACAATGCTTTTTGATACCGCAAATTTAACTTATTGGATTTTTCTGGGTATTGGTATTTTCCTTTTTATGTTAGTTATTCTTTCAGGAGGCGGAGAAGATCAAGATTTGGATAGTGATGTGGATTTTGATGCTGATGTTGACGCTGATATTGATTTAGAATCCAATATAGAAAGTAACATCACCCCTGATTTAGCTAATTATCATGATTCTGATCTTAATTTTTTATCTATCTTATCTTGGTTTGGTCTGGGTAAATGTCCTCTTTTAATTCTCTTAGCTATTAATTTTTCTACTTGGGGGGTTTCGGGTTGGTTTTTAAATGTTACTATCGGCGGTTTTCTTAATACTATTCCTCAAGGTTTTCTTGGGGTTGTCATTTTTTTAGCTTCTTTTATTTTTAGTATTTTTATCGGCAAATTATTTTCTCATCCCATTGGTAAAATTTTTGCTAACTTTGGAGAAGAAACAGAAGGCGATCGCCTAATTGGCTGTAATGGCTCTGTAACTTCCAGACAAATTCCCTATTTAATCGAAGGTAGAATCGCTCAAGCGGATGTAGTTGATAGCGCTGGTAATCTAGTAACTATTGAAGTATGTTTACCTGAATGGGCAAAAGTTGTACCCCACAGGGGGCAAGAAATCTTAATTATTGATCGTCAAAAACACTGCTTTATTGCCATCGCTAAAGATACCTCAGATCAAGATAAATGGCTTAATTCCATTAGTAAGAGGTAATTAGGAATGAGAAATGAGCAATGAGAAATTAACAAAAGAAGTCCCCAGAATTGGGGATTTAGGGGCGAATCAAGATCAACTCCCCAGAATTGGGGATTTAGGGGCGAATCAAGATCAACTCCCCAGAATTGGGGATTTAGGGGCAATCAAGATCAAGTCCCCAGATTTTCGCCCCCCTTACCCCCAAGTTTGGGGGAGATATTAGAAAGAAATCTTATTATTAAATATTAAATAAATTAAAAATTAGGAGTAAAATCATGAAATTTTGGTTATTGTTTATTCAATCTTTACCTATTAGTAACTTAGAAAATATCAACACTGATAATATTATTAATTATGATCATAATTTTCCTAAAACTAATAGTAATTTAAATACAAATATTGCTCAAATACCTTTAACAAATAGTTCAACAGTAGCTCAATTAAATATAAGTAATCTTAGTTTTTTTGGTGGCTTAATTGGGGGGTTAGTTTTATTATTAGTGGTGGCAGTTTGGGGTTATACAAGGGTTTATGTTGTTACTCCTAATAACGAAGCATTTGTGCGTAATGGAGGCTTATTTACCAAAGAAAAAAAGGTCATTCTTAATGGGGGTTGTATCGTAATCCCCGGTATCCATGAATTAACCCGTGTACCCTTACGAGAAATATCCATAGATGTAGTTAGACAAGGTAATTTAGCCGTTCGTACTAAAGACTATTTAAGAGCTAATATGAGGGTGACTTTTTATGTATGTATTAGTGCCGATAAAGACGCAGTTTTAACCGCAGCTCAAAGATTATCAAAAATTGGTAAAATTTCCGCAGAAGATATAAAAGATGCCCTAGAAAAAAGAGCTGATGATGCTATTCGAGCGGCAGCGAAAAAGAAAAGTATTGCTGAAATTGACTCGGATAAATTAGGTTTTGCTGATGAAGTTTTAAATTTAATTCAACAGGATTTAAGAAAAGTTGGTTTAACCTTAAACAACATCGCTATTTCTGAAATTGAAGAAAGCGATACCTATGACGAAAATAATTATTTTGATGCTCAAGGTGTTCGTTTACGCACAGAAACAATCCAAGAATCTATTAAACAAAAATTAGCCGTTGAATTAGATAATCAACGAGAAAAAAGAGAAATTGAATTAAATACTCAAGTGGCTATTCAACAACAAGAATTAGCGGCAGAAAAACAGTCTTTAACTATTAATAAAGATAAAGAAGAAGCTAAGTTAACACAAATGAAAGAAATTGAGTTTCTCAAAGTTCAACGAGAAAGAGAAGTTCAAGAAGCAAGAGATCAAGAACAAGCTAAAATTGAACGCAATAAAATCCTGCAACAACAAGCCATTGAAGAAGAAAGAATTAAGCAACAATTAGCAGTACAACAAAGCCAAATTGAAGCTAATATTTCTTTAGAGGAGCGCAATAAACAGTTTAGAGTTGCTCAAATTGTCCAGACACAAGAAGGAGAAGTAGCGGAAATTGATCGTCAACGTATAGTGGAATCTACTCGATTACTAGCACAAATTGCCATCGCCGAAGCTGATCAAGAATCACAAATAGCGCAACAAGAAGCCTCCATCGCTATCACCAATAAGGAAAAAGAAAGATTCACCGCCGAAGCATTAAAAGCCAAAGCCGAAGAAGGAGTTAAAACTGCTCGTCAGGTAGAAAATGCTGAAAGAGAGAAGCAATTATCTTTGATTATCGCTGAAAGAGAAGCGGCAGAAAAACGTATTACTGATCAAAACGTAGTAGAAATTGATGTTTTCCGTCGTCGTCGTCAAGCAGAAATTGCCCGTCAAGCAGCAGAATTAGAAGCTGAATCCATCCGCACTTTAGCTGATGCAGAGAAGTATCGATTATTAGCGGAAGCCCAAGGTAAATTAGCCGCTATTCAAGCTGAAAATAGCCTTAGTGATGCAAATCGCACTGCTGAGATTATAAAAATCATTTTCCCTGTTATTGCTCCTCAATTGCCCGAAATGCTCAAATCTTTAGCTCCGCAACCCGGAGTTTTAGGTGATGCCAGAATTTATGCCTTTCCTAATGGTAATGGTACAAATAATGGTAATGACATCAATAAAATTTTGCTTTCTACTAGCGGTTTATCTTTGATTAATAGTCTGTTAGATGAAGGTAAATTAGGGGATATTCTCAGTCAAATTAAAGGGTTATTACAACCAAATCAACCCATGAAAGAAAACATAAAATTAACTGTTACCCCAGAAAATCCTCATCTCTCCCAGAGCAATGAAACCGATGTTACTATGGAGTCATCACCATCAGAAAATATGGATTTTTCTCCTTGGGTAGAAAATAGTTAATAAATCATAATTAACAATTAATAATTTAAAACTTATTTAAAAAAATATCATAACCATGAATTCAAATCAAAAGTCTAACTGGAAAGATAAACTAAAAGAACTTGAAAAAGAAATCAATAATTCTATACCTATCAACACGGAAACATCAGGAAGTTTTGTGAAGGTTATTCAAAATTGGTTTTCAAAGTTACCTACTATCGGTAAAGCTATTGTGGGTTTATTTGTCATCATGATCGCTTTTTCTTTATTAAAAACTGTTTTTTCTTTAGTACAATTAATTTTTACTTTTGGAATTTTAGCGGTAATTATTTACTTTGTTTATCAGTTTGTCACTAAATCAGATAAGAGTTAAATTATAATTTTAATTTTGTGGGCAATTGCCCACTCCTTTGTTAAACGATTTGTTGTTTGATAATAAATTCTTGAACTTTATTACGATAAATTTGTAAATGTGACTCTGCCCATTCTCTATTATCACTATTGGCGTAAATATGAATTAACGGCTCTCCAGCGTCGGGTAAAATTAATACCCAATTATCTGTATGATTTTCGACTATTTTCACACCGTCAATTAATTCTAATTTTTCAGGAGATTCTGTTTCTACTAAATACCTCATTAATGAGCCTTTTATTTTCCCTGGGCAACGCAAAGAATGATATTTATGACAAACAAGAGGTAATTCGCTTCTGACTTGAGTTAGCGATCGCTCTTGTATGGTAAGCATTTCAATTAATTTAGCAATGGTAAACATCGCATCGAAACCGGGATGAAGTTGAGGAAAAATAAAACCCATATCTCCACTACCACCTAATACCACATTGTAATTACTTTGAGTAGCTTCCATAATAGCAGTAGGATTGGCCTTAGTGCGAATAACTTTACCATCATGACGACGAGCAATTTGTTCAACGGCAGAGGATGTATTAATAGGTACGACAACCGTTCCTCTGGGATAAGCCGTTAAAATGGTATTTACCATCAACGCAGTTAATTCTTCTCCCCTGATTTGAATTCCCGACTCATCTACTAACATTAATAATTCACCATTAGCAGATACTTGGACACCGAAATTAGCTTTTAACGCTTCCACTACATGACCTAATTGAAACAAAAGATTTTCTCTTTCGGCGGTGGAAATCGCTCTTTGCCGTAAACTAGCATTTAAAACCACCGCATCACAGCCAAACCCCGCTAATAATTGCGGTAAAATTGCTCCTGATACAGAATAAACATAGTCAATTACAATTTTAGTATTACTGTTACGAATTGCCTCAACATTTAACTGAGTTTCAAAGGTTTTGCAATAAGTATCTACTACTTGAGAAGGATAAGACATATCGCCAATATCCATAGCTTGAACTCTTCTTAAGTCTTCTTTAAAATAAGCACCTTCTATTTTTTTCTCTTTGGCTTTAGATATATTGATACCATTAGTATCAAAAAACTCAATCATGATATAGTCGTGGCGATCAGGATGTAGTCTTACATGAACTCCCCCAGCTACTTTTAATTTGGGTGTCATGGTGCGAGAAATGGGAATAGCCGTTGATTCTAAGTTTTGAATATCGATACCCACAGACATTAAACCTGCTATCAAAGAGCGACTTACCATGCGAGACACACTACGTTGATCTCTTGAAACTACCACACAAGAACCTGATTTTAAAATTGAACCATAAGCTGCACCTAGTTTAACGGCAAATTCAGGGGTAATATCTATATTTGCTAATCCTGTAACTCCTCTTTGTCCAAAAAGATTACGATGAGCAATGTTACCCCAAATTAAGTTAATGTTTAAAATTGCCCCAGATTCGATTCTTTTACTAGGCCAAACTCTTACTCCTGTATTGATTTGGGCTTCTTCCCCAATATTACACAATTGACCAATTACCGCCCCTTCTAATATATGCGATCGCCGATCAATTCTTGTGCCTCTAGCCACAACACAAGCAGAAAGAGAGGCTTCTTCTCCCACAATCACACCATTCCAAATAATAGGGCGATTTAATTCGGCATCATCACCAATAGTGACATTATCCCCGATAATTGTACCACTACGAATTTTTGCCCTAGCACCGATACGACAATTATTACCAATTAAACAAGGACTTTCTAGCACTGCGGTAGAATCAATATAAGTATTTTCTCCAATCCAAATACCCTGTTTTCGTTCCAAAGAGGGAAAATTTAGCTTAACAGCCCCAGATAAACCATCATAATGGGCATCTCGATAGGCTTCTAAATGCCCCACATCACACCAATAACCATCAGCAATATAGCCATACAAAGGTTCTCCTCTATCAAGAAGCAAAGGAAATAAATCTTGAGAAAAATCCGCTTCAACTTCAGGAGGTAAATATTCTAATACTTCAGGCTCAAGAATATAAATACCAGTATTAACGGTATCGGAAAAAATTTCGCTGGTGGAAGGTTTTTCTAAAAATCTTTGTATTCTACCCTCAGAATCAGTAATAACTACGCCAAATTCAATAGGATTAGGTACTTTAGTTAAAATTAACGTCGCTTTAGCACCTTTTTCTCGATGAAAAGCGATGGCTGCTTGTAAATTAAAATCAGTAATACTATCACCACTAATTACGACAAAAGTGCGATCTAACATTTGCTCAACTTTTTTGACACATCCAGCCGTACCAAGGGGTTGATCTTCCTCTATGGAATATTTCATGATGACATCAAAATCCTTCCCTTCTTGAAAATAATCCCGAAAAACATCAGGTAAATAGTGAAGAGTCGCAATTATTTCTTTGATACCATTGTGTTTCAATAAATTAACAATATGTTCGGCGATGGGTCTGTTTAAGACTGGTACCATAGGTTTAGGTAAATCGCAGGTTAAAGGACGTAATCTCGTACCCGAACCACCAGCCATTAAAACAGCGCGCATATAATTTTCCTCTGGATGTAATAGGTAAAGGGTAATGAGTAATGAGTAATGAGCAAAGGTAAATACATAATTCCCCGTTTCCTTTCCAATTCCTTATTCCTTATTAATTAAATTCCTAGTCTTTGATAAATTGTATCAAGATTCTTTAAGTGTTGTTGAGGATCAAAACAAGTATTTACCTCGTCACCTGATAATAATTGTTGAACTTCGCTGTTATTTTCAATTAAGTTACGGAAATTACCATCTTGAGTATTCCATGCTTGATGGGCGCAACCTTGCACCAGTTTATAAGCATCTTCTCGACTCATACCCTTTGAGACTAAAGCTAATAAAACTTTTTGACTGAAAATGACACCGCCATAAACGTTCATATTTCTCGCCATATTATCAGGATATACCAATAGATTTTGAATCAAATTAGTGGTTTCTCTTAACATAAAATGGATTAAAATGCAAGTATCTGGCAAAATTACTCTTTCCACAGAACTATGAGAAATATCTCTTTCATGCCATAAAGCTACATTCTCTAAGGCTGCAACGGCATTTCCCCTGATAATTCTTGCCATGCCTGTTATTCGCTCACTACGAATGGGATTACGTTTATGAGGCATCGCTGATGAGCCTTTTTGTCCTTTAGAAAAATACTCTTCTACTTCTAAGACATCGGTTCTTTGAAGGTTACGAATTTCTACGGAAAATCTTTCTAAAGAAGCCGCTACAAGGGCGATTTGTTGGATAAATTCTGCATGACGATCTCTTGAAATAACTTGAGTGGAAGCTGTATCAGGTTCTAACCCTAACAAGTTACAAGCAATAGCTTCAATACGAGGATCAATATTAGCATAAGTTCCCACCGCACCAGAAATTTTGCCCACAGAAATATCTTGACGTAATTTTACTAAACGATCACGATTACGACGCATTTCTGCTAACCAACCTGCTAGTTTAAAACCGAAGGTAATGGGTTCGGCATGAATACCGTGCGATCGCCCTACCATAAAAGTATAACGGTGTTGTTGAGCCTGATAACGAATAGCTTGGATAGTGTCTTCTACGGATTCGAGAATAAGATTTAAACTAGCCACCATTTGTAATGCCAAAGCAGTATCGAGCATATCAGAGCTAGTCATACCCAGATGAATATATCTTCCTGCATCTCCCACATATTCATTGACATTAGTCAAAAAAGCAATTACATCGTGACGAACTTCAGCTTCAATTTCTAAAACTCTTTCTACATCAAAATTAGCCTTTTTTTTAATTTCTTCTACGGCTTCCTTGGGAATATTACCAACTTCAGCTTGAGCCTCACAAACGGCAATTTCTACCTGTAACCATGTTTTTAAACGATATTCGTCAGTCCAGATTCCGCCCATTTCGGGCAAGGTATAACGTTCAATCACTGTAATTTTTACTTTTTCGCAAATACAACTGGTATATTTTACCTTAATATGGAGTCTAAATTGACGTTTAGTCCATAAGAGTAAAATTTTGATATAATGTACGCAAATATGTACAAATACTGAATTTGTTAAAAAAAATAATGTTTAGTTACGAAATTACATCCCCAACAGAAGCTAGAAATGGATTATTTCAACTGTTAGATAAAGTGGTAGAGAATCGTGAAGTGTTTATCATTAATCGTCGTAATGGAGAAAATGTCGCTTTAATTGCCGAATCTGATTTGCGTAGTTTAGTAGAAACAGTTTATTTGTTAAGATCTCCTAATAATGCTCGTAATTTATTTGATGCCATAGAAGAATCTACCACAGGAAAAATCAAACCACAATCAATGGAGGATTTAAAAGGAGAGTTAGGAATTGAGTAAGAAAAAGAAAGAAAATAAATCTTTCCCTCAAGCAGAAATAGAACAATCTTTTGTACAAATTCTGGGGTTTAGTAGTCAATTTAAAAGCGATTTAAAATGGTGGTTTAATAATGATGAAAAAAAAGCCGAAAAAATATTAGACTTAGTCACTGAAGTCATGAAAAATCCATTTAAAGGCATTGGAAAACCAGAACCTTTAAAGTATATAGATAGCAATATTTGGTCAAGAAGAATTGATTTAGAACATCGTTTAATTTATCGCATTACTAAAACTCAAATTGATTTTTTAGCCTGTCGTTTTCATTATGATTCTATCTAAAAAAAATTGTTGGGTTATGTTTTAATTTTTTCAACCCAACCTACTATTTTAACTATGCTGTAACTGCTTTTTTTTGGGAAACTTTACGCCACCAACCAAGTAAAGTACTAGCAATAAAAATACTTGAATAAGCTCCGCAAATAAAGCCTACGATTAGGGCAAGAGCGAAAAATTTAAGGGTTTCACCACCGAATAAGAAAATGGCTACTACGGGCAAAAGAGTCGTTAAACTGGTATTAATAGAACGTGTTAATGTTTGTAATACTGCTTGATCGACAATTTCATTAATATTCTGGGTATTCGCTTCTTTAGCAATTTCTCGAATACGATCATAAATTACTACGGTATCATTAACAGAAAACCCAGTAATAGTTAATAAAGCCACAAGAAAAAGAGTATCAACTTCTACGCCACCCACTAAACCTAAAATGGCAAAAACTCCCGTAGTCACTAAAACGTCGTGGAATAAAGCGATAATGGCAAAAATAGCGTAATCAGTTTTAAATCGAAAACTTAAATAAACAATAATCCCCGTAAAAGAGACTATTAATGCTAAAAATCCCGATATAAATAATTCTTTCCCTATGGTTGGTCCTACAGTGTCAATTTGGATGGTTTTTTCATCAAATATGCCGATTTTTTCTGTTAATATTTGCTGTAATTTTGTTCTCTCATCTACGTCTAAAGTTTTTGTACGAATAGAGATACCATGTTGATCTTTTCCGACAATTTGAATACTGCTATTATTGCCTAAATTTTCCGAGTCTAAAATCTCTCTAACTTCATTTACTGTCAAAGGGCGATCGCAGTTATTAGCTATGGTACAATCTAATTCTACTTGCAATCTTGTACCACCGACAAAATCAAGACTAGGACGTAAAATAGTACCGATAGAAGTATAAGAAATAACCATAGCGATCACACTTCCAATACATAAAATAGCAGAGATACTCCACCAAATTTTTTCCCATTTAACAACGCTAAATTTAATCATAAGTAAAAAAATAATGAATAATGAATAGTTTTTATCGCCCCTAAATCCCCAATTTTGGGGACTTTTAATCTCCCTATTTCATTCCCAGAATAGGAGGCAGGAGGGCAAACCCCAACATTGAAAGAAAGGAGCATAATTAATTATTAGCTGGTTTAATATTAGGGCAGAATAATTCTGGGCGTTGACGGATAGTGGGAAAACCTAACACCGTAATTAACATAAAAGTACGAGTACAAGTTAAGGCTGTAAACATACTAATAACAACACCGATACCTAAAGTTAAAGCAAACCCTTTCACTAAACCTGAGCCTAACCAGAATAAAGCCGCACAAGCGATTAAAGTAGTCACGTTACCATCTAAAATACTAGAAAATGCTCGATAAAATCCTGATTCCACTGAGCGATATAGGGTTTTTCCGTCTCTTAATTCTTCTCTGGTACGTTCAAAAATTAATACATTTGCATCAACTGCCATACCAATACTAAGAAGAAAACCTGCGATACCGGGTAAAGTTAAAGTTACTCCTGCTAAAGAAAAACAAGCTAAATTTAGAACAGCGTAAATAATTAAAGAAAAATCCGCAATAATACCTGGTAAGCGATAATAAACCGCCATAAACACTAAAACAAGGAGTAAACCTGAAATTCCAGCAATAATGCTTCGGCGAATGCTATCTTGTCCTAAAGTTGCACCAACGGTACGATTTTCCACTATTTTAACGGGTAAAGGTAAAGCTCCCCCCTCCAATTGTAAAGCTAACTCTCTAGCTTGTTCGAGGGTATAACCACTACCGCCAGAAATACTTGCTCTACCGCCCATAATTCCCGTACTAGCATATTCCGCACTAACACCGGGGGAGCTAATGAGTTTATTATCAAGGAATATACCTAAAGTCCGTCCTGTACCTGCGATACTTTTAGTTAATTCTGCAAATAATTTGCCTCCTTCATCATTAAATTCCAGCACCACTTCCCAATCATTACCTTGTTGGGTAGGTTGATAATTAGCATTTTTGAGCTTTTCACCGTTTAATTCGCTTTTTGTGTATAACTGTTGAGATAATACCGCTATTTCTGCTTTTTTTGCTTCAATTTTTGCCTCCTGTGCCGTTAATTCTTCTCCTTTTAAGGATTGTGCTTGAAAAATTAATTCTCCTATTTCCTGTTGTTTAATTTGATATTGGGCTTGAATTTCAGGATTATCGGTTTCGGTACGAAAATCTAATTGTGCTGTACCTCCTAATACTCTTTCTGCTTCTTGGGGATCATTTACCCCCGGTAATTGTACTAAAATGCGATCGCTGCCCACACTTTGTACTACTGCTTCTGATACCCCTAAACCATTGACTCGATTATCAATAACGGTGCGTACCCCTTCGAGTTTTTCGGGAGTAATTTCTGACACTTCAGGAGTGGTTTGTAATTGAATAGTTAATTGAGATCCACCTCTTAAATCTAACCCTAATTGTAAAGGTAAATTGATCAAAGTTAAGATTGAAGTAGCAATTAAAACAATTATTAAAATAATAAATACTCTTTGCTTTTCCATTAATTAGTAATAAATATTTTGTATATTGAAAGAGAATAATAGTGAACTACTCACACTGAATCGAGAATATTTTTAACATCATCAATTCCCCGTTTCTTTTTTAATTCCTAATTCCCCCTTTCCTTCCTAATTCCTAATGATTTTAAATTTGATTAGTCATGATTTTTTTTACCGCATCAACAATTTGTTCAGGTTGTACGATGGTTAATCTTTCTAATGTGCCATTATAAGGAGTAGGAATATCTTGAGATGATAAACGCACCACAGGACCATCTAATTCGTCAAATAATTGATCATTAATAGAAGCCGTTAATTCAGCACCGATACCACCAGTTTTCATACATTCTTCCACGATGATTACTTTATGGGTTTTACGGATAGATTCACCAATAGTTGCCATATCTAAAGGCTTGAGGGAAATTAAATCGATGATTTCAGGATCATAACCGTCTTTTTCGATTTGTTTTAAAGCCTGAAGACAATGATGTCTCATCCGAGAATAGGTCAAAATAGTTACATCTTTCCCTTTTCTGACGATTTCTGCTTTATCTAAAGGTACTGTATATTCATAATTAGGCAGATTTTCTTTATGATTATATAATAAAACGTGTTCAAAAAATAACACAGGATTATCATCTCTAATGGCGGATTTTAACAAACCTTTAGCATTATAAGCCGTAGAACAAGCGACAATTTTTAACCCTGGCACTGCCTGAAAATAAGCCTCTAATCGCTGAGAATGTTCTGCTCCAAGTTGTCTGCCTACACCTCCTGGCCCTCTAATAACCACAGGAATTTTATAATTTCCTCCTGAAGTGTAACGCATCATTCCTGCATTATTGGCGATTTGGTTGAAAGCAAGTAACAGAAAACCCATATTCATCCCTTCAATAATAGGACGTAATCCTGCCATTGCTGCACCTACTGCCATCCCTGTAAAGCTATTTTCGGCAATAGGAGTGTCTAATACTCTAAATTCTCCATATTTTTCGTATAAACCTTTGGTTACTTTATATGAACCACCATATTGTCCTACATCTTCACCCAAGACAAATACTTTATCATCTTTCGCCATTTCTTCATCAATAGCTTGACGTAAAGCATTAAACATCAATGTTTCTGCCATTTATTTTTCTCTATTATTACTAGCTATAGCAAAAATCATCTTATCATTTTTCTTCTTTCTTTTTCTCTTTAAATTAGCTTCTTCGACTCTGTGTCTTTTTTGTAGTAAGAAACACTCACAAAATCAGCGTGGAGGCTGCTACGCAGTGCCTAGGGCAGAAATCGCCGTCCAGATTTATTTACACAAATAGAAAAACTTATGCTAAGATTAAATCTAGGTAAAATATTTTTATCGCCTAAACAATGATTAATCTA
>JAACUG010000080.1 GCA_009993045.1 Cyanobacteria bacterium CG_2015-22_32_23
AATGGGCAAAGGGCAAAGGTTTTAATGGTTTTGATTTTTGAAATTAGAGTTTGTAACTGTATAATACTACCCTATTTTTTGAGCAAAAATGCCTAAAACTACGCACTTTTTTATTAACTTAACGATGCCCCAAGCCTTGATTTTAATAGCTTTCTGATTTATTCAGCAGACCCTAATTATCAAGAAAACAGGGAATTAAGAACTTTTCTAGTTTCCTCGTTTTCTCCCATTATTTTGTTGTCTTGCTTTATTAAAAGTCAAATTATTGTCCTCTTTCGTTATATATAATAATGAGTAAGTCAATTAAAAAATTACGAGATGATTTGATAATTTTAAATACTAAAATTCAAGATTTAGCTACTAATTTACAAGGTTTTTATCAGAAGTATTTTGAAAATTTAACTCCTATTGTTAATAATCAACTAATTCTAGCTACTTATCAAATATGTACTCAGAAATATCCTGATTCTTTCTTGAGTTTAAGTTATCAACAAAGAATTAATTTACAAACAAAAATTAAAAAGTTAGATCAAATTTTTATTACAGATTTACTTAATAATTTACATTTAATAGAAGTACCAAATAATATAATAATTCAAGATTTTTATAAAAATACAATTGACTTTTTTTCTTCTTTACAAGTTATAGAAAATGAAGAAATTTTAAGGGAAGATTCAGTAAAAGAAATGTCTTCTTTGAAGGATGAAAATAAGAATAATGAAGAAGATTTATTAATTTCTAATGATTTAAGTCCTGAAAATTTAATTAAATTTCAATTAAACATTGAAGAGTCTATAGAAGATAGTTTAACTAAAATTTCTCATCGCACTAATAAATATTTACAAGAAGCTGGTATTTTACCCAATAATATACCAAATAAAATTTTAGAAATGGCTTTAGAAGCAGAAGAAAATACTTCTATTTTTAGCGGTGCACCTAATTTATTAAGTCTTTTAATCGAAAAAGAAGATAAATCAGAAAGTCTCGATATTACTCCTATTGTGGCTATTTGTTTACGATTAATTGATATTGAATTTAATAATTCAACTTTAAATTTAATTAGACAAAAAATCACAGATGTGATGAAAAATTTAGAATCTTTAGATAGTGAATTTCAGAAAAAAAACCAACAATATTCCATCTTACAAGCCGAATTTGCTTGGCGAAGTAGTTGGATAGATTAATTAGTAATCAAATAATTTATTTCATAAACAATGAATGAAAAAAAATTAGTTATTCCTGACGTTATTATTGGTTTAGGAAATCCCGAAAAGAAATATGAAAAAACTAGGCATAATATCGGTTTTGAAATAGTTGATTATTTAGCCGATAAATGGGGTTTTATTTGGCAAAAAAATAATAAATTTAATGCTTTATTTTGTGAAGGAATTGCCCCTAATCGTCGTAAAATTAGATTAGTTAAACCTTTAACTTACATGAATCTTTCTGGTCAATCTGTCAGGGCGGTGTTAGATTGGTATAAATTAAATGCAGATTCCATTTTAGTGATTTATGATGACATGGATTTACCCTTTGGCAGAATCAGATTAAGGTTATCAGGTTCGGCAGGTGGCCATAACGGAATGAAATCCATTATCTCTCATGTTGGCAGTCAAAATTTTTCCCGTTTTCGCATTGGTATCGGAAAATCTGGCGGTAAAGAAGAAACTATTAGTCATGTTTTAGGCAAATTTTCTAAAACCGAGGGAAAAGTTATGGATGAATTAATGGTTTTAACTTATGATACTATTCATGTTTGTTTACGAGATGGTGTTGAAAAAGCCATGAGTCTTTATAACCAAAAATTTATCAGTTTTGAAGAATTTAACCCTGAAATAAAATAGTTTTTATCTCTTTTTGATTTTGCCTAAATAATATGTAATTAAATTTAATATTTAACTATATTTTTATTGTTCAAAGTAATCATAAAATTAGATTTAGCTATGATCTCTAGGATTATCGTTATTTCCTTCGATAATTTCATTATTAGATTTTAAAGAAGAAATATTCCCATTCAAATTAACATAAGGTAAAGATTTTTCGGCAATTAATGCTTGTAAATTTTCTTTAAATATATTGTAAGGTTGTTCTCCAATACTGGAGGCGATCGCCGTTCCTTGATTATCTAAGAATACAAAATGAGGTATGCCATCAACATTGTAATTTAAAACTTCTGGCAACCATTTAGTATTATCAACATTGAGCATGACAAAATTAACATCTTTTTGATACTCTTGTTTTAAAATAGCCAAATCACTAGCCATAGCTTGACAACTGGTACACCAATTAGCATAAAATTCTACTAGGGATGGTTTCCCATTATTAACAGCCAATTCTAAAGGTATAGCTTGTTTAGCTTGAGATTCCAAAGATTCAGAATTAACCGTAGTTTGGGAACTTAAAACTAAAACGATACCAAGAATTATGGCAATTAAAGCAATAATAAGATTACGGATTTGATTAACTGAATTAATGTTATTTTCAGACATAAAAATTAATGAATAAATTTGAGTTAATTATCAATTATAACAGTAACTATTATCTCGTTTCTTAAATCAACAAAATTATAGTAAATAAAAATAAGTATTGACCAACTTTTTCTTTAATTATCTCATTTCTTAAATTAACAAAAAATTTTTAAAAATTATGAAAAAAAGAGTAAATTTAACGTTCCCTCGCAGTGTAGTACAAATGCCTGTTACTTACCGATTAGCAAAAGATTTTAACATTGCAGCGAATATTATCAGAGGACAAGTTGCACCAAATCAGGTAGGTAAATTAGTCTTAGAGTTATCAGGAGACATCGATCAATTAGACGCCGCTATTGACTGGATGAAAGCTAATAACATCAACGTTTCTCTTACCACTGGAGAAATTATTATTGACGAGGAAACCTGTGTACATTGTGGCTTATGTACAGGAGTATGCCCCACGGAATCTTTATCCTTAAATCAAAATACTTATAAGTTACAATTTCGTCAACAAACTTGCGTAGTATGTGAACAATGTATTCCAACGTGTCCCGTACAAGCTATTACTACCAATCTTTAACTCATATTTAAGGTAAGGCAAAGGGAAAAAGAATTAAAATTGACTTAAACTATACTAAAATTGATTTTTTTATTGTCAATTCATTAATTAACTAATCACCTGAGTTTGAGGAGATTAAACCTAAAACCTGCTACCTGATGCCTAATACCTAATAACTCATACTTTTTCAGTAAAGCCTAATGGATCATAATCCAAGATTATTTATTGTGATTTTCCATACAAAAATATAAAATATATGTTAAATTGTTAAGTAATGTTAACAAATAAATAAAGCAAGTCAATTTAAAAATTATGGCAAATCAAGATCATCTGTTATTAGTAGAAGATATTGATGTGTGGAATCAATGGCGTATCAGACATCCTGAAATAATACCCGATTTGAGCGGTGCTGATTTAAGTAACCGAAATTTAGCTAATCTTAACTTAGCTGACGGAAATTTAAAAAACGTTAATCTTAGTCATAGTAATTTAATTGAAGTAAACTTGACCAAAGCCAATTTACAAGAAGCAAATTTAAAGGATGCTAATATTAGACGAGCAAATTGTTACAAAGCCTCTTTTTTTAAAGCGAATCTCGAAAATGCCTATTTAGCAGAAACAGATTTAAGTATGGCAAATTTAGATACTACAAATCTCTGTCATGCTAATTTGATGGAATCTTATTTAATTAAAGCTAATTTGAGAAACGCCAATTTGAGTAACGCAAATCTTACAGGTGCAACGTTAACTTCTGCTAAACTTATTGGAACTAATTTTACTCAAGCAAATTTAACTGAAGTTGATTTAAGTGATGTAGATGCTAGTTTTGCTCAATTTTCTGGTGCTAATTTAACAGGAATTTGTATTGATGATTGGATTATTAATGATAGTACCAAACTTGATTCTGTTATCTGTAATTATTATTATCCCACTCCTAATCAAAAAAAATTAGTTTTACAAAATTCCATCAATGTTAATCTACATCAAGAATTAGCCCTATTTTCTTCTCCACTACAAATATCACAGGTGACGATACCAGTTTATTACAATGGATTTACTTCATCTTTTAATGTCATCACTGCATAAATATTAAAACGTTTAGGCATTGTGAACTTTAAAATTAATTGTTGATTTGATGTTTTAACTATCAGATGTCGGTTATCAGGTTTAAAAATCAAAAAAAATTGACTACTTTTTCTTATCTTTTTTCAATCCGATAGGATAAGAAGGAGGTATTCCTTTGACACGAATTATAGAATTCATTACTTCTTTGACAACAGGTGCAGCAACCGTTGAGCCAAATGTATTACCTCCTTGAGGCTCGTCAACTACGGCAAAAACGACATACTGAGGATCATTTGTGGGTAAAATGGCAACAAAACTGGTAAATTTGGCGTTGGCAAGGTATCTACCTTTTCCATCATCTTTTTGAGCTGTACCTGTTTTACCTCCTATATGATAGCCGTCAATTTGAGCTGCAGCTCCCGTACCATTAGCAACCACTGAATCCATCATTTTAACGACACTATGAGCAGAACTTTCCGAGAAAATTTGTTTACTAGGTAATTTTGGTACAGATTTTAACTCTCCCTCAGCATTTACTAAACCTTCTACCACATGAGGGGTGACTAATTTTCCACCGTTAGCTAAAGCAGCGTGTAATTGTACTAATTTTAATGGCGTTAATGAAAATCCTTGTCCGAAAGCCGAAACGGCTGGTTCAATATCTCGAGCGGTAAAGATTTCCTTCGGTTTAAGATACCCTGTCGCTTCAAAGGGTAAATCTATACCCATTAATGTATTTAGTCCTAATTCTTGCAGTCTTTGGTAATATTTAGCACGATTTATTTTTCTCATAATATAAATCATCCCCGTATTACTAGAAACTTCTAAAACTTTAGTGATACTAACCCAACCTTTTCCCGTTTTAGAAGCATTAGCAATAGGCCAACCATCTACATTAATACTTGGAGCATCTAATGCTAAAGAATCTGGGGTGATCACTCCTTCATCCAAAGCGATGGCTACATTAAGAGGTTTAAAGGTAGAACCGGGCTCATAAGTATCTGTAACTGACCAATTTTTATATAAAGAAAAATCGTAGAGAGAATATTTATTAGGATTATAAGTAGGTTCACAAGCTAAAGCGATAATTGCACCATTATGAACATCCATAACGATGACTGTTCCTCTTTTTCCATTAAATTTTTTAAGTTGATTTTTGAGGGCTTCTCGTACTGCTCTTTGTAACCTTAAGTCTAAAGTTAATTTTAATTGCAGATCATCTAATTTCACAATACCATCAGGTAAAGAACCAGGAATAATTGCACCTTGTCCATCTTTTTGAACCGTTAACATTGATTTCATCGGTAAAGAAGAAACATCTCGTTCTAAAAGTTTTTCTTGACTATATTCTATTCCTGCTTGTCCTGAATGTTCTGTATCCACATAGCCCATAATATCAGCTAAAAGTTCACCTTGAGGATAAAAACGGGCATAGCGACGATTAAAATCAAAACCATTTAAGCTAAGTTCTTTAATTTTATTGCCTTGATCTTCGGTAATATTTTTTCCCAATAAGATTCCTGAATTGCGACTATTTAAAAGTTTTAAAATCTCATTTTTATCTCTATCTTTGAGAATATCAGACAACATTTGTGCCACTTCTTCTTTTGTCTTGACAAACTGATTCGGATGAACGTAAATCTCATAAACAACTTTATCAAGAGCTATCACATTTCCTCTACTATCAACAATAGAGCGACGAGGAATATAAGGACGAAAATTATAAGTTTGTTGCTGTTTAGCTTTTTTTGTTAACTCATCCCCTTGTTTAATCTGTAATTGGTATAAACGCCAAAGTAAACCCGTTGCTCCCAACATTAGCACCAACCAAATAATAATTAACCTTACCAAAAAATCAAAATTAAGAGAGGTAAACTTAGGATTTTCATTTTTTAGTTGATTAAACCAATTTTTGGAAGAAGCAGGTTTATTTATTTTTTGAGAATTGAGTTTAAAGACGTTCATCTTTGATTAATATGCGATGGGGGAAATTTTATCTATCTGTTTTGGTTCAGGAATATTAGAGGATTTTAAGACAATAGATTTGGGAGTTATATTCGGTAAAAAAATTGGCGGTTTAGTGGGATCTGGATTCACCAAACCTGAACCAGATTCACTAGCGGACTCCGCTAATTGATTTTTAATTATTTCATCTGTAAAACTAAATTGTCTTTCTTGTTTTTGTAAATCTTGTAATTGATGATATTTTTCAGTCCATTGTTTTGGGGCATATACCGTCATTCCATACATAACTAAAGCTATTGCTACGCTAACATAACATAAAAGTGAAGAAGCATTCTCCATTACCATCATACTTTTTAGCCAGAAAGGTTTATTTTTATTTATCTGACTGACGACTAAAGTAGAAGATGATAAATTTCCCCTTTTCAAAGAATGAGGTTTATTTTTTAATTCTTTGTTATCTGGGTGACGCAGAAAAGATCTATTTTTTATAACCCGAAGGTTACTTTGTTTAGAAGGGAGATTATTTTGAACTAACATAAAGATAATCTGAGATAGAGACTAACTAATATTAGCAAATATAGCAAAAATAGCTAGTTTTTTCTTTTAATTATTAACTAGATTTTCTTGATTAAGTTTTGCTTCATTTTCCCTCCGTTTTTTTGCGTAAAGTTGGATAGTAACCGCCATCACAATAACTAAAGCAACAATTAACCATGTGGTTATATCTAAAGGTAAATTATTTTTAAAGATAGCTAATAAAACAATAACTAATAATAAAATAGTGGGAGCTTCATTTAAAGCACGGAATTTTTGTCCACTCCATGTATTTTCGCCCTTTTCTAATTGTTTAATAATTTTACCACACCAAAAATGATAAATTAACAATAAACCTACAAATAGAAATTTGATATGTAACCAACCAGATTTTAACACTTCAGGTTCAGTAGTGATTAATCCAATAGCCATAGATACCGTTACAATCATTCCGGGAGTGGTAATAATATTGTAAAGGCGTTTTTCCATGATTTCATATTGCTGTTTTAAAATAGTTTGAGCTGGTTCTGGTTTCTGTTGTGCTTCTGCGTGATAAACAAAAAGTCTAACTAGATAAAATAAACCTGCAAACCAAACAACAATACCGATAAGATGAAATGCTTTATACCAATAGTAAGCCATAATTTTGATAAAATTTCTTGTAATAGTTATTTTTAACTTTATTTGCTCAAAAGTTACACCATTTTATTTTAGTCGCCAAGAGGCTATGGGCAATTTGCAATTAATAAATTTTATAATTATTCTCGATTAGATGCAAAAGAGTGAATCAGTAAAGAAGAAGTTGGGGGAAGTCGCCAAAGTTGATCTAATTTTGTAGCTGGAATGGTTAAATATAACACATCATTATCTGTTAGCTTCGTTTCCAGCAAATTCCAACTATGTAAATTATTTTCCCCTCTGGAGATATAAAGAGGAACAAAATCCGCTTTACTAGCTATTTCTTGAACAATTTCTCCACAAAAAGGATGATTAGGTGTAATCATAGTGGCAATGGCTACCCATAGTAAATCATTTGTCATACCATTTCCTAAAATTCTACCCCCCAATGCCGCCGCCGCAAAAGAATAAGTAGCTAATTCGGTAGGGGATAACACATTTTCAAATTGGAATACTTCTTTGACTGATTCTGCAAATTGATTATCTTGTACTCTTAAAATCGTAGGAATTTTTGGGCTTAAGGCTTTTGCCGTCAAGGCAATTTCAACGTTAATCATATCATTACTTGTTACCACAAGGATACCATTTGCTCCTTTTAAATTTGCACTTTGTAAAATCTCTGGGAAAGAAGCATCTTCCACAATGACAGGAATTTTAAGCGATCGCACCGAATGTAAAAATCTGTTATTATGATCTGGTTCGATAACAACAATTTCATGGCCTTGTCGATGTAATTCTCGGACAATCTCCATAGCAACATTACCTAAACCGCAGATAATATAATGATTTTTCGTTGGCACTCTAGCAGCATCCCAAAATTGTTTTAATCGACTACCCAAAACAAAATCATTGATTAAAGCGTAACAAATACCTACAATTCCCGCACCAACAATCATCATAACGGCGGTAAAAACTTTAATTATATCTGGAGCACTTTCGGCGACTTCTTCTTTTCCTCCAGCACCTGTAATCATGCCAACGCTAAAATAAAGTGCATCTACGGGGGAAATGCCTCCGTTGACGCATAAATAAGTAAAAGTAGCTAAAAAAATTAAAGTTAATAAAATTAATGTCACCACAATCATGGATTTGGCATATTGTTTATAAGTATTTAGATTCAAAAAAGCCTTTAACCAATTGAAAAGAAAAAAACTACGTTTACGCTTAATTTTTGCCTTATTTGCTAATATTATGTGATCTCCTACTTCTAATTTTTGATGATTTACTACCCCTGACACAAGGTCAATTTCACTATTTTTGGGCAGATAATAGATTAACATTTGATCAAGATTGTCCCATAACTGTGTTAAAGTTAATCCATACCAAGGATGTTCTTTACTGATAATTTGTTCTTGTAAAGCCCATGTTTGCTCAAACAATTTTAAATGTCCAATAGCTTGATTTCCCAAAGCCGAAAAAGCAAAAATAGGAGCAGCTAAAGATGGGACACTCATACTAAAATGATCTACTAAAGTGTGATCTAATCTTGCACCTAAAGTATGATTATAAATACGATTAATGATGCGAATTTTGGGATTTAAGATTCTAGCTTGAGTTAAAATTGCCACATTCAGAGCGTCATCACTATTAGCTAAGACAATAGTACTAGCTCTTTTGATTCCAGCTTCTAGCAATACTTGAGATGAGCGTAAATTCCCTACAATGATTTTATCATCTGGTTTGATAGTGATGGGTCGATGTCCCTTTTGTGTCACTTCATGATCGCTAATACCAACTACATCAGCACCTTGTAACTTTAATAAATTATAAATTTTATAACCAGTACGACCTAAACCAGAGACAATAATTAAAGGTTTCATTGTTATTTCTTAAATATTTACTAATTAATAGACTTTTTTATTTCAATAAATCACTTTTTAATAGAAGAAAATGCTTAAGAATATTGGTGATGTAAGAAATTTTTAAACGCCGTAAATTAGATATATTATCTCTGAGTCTAAAAAAATTAAATGTAGTGTCGCAAACAAAAATAAATAATAATAAAAGGAAATGAAGAAGATTAAATCATTCCCTATCTACTTTTTAAGTCTTTAGCGTATATATTCTTTTAAAATACTATTACGATTAGGATGCCGTAATTTACGCAACGCTTTAGCTTCAATTTGGCGGATTCTTTCACGGGTAACATTGAAAATTTGACCAATTTCTTCTAAAGTTTTCATTCGCCCATCATCTAAGCCATAACGTAATCGTAAGACATCTCGCTCCCTTGGACTTAAAGAATCTAAAACATTTTCTAAATCTTCTCGCAATAAATTTTTGGATACTTCATCTTCAGGAGTTTCCCCTTCAGCTTCAATAAAATCTCCTAGGCGAGAATCTTCTTCTTTACCGATGGGAGTTTCTAAGGATATAGGTAATTGAGCAGACTTAGCGATAAAACGCAACTTTTCGATAGTCATTTCCATATCCTCAGCGATTTCCTCCTCTGTGGGTTTACGTCCCATTTTTTGAGATAGCATCTTTGTGGTTTTTTTGATGCGAGAAATAGTTTCGTAAAGATGGACAGGAAGGCGAATAGTCCGAGACTGATCGGCGATGGCCCTTGTAATAGCTTGACGAATCCACCATGTAGCGTAAGTAGAGAACTTATAACCCTTTTCGTGGTCAAATTTTTCCGCTGCACGAATTAAACCCAGAGAACCTTCTTGAATCAAATCTTGGAAGGATAAACCACGATTCATATACTTTTTAGCGATAGAAACCACTAAACGAAGGTTAGACTGTACCATTTTATCTTTTGCTCGTCTGCCGATATGTAAACGGCGGTTAAATTGACGCAACACAGGAATATCACAAGCGATCGCCCATTCTTGATCTGTAGGAATACGCCCTAAATGTTCCATTAAAGTTGCCCTGATATATTCTAAATCCAATAAATCAGCAATTTGTCGGGCTAACTCAATTTCTTCCTCCGCCCGAAGTAATCGGATTCTACCAATTTCTTGAAGATAGATACGAATAGAATCTTCCGTAAAAGGTTTTTTCTTAGTTTGCGCACGACGACGAGTAGCGGGTAGTTTACGAGGTTTTTTACCATTAGGATTAGCCACACCAATAGAATCGACTTCAGTAATACTATCACTAAATTCAACCTCTATAGCAACGATAGATCCATTTCGATTCTCATGAGAATGAAAGTCTAACATTTCCTCAAAATCATTTTTAGGTGAGATGGTGGTGAAAATTTCTTGTGTTTGGGTCATGCCGTTTTCCTCTTACTCATAAACGAAAATTTAGCTAGAAGATGAATATTTCAAATCAAAATATAATGTAAAAACACAAACATCACAAAATCATCTATGATTTACCTTTGGCAATTTCATGGAGACACTCATAGTAAATCTGTCTATCAAAAGAATTAACAGAAAAAAGTGAGTCAGTAAAATTGAGTAAAATCATCGACATCGATTTTAAATAGTGTTGTGATAGATATTCATCAGGAAAAATCCTGAAATCTAAAGAAAATCAACGATTTAACGTAAATTTCTAAGACTGCTTTGGAGATATTCCACAGTCTGGTATAGTTACTAATTATCAGGGAAAGATTTGTTAACTAGGGTTGTAAGATTATCTATGTAAATTAAAATTTAATCTGAATCTTGAGCAGAAAATGATAGTTATGGTCAGTAACACTTTTCTGTTTACCCTGAATAATGTTAGTTTTATCCTTCCTAACAAAAATTAAACCAATAATACATTTTAAAATAATGAATTAAGAAGTTTTATTAGTCAAATCTTCAGATATTGTAATAAATTTCACAGAAAATAACATCCACAAGAGATATTTTTTTATATTAAGAAGCTCTGGTCTGTGATAGTACATAAGTTTTTTATAATTTCAAATCTTTGTCTTCCCTGAACACTAGGTTAACAAACCTTTCAGGTTTTGGGGAAAATATTTTAAAAATTTATCAAGAATTTGTCATCAAACTTTAATTAGTCCTTAGATAAGGGATGAGATTTTTAAGAGTGAGTAACATTTATTATTATTAAACTCCTCAAATAAATGATACTTTTTCCATCAATTCTAATTATCTTTTATTGGTGATTTTTCATAGGAGAGAATAAAAATTTTCCTATTTAAAGTTATGTAACAAAATAGTGAGTTTTTCTGTTTAAATTCATGGCGATCAATAAATTTAGAGTTAAAATTCAAACTAGAAATAAATAAATTTTGAAAAATACTATCATCAAGATTGGTATTTATTTATTTAAAAAATTAAATATTTAAACATAGTCAAAAGTAGAGAAGATTTTTATGGCTACAGAAGAGATTAATGCTCTAATTGAACAAGTGGATGAAAGGGCGCAAGGATTAATTACTGAAGGAGAAAAATCTTTCCAACAAGTAGAAGAAATAGTTGCCAAAGCCACAGAAATTGCCGAAAATCTTGCTACAGCAGGAGAAGAGGCACAAACAAAGTGGGAAGCGATGATTGCTGAAATTGAAGAAGCGGAAGCAACCCTCGAAACTGAGTTGGAAAATACTCGCAGTATTATGGAAGAGTTTGACGGAAAAGTTACGGAAATTACAGATCAAGTTAATCAATCTATTACGGATTTTCAAGCAAAATTACAGGAGTTTATTGCCAGAAAAGAAGAAATAGCCTCAGAAATTGAAAATCAAACACAGGAGAGTAAATCTAATTTTGATCAATATTCTCAGAATATCAAAGAAACGGAAGAACAATTGGGAAATTATCAAGAGACGGCTAAAAGTAACATTGAAGAATTAAATGGTGCAGTAGATACAGCTACAGAAAGTTTCCAATCTCAAACAGAGAATGTTGTACAACAATTTACTGATTTAGCAGAGGAATTAAACAGCAAACTAGAAAGTTTACAAAGTGAATTTGAAGACGTACAAGAACAAGCTCAATCAAGTAGTGAGTCTTTGTTACAAAATCTCGAATCTCAAGCTACGGATTTAGTAAGTAATTTAACTTCTAAATTTACAGAGGAATTAATGGGAGATTTAACAGAATCGGCGGGAGGTTTAACGGAGGCTTTAGGTTTCCTTGAAACTGCTGGAAGTGAAGCGGGAGATTTATTAGAAGGTGGTATTGGGGATATTGTTGATCAAGTAAGTGAAATTACCGATTTAATTGAAGAAATAAAGCCCGTTTTAGACATGATTCAAGATGTTTTAGGTTAAGGTTTTTTGTGTATTTTATATCTAATTTAAGGGGGTATTTGTGATGGCTGAAACTCAAGTAATGGGGCAAAATATTGATGAATCTATTGAAAAGTTAGAGGAATTACTTAAATCTCTTGATGTTGCTAATAATCAAATGGGTGATTTTACTCAACAGCTAGAATCTACTAATGAGTCTTTAAATCAATGTGAAGAAAATGTAACTAATATTTTAGAAACCGCTAGTAGTGATTTTGAAAGTTCTAAAGAAGAATTTACCCAAGATTCTGAGGCAATGATGGGGGAATTAACTACTTTTCAAGAAACTCTCAATCAGTTACAAGCTAAGTTAGATGAAGTTAATCAATCCATTGAAGATAAAAAAACCGAAGTGGAGGGAGAAGTTGATAATCAACAGGAGGCTTTAGACGGAGTTTTTACTGAATTAGCTGATACTTTTAGTGACTTAATGGAATCCATTACTAATCTTACTTCAGGTTTAGAGGAAAGTGGTAACACTGTCGAAGAATTTTTTAATACTTTTACCGAAGAAGTTTCAGGGTTACAAGATAATTTAAGTTCTGCACAGGAAGAAACGGAGGGTAAATTAGAAGAAAGTGCCACTAATGTGGGAGAAACTCATAAAAGTTCATTAGATTCTCTCTTAAATGATTTTAGCGGTAATTTGACGGGAGAACAATTAACGGAATTAACTTCTCAGTTAGATGATTTAACCAGTGGTTTTACTGATTTACTTTCTTCTTTCAGTGATGAAAATATGGATTTAGCTGATCAACTTCAAGAACGACTAAAAGAAATTCTTGACAATACAGTTGAGCAAACAGGGGAAACCATGAAAGATGAATTAACGGAGTCTTTCCAACAAGCCATGGAAGACGCTGTGTCGGCGTTGGGAGAGCAAATGGTGGAAAGCATTGCAACAACTACCATTGGCACTTCCGTAACAGGCTCAATTAGTCCTATTTTACCTCAAATTGTAGCGGCGAAAGCAGCGTTAAGTGCTATCAATGCTGTTTTAGATGCTTTCGATTTTTAATTATTTTAATAACATTATCAATTATTAACAGGAGTTTTAATTATGAGTGAGTTAGGGGATAGTTTAAATATGTTGTCTCAGTTGATAACTCAGTTTCCTGAAAGGTTAGAAAATTTAATTACTTTAGCCGAAGAAGTGGAAGCCGAAGCCAATCAATTAGTAACAAATGTGGAAGAAAAACAAGCTCAAGTTGCCGAGATTATGTCACAAGTGCAAGAGTCTTTAACGGCTATGAAAGAGGAAATTACGGAAAATCAAACGGAAACTGATACTGAAGTTACTAATTTTGAAAATACCGCTAATGAGTTAAATTCTTTCTTAGATGAGGCACAACAACAAATGGTGGCTGAAATTACCGAAGCGATGGAAAAAATGAATGAATTTAAAACTCAAATTGAGGAGGGTAAAACTGCGACGGAAGATACTGAAGAAACAACTCAAACGACGTTAACTGAAGCACAAAACGCCATCAAAGGTAGTCAAGAGCAATTAGCCGCAGCCATGGAAAGTACTCTTAGCGTTATGGAAGGCTTACGAGATAAATTAGAAGATGTTAACAGTCGCATGGAAGAAGAGATGAGTAACTTTAGCGAACAAGTTAACCAAAGTCAAGAAACCGTTGGTAGTAGTATTCAAACTATGGCGCAGGAGTTTACTAGCGTTAGTGAGAATTTTAGTGGGGTTTTATCTTCAACTTCTGAGGCAATGTCAGGAGGAGTTAACGGTTTAATGGATAAAGCACAAAGTGAAATTGAAGAGCAATTACAAGAATTGATTTCATCGGCGGTGAGTAAAGTGACGGATTCTATTGATGAAATGGTACAAAAAGTTACCGATGCGGAAAATGAATCTTCAGGGGTTAGTGACATCGTTAAAGATTTAATTGATGAATTAGAGGTGTTTATTGAGCCTATTGAAGAGGGTATCGATAGTGTTAAATCAGCCGCAGAAAAATTTGGCGTTTCTTTTTAAAAAACATATATAAATACAAATAGACAACCAACAAATCATTCATTAAAAACTATTCACTCGCAGAAAAATTTGGCGTTTTTTTTAAAGAACATATATAAATACAAATAGACAACCAACAAATCATTCATTAAAAACTATTCACTATTAAAAGGAGAAAAAAAATCATGGCTGTAGATTTAGAAAATAGCATTGGTGAAACTGTCAATCAACTACAAGAATTATTGAATCGTGCAGAAGAAGCAGAAGAAAATCTGACTCAAGCAAGGGAAAAATTAGCCGCCGTTGGAGAGCAATTTGACAATAATTGGGATGAGTTATCTAACCGCGCCCAAGGATTATTAGATAAAATTTCCACGGCTAGAGAGGAGTTAAATACTCAAACTGATAGTTTAAAAGAAGGTTTAACTAATTTACAAAGTAATGTACAATCGGTTCAAGAAGAGGCTAGTCAAGGAGTAGAAGAAACTAAAACCGAAATTACTGCGTTAAAGGATGACAGTGAAACGAAATCATCGGAATTGCAAGAGGTTTTTAACACTATCAAAGAAGCCTTAGAAACTTTACAAAGCAAAGTGGAAGAAGTACAACAGGATTTAGAGGATACTGTTACTGAATCTCAAGGTAAGTTAGAAAGCGATTTTCAAAGTGCTATTAATAGTAATCAAGAGCAAGTCGAAGAAAAAACCGCAGAAACAGAGCAACAGATTGCCCAAGATGCTATTTCTCGTTTAAATGATATGGTTTCTAATTTTTCTACCCAAATTGAGGAATTAACGGCTAATGTCACCACTCAAGCAGAAGAACAAAGTAACAATACTCAAGAGTCTGCTAACTCTACTTTAGAAGATTTTACAGGACAAGTAGAAGGAATTTTTGGAGATTTACTTTCTACTGCCGAAGGTATTGAAAGCGCTTTGACAACTCTTAGTGAAACTGTTTCAGGTTTGGGTACTACTGTTGACACGACAAAAGATACGGTGGTTACAGCAATGGATACTACTAATATTGGTTTAAAATCTGCCCTTGGCATTTTTGATGAGGTTAAGGAATTGTTAGGAAAAGTTTAATTATTTGACAATTAATCATTAACAATTAATAATTTTTTTTCCTGCTTAATCCTATCTATAAAATATCATGACATTAAATGAGTTAATAGATCAAATGACGGAAAATTTTGAGTTGATGGAGACTAAAACTCAGTCTTCTTCTACTTCTTTTTCTAGTATTAATAAAGCGATCTCATCTTTGAAAGAAAGTATCAATAATATTAACGAAAATACTATTAATATTAGTAGCAATTTAGGGCAAAAAATCTTAGATTTAGCTACTCAATTGAAAGAAGAAAAAACATCATCTAGTGAAATTTTAAATCAATTAAAGCAACAAATAAATTTAGTTGATGAAGTTACCGAAGACTTAATTACTGAGTTTAAAGACAAAAATAATGAATTTAAAGAAGAAATTAATAATATAGATTATCAAATAGAAACGGCTTCTAATCAATTACTTAATAATATCAATGATTGGTCAAATAATATTAAAACTTTAGAGGAAGACTTAATCAGTTATGAAGAAAAAACTACTCTAAATTTAGATAATTTACAAGAAACAAGTAATAATTGGTGCAATGATTTTAAAGAGCAACAAGATAAGATAGAAGAAAATTTGACATCTTTTGAAAGTAGTTTGAATAATGAAATTCAAGAATTAAATAATAGTTTTCCTCTATTAATTAATACTCTTAAAAATCAAATATCAGCTTTAAATACCTTAAATAATGAGCAAGAAAAAACTTTAAATCAACAGTTAAAAAAAGAGATAAATCAAGAAGTTATTGAAGAATTAATAAAAAAAATAGAAGATAATCAAGAGATAACAAAAAATATTGATAATAAAATTAATAAATTAGCTGAAAAATTAATAGATATAATAGACAAAAATAATGAAAAATCTCAAGAATATAATGATAAATTAACAGAGATAAAACAGCTTTCTGACGAAAGTTTAGACATCATAAAATCTATTGATTAATACTAAAAAAAATTATGGAAGTTTCAGAAAATGCAAAAAAAATAGTCGCTTCCGCCGTGGGAGGATTAGGAGTTTTAGGCAGTTTAATTAGTGTTGGTTTTAAAGCTAATTCTCAAGTTAATGCCCAAGAAGTAATAGAAAATGTGGCAGGAAGTTTACAACAAAGTAGTACTGATTTATTGGCATTGGCTCAACAATTAGAGGGAGAAGAAGCGACAAAAGTTCAAGGAATGGGTGATTATATTGGACAAATGGCGAATAAAATCGCTCAAGGGGAAATGCCTACCCAAGAAGAAATTAAAGAATCACAACAGAAACTAGATAATTTCAGTAATGGTTCTGAAAATGCGAATAATACTTCCTCATCGTCTCATGAAGATAATTCTAGGGAGGAGAAAAATAATCAAGATAAAGAAAATAAAACATCATCAGGAGAAAATGATACTTCATCGGGTAGTCAGGGAAAATCTGCGGGTGATTCAGGAGAGAAAAAATCTGCTTCTGAGAGTGAAAAAAATGCGTCATCTCCTAAAAATAACGAGGCTAAAGGAGAGAATAAAGACGCTAAAGGAGAAAGTAAAGAAAAAGATAGTGGAGATAAAAATAAATCGGGAGGAAAAAGTGGCGGAGAGGAGAATAAATCAGGGGCGGAAGAAATGTCAAAAGATGTTGATAAAGCTGGGGAAAAAATGGATGAGATTAATGAAAAGTTAGGAGAATTAACTAAGTTATTTGATGATTTAACAGGAGAATCTGAGGAAAAAGTGGAGGAATTAAACGACACTAATCAACAGTTAGATGAATTATTGCAAAATTTGACAGACAAATTCACCGAAAATGAAACAGATATAGATAATCAGAATGATGATACTTTACAACAATTTACAGATTTTAAAACTATCTTAAATGAATTAGTTACGACTCTTTCAGATATAAAAGAAACTTCTCAACAACAAACACCAAATCTGATTAATAAAATAGAATCTGATCAAGAATTACTTAAAAATAAGTCTAACAATATTGATAGTATTATTCAACAAATTATTGCAGGAGATTATGGTGATAGTAATAACGATGATAATGAAAATATAGTTACTACTCCAGAAAATTTAACTACAATTAAAGAAAAAATTGAAGAATCTTTTACTCCTTTTCAGTTACTAATTGATAACATTAATAATGGTTTAGAAAAAGAGATTAATGATACAGATAATTTTATAAATAGCATAATAGATTTAGTTAATAATAGTCAATCAGAATTATCAGAAAAAATAGCTAATTTAATAACAAACATTCAAGATGAAAAAATTATCAATATTGAAAATAGCTTTAACGATACTAGCCAAATATTAAAGGATGAAGCTGAAAATTTTATAGAAAAAAACTCAGATTTATTAACCCAATTTAAAATTGATAGTGAATCATCTTTAGACGAAATAAAAAATAATGGAGATGAAGAAATAGAGGAAAAAATGACAGAATTAATTAATGAATTGTCAGAGTTTTTTGAGCAAAATGATAATAACTATCAAAATATTGAAGTTTTAATTAATGTCTTGACAGAAATAAATATTATTGCTGAAGATTTAATAGAAACAGCAAGTATAGCAGAAAAAATGAATGAAAATTTAGATAGTATTGTTATTTAATAAGGAATAAATTATGATGATTGATGAAAATTTAATTACCAGTTTAGAATATATTAGTGAAGTAAAAAAACAACTTCCTGATGAGTTAAATAAAATGACGGAAAAATTAAATATTATTAAGGAAGAAATAATAGAAATAATAGATAATAATAAAGCAAAACAAGCTGAAATTATTACTTTATTGCTAGATATAAAAAATAAATTAAAAGATTTTGCTGAAACTATTAATAATCAACAATCTTTGTTACAAAATAAAATTGTTTTTGTTGCTGAAAAGTTAAAAAAACTTGACGAAAATATGACACAACAAGAAGCAGAAATTTCTCCGATAATAGAAGCCTTAAATAATTATTTTGTTAAATTTGAAGAACAATTAAATACTCTTAAAAGTAAACATTTACAGCTACTAACTCAAGGAATAAATACTTTTAATGAATTATGGCAAACTTTAGATGATAATCATGAAAAAATAGAAATCTCATGGTTAGAAATGACACAAGAAATTCAGATTCTTAATGATAAAATTAGCAATTTTCAAAATTTAATACAGTCTGAAAATGAAAATGTTAAAGATAATTTAGACAATACAGAAAATAGTCTTGATAATTATATAGAAAGTATTTTGTCTGAGGAATTAAATCCCTTAGAAATTACTTTCAAAGAAGAGATAAATAATAGTTTAGAGAATATCGAAAATCAAATAACAGAATTTAGAGAAATAAGTGAAGAAAAAGTTAAAGAATTTAGCGACTTAGTAAAAGAAAAAATTAATAGTTTTATTGAGGAGGTAGAAAATTCAATTAAGTTAGATGACTATAATTCAAATTTACAAGAATCTCATAATTCATTTTGCGATAATGGGGAAAACCTAAAAGACTCAATTCCCAAACTTAAAAAATTAATCTGCGATATGGAAGAAGCGAAAGAATCTTTGAATATTTAATTTATTTATTGGAGTAAAAAAATGACTAAACTTATTGATGTTGTAATGAATATCTATGAAGATTTATTAGATTTTGAAACAGAAAAAACTCAAACTTATAATGATATTGAAGAATTAGGAGAATTTTTGATAGAAAGTAAATCATTAATGGAGGAAAATTTTGTCAGTTTAGAAAATATATCGAAATCTTTATCCGAGGAAATAGATAATATATCAGCAGATTTTTTGTTAGAAACAGAAGCAATGTTAGAAGAGTTAGAAAATTTAGCAACTAAAATTGATGAGTTTATGATTGAAAGTGAAGAATTAACCACAGAAAAAAAAGAAAATGTGATTAATTTAGTGGATAAAATGAATAGTAATAGCGATACAATTAATGATTCTTTAGAAGAATTAGAAGAAATTGTTAATAAATTTAATGAAACAGTTACAGAAATAAAACCACCTTTAGAATCAAAACTTATCAATACTCAAACTTTTATAAAAGATGTAATGGTGAGAGGATTACAAAATTATCAAAATATCATAGAAGATAATCAAGAAAACTTAGATAATTTTTATCAAGATAATCTAAATAGTTTGATTGAAGAAAAAAAAGAAAATATATCAACAGAAGTAGATGAAGTTTCTTCCGATATTGAGAATTTAACCTTAAACTATCAAAAAATTATTAATGTTATAGAGGAAACTTTAAAAGAATTTTATGATAATAACTCTAGTGAATTAAAAGAAAAATATCAAGAGTTATTCCAATTTATTGAAGATGAGTTAATCGAAAATTTAATGAGTCATGAAGAAAAGATTAATTATGAGGGAAATAATCTCAGAGAGAATATTATAAATTTATTAGATAATTATTCAGAAATTAATCAAAATTCTGAGTCTTTAATTGATGTTTTTGAAAAACTTATAAATTGATTCTAAACACTATTTATTCTCTAGGGAATCATTTATTTTTAAATAAGGATTAATCAAAGGAAAAGCTAAAATAATTTTCTCTTGTTTATAAACTTTGTGAATCTCCTTAATAAATTCGTGAGTAACTAATAATCTATCTAAATATTCATTAATTTTTAAATAAACTGTTAAATTAATTCCATAATAATCAAAGCTATCATACCTTAAAAAAGGCTTAAATTCTTTATTTCCTCCTTGTATAATATATAAAATATTTTCAGCTATTGTTAAAGTTATTGCTTCAACTTTTACCAAATCATTATCATAACTAATTCCTATTTTAATTGGTAATAACATTTGAGGATTATCTAAAGTATAGTTTTGAAAACTACTATCTATAATTTGCCCATTTGGAATTACAATTACATTATTATAAATATCTTTAATTAAGGTATATTTTAATTCAACATCTACAACATAACCCTCTTCGCCATTTTGAAACTTTATATAATCTCCAGGGCGAATTTTACGAGAAACAATTATATTTACCCCAGAGATTAAATTGCTTAAAGTATTTTTAAATGCCAAACCAATGGATAAACTTCCCACCCCAAAAGCGGTAATTAAAGCTGTAATTTGAATACCAATAGATTGAATAATAACTAAAAATCCAATACTAAAAATTAAAACCTTTGTTAAATATTCAAATAATGATGTTAAAGAAACAGTAGTTTCATGTTTTAAACTATAAACTTGAATAGAATTTACTGCTAAACGAGAAGCCAAAATTGTTGCCATCGTTAAAGCGATAACTATTAAGATTTTTTGAATTAAAATATTTAAAGATATTGGTAAATTAATACTTGGTAAAACTAAGGCAATTCCTCCTACGGTAAACCAAATAAAAATGATACCTTCAAAAGATTTTAAAATAAAAGAATATTGCCCAAATGGAATATTATCATCTATTTTTTTTATCCAATACTTTAACCTATTTTCAATAAAAAGCCCAATTAATATTGCCAATAACACTAAACCAATCGGAGTGGATATTTTGGCTATTAAATTCCAATTTACTAAAGACATTTTACAAAAATTTTTACTATTTTTACAATTATATACAACTATTAGTTTATAAAAATATTAGTCTTAATTTACAATAATTATTTATGCTCAAAACATATTTATTAACAAATATCAGAATTTTGCAATAAAAATATTACTGTTGGCAACATAAAACCAATAACATAAAATTGTAAAAAAGATCTATTAAACTATTGCGTTATGCGCCACTTATCATTTATAATGATTGTTTGTGACTAAAATTACAAAACATAGCCACTTAAAGATACTGAGGTAAAAAGACTTACAAGTCGAAATCTTAAGTCTGTTAAGTTTAAAAAAGCTATTACTAATCTTTAAGTTGAGATTAGTTGTTACTAAAAGTGTCTGCACAAAACAAGACATAATTGAGTAGTTAGTAACTAAGGTTGACTTACCATTCTAACTTCGGAGTTACTGTGCACACAAAAAAAATCAGTTGGAAAGAAAATTCTTTCTCTGAATCAAATCCTGTTGTTTAGCAATTTAGAGGGACAGATCCCGTGAGCTTAGGCGTACTCGGTACAAAACTAGGCATGACTACCATCTTTGACCCCGAAACAGGTAACGCAATTCCTGTCACTGTGGTTCAAGCCGGCCCATGTTTAGTAACTCAAATCAAAACCAAAGAAACTGACGGTTATACAGCAGTTCAACTCGGATACAGCGAAGTACCTGATCGTAAACGTACCTTAAACACTAAAGAACCTAAAGAAGTTAATAAATACTTATCCAGTCCTGAATACGGACATTTAAGCAATAAAGGACTTCCTGCTTTACGTCACCTTAGAGAATATCGTCTCGATGATGTTAGTTCCTTTGAAATCGGACAAACTATCGGAGCAGATTTATTTGAAGAAGGTGCATTAGTGGATGTAGGAGCAAAAACTATCGGGCGAGGCTTTGCTGGTTATCAAAAACGTCATAACTTCAAAAGAGGTAATATGACTCACGGTTCTAAAAACCATCGCTTACCCGGTTCGACAGGTGCAGGTACAACTCCCGGTCGTGTTTACCCCGGTAAAAGAATGGCAGGACGTTATGGAAACACCAACGTCAAAATCCGTAAATTAACCATCGCAAAAATTGACTCCGAGCGTAATTTATTACTCATCAAAGGAGCAATACCCGGCAAAACAGGTAATTTAGTGAGCATTACTCCCGCTTTAATTGTGGGTCAAAAGTAAGATAACTCACCGTTAAGATAAACGAAATTTCATTTTTAAAAATTATGGTTAATTGTGTAGTCAAAAATTGGCAAGGAGAACAAAGTGGCGAAACTACTTTAGAGATGGCCATCGCTAAAGAAGAAAACGCAGAACACATTGTCCATCGTGCCTTAGTTCGTCAACTACATAATCAGCGTCAGGGTACAGCATCCACAAAAACCAGAGCAGAAGTTCGTGGTGGTGGTCGTAAACCTTGGCGGCAGAAAGGTACAGGTAGAGCTAGAGCTGGTTCTATTCGTTCTCCTTTATGGCGTGGCGGTGGTGTTATTTTTGGACCAAAACCCAAAGACTACAACATCAAAATGAATCGTAAGGAAAGAAGATTAGCTTTAAGAACTGCTTTTATTAGTCGTATTGAAGATCTTATTGTTGTTGAAAATTTCACCGATCAATTAACTGCTCCTAAAACTAAAGAAGTAGTTGCGGCTTTAAGTCGTTGGGGTATCCCTAGTGGTCAAAAAGTGTTGTTGATTGCCACAGATCTCTCCTCTGATAACTTTTACCTCTCTGTTCGCAACTTACCCAATGTCAAACTCCTTAGACATGATTGTTTAAACATTTATGACATTTTGTACGCTGATAAAATTGTAGCTACCTCTGAAGCTATTACTAAAATACAGGAGGTTTATTGTGGCGAATAGTAGATACGGAAAAACAACTAAAGTCAGAAAAAACACTGCGGAATTAGCCGATATAGTTATCCGCCCCATCGTTACCGAAAAGGCAACTTATATGATGGAAGATAACAAATATACTTTTGAAGTAGTTAAACCTGCAACTAAGCCTGAAATTCGTGCGGCCATCGAAAGTTTATTTGAAGTAAAAGTGGTCAAAGTCAATACCATGAATCAACCTCGTAAAAAACGTCGTGTTGGTCAAAGTATTGGTTATAAACCTCAATACAAAAAAGCAATCGTAACCCTCGCCCAAGGAGATTCTCTCCAAAGTACATTTTTCCCTGATTTATAATCTTTTGAGATTAATGGGAAATTGCTCACAGAAACTGATAATTAATAATTAAATTATGGGTGTTCGTACATATAGACCATATACACCGGGCAGAAGACAAGCAGTAAGCTCAGATTTCGCAGAAATCACAAAAAGCACTCCTGAAAAGTCTCTGACAAAATATGTCCATCGTAAAAAGGGACGTAATAACAGAGGTGTAATTACCAGTCGTCATCGTGGCGGCGGACACAAAAAACTTTATCGGATTATCGATTTCAAAAGAGATAAAAGAGATATTAGCGCTCAAGTAATAGCCATCGAATATGATCCTAACCGTAACGCTCGTATTGCCTTAGTACAATATGAAGACGGCGAAAAAAGATATATTCTCGCCCCTGCTGGGATTGAGGTAGGTGCTACTCTGATCGCTAGTGCTGATGCTCCTTATGAAATTGGTAACGCTTTACCTTTAGAAAAAATCCCCCTTGGTACTGAGATTCATAATATTGAACTCACCCTAGGAAAAGGCGGTCAAATCGTTCGTGCTGCTGGTGGTTTTGCACAATTAATGGCAAAAGACGGTGATTATGTCACCCTGAAGTTACCTTCTAAAGAGGTGCGGATGATTCGTAAAGAATGTTATGCCACTATCGGACGGGTAGGAAATATCGAAGCCAGAAACCTCAAACTCGGAAAAGCTGGTAAGACTCGTCATTTAGGTATCAGACCTCACGTTCGTGGTAGCGCCATGAACCCTGTAGATCACCCCCATGGTGGTGGTGAAGGTCGCGCTCCTATTGGTCGTTCTGGCCCTGTTTCTCCTTGGGGACAACCTGCTCTAGGTAAGAAAACTCGTAAGAAGAAAAAACTTAGTAGCAAATACATCGTTCGTCGTCGTAACGCCAATAAAGGTAAATAAGACCACTTTCGAGATTTTAACCGCATTAATAAGGAAAATTCATGAGTCGTTCACTAAAAAAAGGACCATTTATAGCGGATAGCCTTCTCACCAAAATTGAAAAATTAAATCTCAAAGGTGAGAAACAAGTAGTTAAAACTTGGTCCAGAGCTTCCACTATCATCCCCCAAATGATCGGTCATACTATTGCTGTTCATAATGGTCGTCAACACGTTCCTATCTTTGTCACCGAACAAATGGTAGGTCATAAATTAGGAGAATTTGCTCCTACTCGTACCTTCCGAGGTCATGCTAAAAGTGACAAAAAAGCAAGACGTTAAGAGATTAATTAGGAGAACAGGAGAACAGAAAAACAGCAGAATAGAAAAAATCCTATTTTCATTCTCAAATTTCTAATTCCTAATTCCTAATTCCTAATTCTTAATTCACACTTCACCTAATAATTATGGCTAAAACACAGGAAAAACCAGAGGTTGATACCTCTCAAGAAGTAAAAGCGATCGCTCGTTATATCAGAATGTCACCCTCAAAAGTGAGACGGGTTTTAGATCAAATTCGTGGACGTAGTTACAGAGAAGCATTAATTATTCTCGAATTTATGCCTTATCGTGCTTGTGAACCAATTATTAAAGTTCTTCGCTCGGCTGTAGCTAATGCTGAACATAATCAAGGTTTAGAAGCATCTAACCTCGTGATCAGTACAGCCTTTGCTGACGGTGGACCTACTTTAAAACGTTTCCGTCCTCGTGCTCAAGGTCGTGCTTATCAAATTCGTAAACGCACTTGTCATATTACTGTGGCAGTTGCCCCTACGATATAGTTAACCATGAAAAAGGAACAACAAAAATAACATGGGACAAAAAGTACATCCAATTGGTTTTCGCCTCGGTTATACTAAGGAACACTCTTCCTGTTGGTATGCCGAACCGAAATTCTATCCTCAACTTCTTCAAGAAGATTATAAAATTCGTCAGTACATCGAAAAAAATCTCAGTAATGCTAGTATTGCTGAAATTAAAATTGATCGAAAAGCAGACCAGATTGATCTTTCCATTCATACCGCTAGACCTGGTGTTGTGGTAGGAAAAGGCGGTCAGGGCATCGAAAAATTACGCACTGACTTACAAGCACTCTTAAAAAATCAACGTCAGTTTCGAGTTAATGTCATCGAAGTTTCTAATGTTGATGCTTGTGCCCCCCTCATGGCAGAATTTATCACCTCTCAACTTGAAAGACGGGTTTCCTTCCGCCGAGTTGTTAGACAAGCCATCCAAAGAGCTCAAAAAGCTGAAGTATTAGGAATCAAAATCCAAGTTAGTGGTCGTCTTAATGGTGCTGAAATCGCTCGTACCGAATGGATCAGAGAAGGTCGTGTTCCCCTACACACTTTGAGAGCCGATATTGACTACTCTTACAAAACTGCTAGTACTATCTACGGTATTTTAGGTATCAAAGTCTGGATTTTTAAAGGTGAGATTATTCCGGGTGAAGAAGACTTGAGAGTAAATAACCCCAATCGTACGAAACAAGGACGTAAAAATCCTCGTCGTCAAAAATTTGAAGATCGCTCTGAGTAGTAAAACAGTGAATAGTGAACAGTGATTTAGTATCAACTATTAACTATCAACTATCAACTATCAACTATTAACTATTAACTAGAAATCATGTTAAGTCCAAGAAGAACGAAATTCCGTAAACAACATCGGGGCAGAATGACAGGTAATGCCTATAGAGGAAATACCATTAGTTTTGGGGATTATGGTCTTCAAGCTATCGAACCTTGTTGGATTACTGCTCGTCAAATTGAGGCAGCAAGACGGGCAATTACTCGTTATGTCCGTAGAGGCGGAAAAATCTGGATTCGTATTTTCCCTGATAAACCCGTAACTCAACGTCCTGCAGAAACTCGTATGGGTTCTGGTAAAGGTAATCCTGAATTTTGGGTAGCAGTAGTTAAACCGGGACGAATCATGTTTGAGATTGTCGGTATTCCCGAAGAAACCGCTCGTGAAGCTATGCGTTTAGCCGCTCAAAAACTTCCCATCAAAACCAAATTTATCACCAGATCTGAGGAATATTAAGTCACTATGGCACTTCCCTTAGTTGCAGACGCAAGAAAATTAAACGATGAAGAATTAGCTGCAGAAATTGTTAACGCAAAAAAAAAGCTATTTCAATTAAGACTATTACAAACTACTGGGCGTTTAGATAAACCTCATGAGTTTAAACACACAAAACACTGGATTTCTCAATTGTTTACTGTTCAAGGTGAACGTGAAAGAGCTCAATCCGCTACTACTACTCAAGCATAAGGAGTAACTATTCCATGGCAGTTAAAGAAAGAGTTGGCGTAGTCGTTAGCAATAAAATGGATAAAACCGCCGTTGTTGCTGTCGAAAATCGTTCTCCTCATCCCAAATACGGCAAAATTGTCGTTAAAACCAAAAAATATAAAGCTCACGATCCCGAAAATCAATGTAAAGAAGGCGATCGCGTAAGAATCAGAGAAACTCGTCCCCTAAGTAAAACCAAACGCTGGGAATTAGCAGAAATTCTAATTACCAAAGCAGTGGCGGTTTAGGTTCGATGATAGTTTTCTTTATTCCCATAATCAATCAAATAACTAAATAGAATGATTCAACAACAAAGTTACCTAAACGTAGCCGATAATAGTGGGGCGCGTAAGATTATGTGCTTACGAGTGTTATCTACTGGTAACTGTACTTATGGTGGCATCGGAGACGTAATTATTGCCGTAGTTAAAGACGCAATTCCTAACATGGCAGTTAAAAGATCCGACATCGTAAGAGCAGTAATCGTAAGGACAAAACAATCTTTACGTCGTGACAGTGGCATGACTATTCGTTTTGATGATAACGCCGCCGTAATTATCAACAAAGATAACAACCCCAGAGGTACTCGTGTTTTTGGTCCTGTGGCTCGTGAATTACGGGATAAAAACTTTACAAAAATTATCTCTCTAGCACCAGAGGTACTCTAAATTATGAGATCATTAAAAAAGAAAAAACCATCTACCGGCAGATTTAAAATGCACGTCAAAAAAGGTGACACCGTGCAAATTATTTCAGGAAAAGATAAAGGCAAAGTAGGCGAAATTCTCACCTCTATCCCTAAAGATAGTACCGTCATCGTTAAAGGTGTGAATATCAGAACTAAACACGTTAAACCCAGACAAGAGGGAGAAAGCGGTCAAATTAGTACCTATGAAGCACCTATTCATAGTTCTAAAGTAATGCTTTACTCAGAAAAAGAAAAAGTGGCTAGTCGTATTAGCTACGTCTTGACGGAAGAAGGCAAAAAAGTTAGAAAACTGAAAAAAACTGGTGAAATTATCGATTAATTTTTCGACCTATTTTCACAATTAACGGTATATTCATAATCATTAGTAAACACTTCCTATGTCAAGATTAAAAACTTATTACCAAGAAACTATTACTGCTAAACTCAAAGAGCAATTTGGTTACACAAATATTCATCAAATACCTAAAGTAACTAAAATTGTGATCAATCGAGGTTTAGGAGAAGCATCACAGAATGCTAAAGCACTGGAGTCCTCTCTGAGTGAACTAGCTGTGATTACTGGACAAAAACCTGTTGTTACTCGTGCCAAGAAAGCGATCGCAGGTTTTAAAGTTCGTCAAGGAATGCCCGTGGGTGCCATGGTGACTTTACGATCTGACAAAATGTACGCTTTCCTAGAGCGTTTGATCAGTCTTGCTTTACCCCGTATTCGTGATTTTCGTGGCGTTAGCCCTAAAAGTTTTGATGGACGAGGTAACTATAGCTTAGGAGTAAAAGAACAACTAATATTCCCCGAAATTAGCTATGATACCATCGATCAACTTCGTGGCTTTGATATTTCTATTATCACCACTGCTAACACCGACGAAGAAGGACGTGCATTGCTCAAAGAAATGGGAATGCCCTTCCGTGACAAATAAGAAATAACCAGAGGAAAAGAAGAAAGAATGCCAGCACACGACACTATTTCAGATATGCTGACTCGTATTCGCAACGCTTGTGCAGTTCGTCATTCCACCGTGAATATTCCTAGCACTCGTATGACCCGCAGTATTGCAGAGGTACTAAAAAGTGAAGGCTTTATCACCAGTTATGAAGAAATCGGCGAAGGAGTCAAAAAAAATATCGTAGTCTCCCTTAAATATAAAGGAAGAAATCGTAAACCTATTATCCAAAATATTCGCCGAGTAAGTACTCCCGGTTTAAGAGTATATAGTAAGAAAAAAGACCTACCCAGAGTATTGGGCGGTATCGGCGTTGCGATTGTTTCCACTTCTCACGGTATTATGACCGATAGAGAAGCCAGAAAACAAAACATCGGTGGCGAAGTACTTTGCTATATTTGGTAACAATTAGAGGCAAAAGGCAAAAGACAAAAAAATTTTTAAGTCTGTGTCTATCTACCATTCTTAATTGTCAACTATAAATTATTCACTATTCACTATTCACTATCATGTCTCGTATTGGAAAACGTCCTATAACGATACCCCCAAAGGTAGAAATCAAAATTGATGGACAACAAGTAAATGTTACTGGTCCAAAAGGTAACTTATCCAGAGATTTACCGTCTTTAATCACGATAGTTCAAGAAGCACAAGAACTTCTCGTCACCCGAGATAATGATTCTCGTAAAGCAAGAGAAAGACACGGTTTATGCCGTACTTTAGTAGCTAACATGGTTGACGGCGTTAGTCAAGGCTTTGAAAAAAAATTAGAAATTCAAGGGGTAGGTTATCGAGCTGCCGCTCAAGGTTCTAAATTAACTCTTAACGTGGGTTACAGTAAACCAGTAGAAATGGAAATGCCCCAAGGAATTAACGTCGCTGTTAATACTAATACCGAAGTGGTAGTCACTGGTATAGATAAAGAATTAGTAGGTAACGTTGCTGCTAAAATTCGTGCAGTTCGTCCTCCTGAAGTCTATAAAGGAAAAGGTATTCGTTACGCTGGGGAATATGTCAGACGTAAAGTAGGTAAAGCAGGTAAGAAATAATTATGACTATTAATCGTAAAGATCTCGTTCAACGTCGTCATTTGCGCATTCGGAAAAAAGTAAGCGGAACTGCTGATCGCCCTCGTTTAGCCATATTTCGTTCTAACTTTCACATTTACGCTCAAGTTATTGACGATGTAGCTCAACACACTTTAGTTTCTGCCTCCACCGTGGATAAAGAACTAAAAGAAAAATTAGCTACTACATCTAATTGTGATGCTTCTGCCGAAGTTGGCAAATTAGTAGCCCAAAGAGCATTATCTAAAGGTATCGAACAAGTCGTATTTGATCGTGGTGGGAATCTCTATCATGGACGAGTTAAGGCTTTAGCCGATGCCGCTCGTGAATCTGGTCTTAACTTCTAAAGAGGAACTTATTATGGCAAAAGAAAGAGAACAAGAACAACAACGCAAAGGCGGTAAGCAAAGAAAACAGCGTAAAGAGAAAAAAGACAACACCTGGCAAGAAAGAGTTGTCCAAATCCGCCGAGTTAGCAAAGTAGTTAAAGGTGGTAAAAAACTCAGTTTCCGAGCTATTGTTGTTGTCGGTAACGAAAAAGGGCAAGTTGGAGTTGGTGTAGGTAAAGCAGGGGATGTAATTAACGCCGTGCGTAAAGCCGTTACTGACGGTAAAAAACATCTTATTACCATCAACATCAACAAAGCAAGTTCCATTACCCATATCAGTAATGGTGCAGCTGGTGGAGCTAGAGTATTTATCCGTCCTGCCGCTCCGGGTACTGGGGTTATCGCTGGGGGTGCTGTGCGTACTGTCCTCGAACTAGCTGGAATCAAAAATATTTTAGCGAAACAACAAGGATCTAATAACCCTTTAAATAATGCCAGAGCAGCCGTCAATGCCCTAGGGCAAATTCGTAGTTTTTCTGAAGTAGCAAAAGAAAGAGATATTCCGTTACAACAGATTTATTCATAAGAGATCAAATTAATTCCATAATCATTATGAGACTTCATCAACTATCCCCTAAGCCTACATCTAAAAAACGTCGCCGCCGTATAGGCAGAGGTATTTCTGCTGGACAAGGTGCTAGTGGCGGTTTTGGGATGAGAGGACAAAAATCTCGTTCTGGTACAGGTACAAAACCTGGTTTTGAAGGTGGACAAATGCCCCTTTACAGAAGAGTTCCAAAGTTAAAACACTTTCCTCTAATCAATCATAAAGAATTTACCATCATCAACGTTGAGAAACTAAACACTTTAGCTGCTAACACTGAAGTTACCTTAGAATCATTAATGGCTGTAGGTATTGTTACCACAAATGATGGACCTTTAAAAATTCTTGGTAATGGTGAATTAACCGTCGCCCTTAATATTAAAGCCGCAGGGTGGAGTAAATCTGCTCAAGCTAAAATTGAAACTGCTGGTGGTACTATTACAATAACTTCGCATAAAGCCCACTGGCTTTAGTCGTGGGATGTATTGCGACACCCTGAAGGGTGTCGTGAATATTTGCTGTAAAGAATAGTTGTCATTTTTGATTTTATCATGTTAAAATAATTACGTCAGCATAAATAACGTAAAATGTTTATCTTAGAGTTTAAAACTGTAGGCAAAACAACTCAATACTCGGCAATAGATGAAGCGATTAAAACTGTTAAATTCATTCGCAATAAATCCCTTCGTTTTTGGATGGACAATAAAGGTGTAGGACAAAAAGGTTTGTACAACTACTCTACTTTGTTGCGTAAAGAGTTTCCTTTTGTAACTGATTTAAACTCAAGTGCTTGTCAGGCTTCTATCGAACCAACTTGGTCTGCTATTTCTCGTTTCTATGATAATTGCAAAAAGCCTTCTGTCAAAAAGAAAGGTTATCCCAAATTTAAGAAAAATCAAAGAAGCGTAGAGTATAAAACTAGCGGTTGGAAGTTGTCTGAAGACAGAAAATCTATCACTTTCACTGACAAAAAGGGAATAGGAACATTGAAACTCAAAGGTAGTAGAGATTTGAACTATTTTCAGATTGATCAGATTAAAAGAGTGAGGATTGTTAAACGTGCTGACGGGTATTCTGTTCAATTCAACATCAAAGAAGATGTTAGAGCTATAAAACCCAGAGAATATGAACCTACTAAACATTGCGTCGGTTTGGATGTCGGGTTAAAGTATTTTTATGCTGATAGTGACGGGAATACAGTTGAGATTCCACAACATTATCGTAAAGCTGAAAAACAATTAAACAAGCTCAATCGCCGTAAGTCTAAAAAGTTTAGAAAAGGTAAACCTGTTTCAAGAAACTACTTAAAAGCTAAGAATCGATATGCTCGGAAACATCTAAAAGTAAGTAGGCAACGAGAAGAGTTTGCCAAAGAGAAGGCACTCCGTTTAATTCAATCTAGCGATTTGATAGCCTATGAAGATTTAGCTGTGAAGAACATGGTAAGAAATCGACATTTAGCAAAAAGTATTAATGATGTGGCTTGGAGTACTTTTAGACGCTGGTTAGAATATTTTGGTTATAAATACGGGAAAATAACAGTAGCAGTACCACCCTATAACACTAGCCAAGATTGCTCTAATTGTGGTCAAAAAGTACAAAAATCTTTGTCCGTAAGAACTCATGTATGTCCTCATTGTGGGTTTATATGTGACAGGGATATAAACGCCGCTATCAATATTTTGAAAAAGGCTCTAAGTACCGTAGGGCATACGGGAACTTTTGTCTTCAAGGCAATAAACGCTTGGGGAGAGGATGCCTCTATTTTGATTGGTAGCAATACCTGTCAGGGTAAGCAACCTCGATGAACCAAGAATCCAACGTGCTTCAGCCGTTGGAGTGTCAATCATGCTTCATCAGTAAATGATCAAAGCAATAATGGTTAATTAGTGTCAAGATATTTAAGAATGTAGAATTGAGAATGTAGAATCTAAAATAGAAACTTTTATTTACTTCTTTTAACACTAAGAAAAAATATCTTAATTCTTAATTTTTCATTCCTAATTCCTCATTATTTATCCACCATTTATAGATATAAATTAGATCATGGTTGTTAGTAAAGAAAAAACTCCAACCGCTCAAGAAACCTTTATGCAAATGGCCAGTGCCGCAGGGCTACGAGGCCGTTTACTCATAACGTTAGGTTTATTAATCTTGATTCGTTTGGGCATTTATATACCCGTACCCGGCATCGATAGACAAGCCTTTGAAGCGGCGGTACAAAATCTTCCCTTTTTAGGATTTTTAAACATTTTTACAGGGGGAGGTTTAGCCACAGTAGGTATTTTTGCCTTGGGAATTTTACCTTATATTAATGCTTCTATTATCATGCAGTTATTAGCTTCGGCTATTCCTGCCTTAGAAGACTTACAAAAAAATGAAGGAGAAATTGGACGGCGTAAAATTGCTCAGATTACTCGATATGTCGCTCTAGGATGGGCTATTATTCAAAGTACTGGGATAACAGTCGGTTTGCTACGTCCTTACGCTATAAATGATAGCCCTTGGTTTATTGTCCAAACTGTATTGGCTATTACAGCAGGATCAATGTTTGTCATGTGGGTATCAGAGTTAATCACTGAAAGAGGTTTAGGAAATGGAGCTTCTTTGTTAATTTTCGTTAATATTGTTGCTGTCTTACCAAAAACATTAGCTAATACTATTGATTACGCTCAAACGGGAGGTCGCCAAGCCATCGCTCAAGTTCTTATCCTCGTCATCGTCTTCTTGATTATGATTGTTGGTATTGTATTTGTACAAGAAGGTACTCGTCGAATTCCTATTATCTCCGCCCGTCGTCAAGTGGGGAGAAGACTATACAGAGAAAGAACCAGTTACCTACCCTTAAGACTTAATCAAGGTGGGGTTATGCCTATCATTTTTGCTTCTGCTGTGTTAGTTTTACCTTCTTCGGTGGCAGGTTTTGCAGAAAAAAGCCCTTTTAATGCGATCCTAAATCAAATAGCCTTAGCTCTACGCCCAGGTACAATCTGGTATGTAGTAACCTACTCTGTACTAATCATCTTCTTTAGTTATTTCTATGCTTCCTTGATTTCTAATCCTGAAGATATAGCCCAAAACTTGAAGAAAATGGGCACAAGTATCCCCGGTATTCGTCCGGGTAAAGCTACGATTGCTTATTTAGAAGGAGTTTTAAATCGTTTAACCCTTTTAGGGGCGATTTTTCTAACTATTGTCGCTACCGTACCAACTTTTGTGGAAAGTGCCACGGGGGTAACAACCTTTCAAGGTTTTGGTGCAACTTCCCTCTTAATTTTAGTTGGGGTTGCCATTGATACCGCCAAACAGGTTCAAACCTACGTTATTTCTCAACGTTATGAAGGTATGGTCAAACAATAATTAGGACATAGGAGTTAGGAGATAGGAGATAAATGAGCATTAATAATTCTCAATTCAACCTTCGACCTTTTCAATTCTCAATGAAATAAAGAATGACAAAACTAATATTTCTAGGAGCACCGGGTGCTGGTAAAGGTACTCAGGCTCAAATTCTATCCCAAAATCTGGGTATTCCTCATATTTCAACGGGGGAAATCCTCAGAAATGCCATCGCCGCAGAAACCCCTTTAGGGATCAAAGCCAAAGGTTTCGTTGATAACGGTGATTTAGTCCCCGATGAACTAATTTTAGACTTAATCAAAGAAAGATTAGGACAAGAAGACGCTCAAAAAGGATGGATTCTCGATGGTTTCCCCCGCAATGTTCCTCAAGCAGATTTCTTAAACAATCTCCTTCAGGACTTAAATCAAGTCTGTAACGGTGTTGTTAACCTTGATGTACCTGATTCTGTGTTGTTAGAACGTCTTTTAAGTAGAGGCAGAGCAGATGATAATGAAGCGACTATTAGTAATCGTTTACAAGTTTATCGTCAACAAACAGCCCCTTTGATTGACTATTATCAACAAAATCAGTTATTAATTAATGTTAATGGCCATCGGGAACTTTCCCAAATCAGTGAAGAATTAGAAACCATAGTTAAATCCTAAAATGATCTACTTTGATTTTGAAGGGAAAATAGATTTGATAAAATCAACAAAGATTACATCAAACCAATAAAAGGATTATTACTATGTCGAAAAAAGACCTCATTGAAATGGAAGGAACTGTTATGGAATCACTCCCAAACGCAATGTTTAGAGTTGACTTAGATAACGGTTTTAATGTTTTAGCTCACATCGCTGGGAAAATTAGACGTAATTACATCAAAATTTTACCCGGTGATAGAGTAAAAGTCGAGTTAACTCCCTATGATTTAAGCAAAGGAAGAATTACTTATCGACTAAAAGGCGGTAGTGGTAAAAAATAATTGTATTATATAAAAAATACTAGAATTATTGCTATTACCAAAAGTGACATTTTGCTTAAATAATCATCAAGAGACAAAAAATCTCTAAAAATGAAAAATAAAACAAAAAATCACTTGACTTATACAACTAACCTATGTTTGACAGAGGTATAAAACCCTGTTATAATTAAAAGCTTGCAGTGTAAACTACTACTATGAAAGTAAGAGCATCAGTCAAAAAAATTTGCGACAAATGTCGTGTGATCCGTCGAAAAGGGCGGGTTATGGTGATCTGTTCCAACCCCAAACATAAACAACGTCAGGGATAAATTATTAACCATTAGTGTAACTCATAAACACTAAAAATTGACTAAATTTATTGGAAATAATAGCGAGATTAACAAAGGAAACTAAAACATGGCAAGGATATCTGGTATTGACTTACCTCGTGATAAACGAGTAGAAATAGGACTTACCTACTTGTATGGCATTGGTTTAACTTCTTCTCAAAAGATTCTGGCGGCAACAGGGGTAAACCCAGATACAAGAGTCAGAGATTTAAGCGATGAGGATGTAAGTAAACTAAGATTATACATTCAGGAGAACTTCGAGATCGAAGGGGATTTACGTCGTTTAGAAGCGATGAATATCAAACGCTTAGGAGATATAGGCACTTATAGAGGTCGTCGTCACCGTCAAGGATTACCCTTGAGAGGACAAAGAACTCGAACTAATGCCAGAACTCGTCGAGGACGTAAAGCTACCATCGCAGGGAAGAAAAAAGCTCCTAAGAAATAAATAGAGGAACTGTGTTTTAGAACAAGTCATCCTGAATACCGTTCAGTTCGGGTTGCCCAAAACCTAAGATCACCTTTTATATAAAATAGTTCGGTGACAATTAATTCATCACCACTAAAAAAAACTAACTAATTCAATTAATCAAAAACTCCATAAACAAAATCAGTTAAAGAGGTAAATTCGGCATGGCAAGACCCACAAAAAGGGGAGGACCAAAAAAACAAAAGAAAAACATTCCCAGTGGAGTAGCTTATATAAAATCTACTTTCAATAACACCATTGTGACGATTACTGATGCGACAGGCAACGTAATTTCATGGGCAACAGCTGGTTCTAGTGGTTTTAAAGGAGCAAAAAAAGGAACTCCCTTTGCCGCTCAAACTGCAGCAGATAGTGCCGCTCGTACAGCAATGGACAACGGAATGAAACAAGTAGAGGTGATGGTTAGTGGACCTGGTGCAGGTAGAGAAACCGCCATCAGAGCTTTACAAGGAGCAGGGTTAGAAATTACATTAATTCGGGATATTACCCCAATTCCTCATAACGGCTGTCGCCCACCCAAAAGACGCAGAGTCTAAAATTATCCCATAGTCATCAACTCGAATTATTACTTGAGTTATTGATGATTAAAACCTTTGTATCTAAAACTGACATCATAAATCGAGGAAATAACCACTGTGGCTGTGTTTAAAATAGACTGCTTAGTAAATAAAACTCAAAAAAATCAAGGGCAATATGCCAAGTTTGTACTAGATCCTTTAGAAAGAGGACAAGGTATAACTCTTGGTAATTCCTTGAGAAGAGTTCTGTTATCTAACTTAGAAGGTGCAGCAGTAACTGCCGTCAGAATTGCAGGTGTAAACCACGAATTTGCGGTGGTGGAAGGAGTAAGAGAAGATGTATTAGAAATGATGCTCAACATGAAAGGGATCATTTTTAAAAGTTACACTCATACTCCCCAAATCGGTCGTTTAGTGGCTTCTGGTCCTTGTACTGTGACAGCCGCACAGTTTGATCTACCTTCGGAAATAGAACTGGTTGAACCAAGTCAGTATATTTGTACTCTTGGTAAGGGAGCAAAATTAGAAATGGAATTTAAAGTAGAGAAAGGAAAGGGTTATCGAGCTATTGTCAGAGGCAAAGATGAACATAGCTCCCTCGATTTCTTACAAATAGATTCTGTTTTTATGCCCGTTACAAAAGTTAACTTCGTGGTAGAAGAAATTCGCTATGAAGGAAATTTAGCAGATCGTTTGATTTTGGAAATTTGGACTAATGGAAGTATAAAACCAGAAGAAGCTCTTTCGGATGCGTCGAAAATTTTAGTTGATTTATTTTCACCTTTAACCGATGCTACAAGTATTACTGGTAAACCAGAAGAACTTGAAGAGCCTGAAGATCCAGCAAGTCAAATTCCTATTGAAGAATTGAATCTGTCAGTTCGTGCTTATAACTGTCTCAAACGGGCTCAAATTAACACTGTGGCTGATTTATTAGAATACTCTCAAGATGATCTTTTAGAAATTAAAAATTTCGGAGCGAAATCCGCAGAGGAAGTAATAGAAGCCTTACAACAGCGTTTAGGTATTACTTTAGCTGAAGGTAAGATGAAAGATCCACCATCAGGAGAGTTAATTCATAGTATTGAGCCAGTGGCTACTCCCTAGTTTGAAAGGCTAGAAAAACAAAATCGTGAATTAATTAATAATTTTAAGGAGGAAATTAATGCGTCATCGTTGTAAAGTGCCTTTATTAGGCTTACCAGCAGACCAAAGAAAAGCCCTTCTCCGTGGATTAACCACCCACTTATTACGAGAAGGCGAAATTACAACTACTAAAGCCCGTGCTAAAGCGGTTCGTAGTACTACGGATAAAATTATTACTTTAGCAAAAGAAGGATCTTTATCCGCCAGACGCAGAGCCTTAGCTTATGTTTATGATAAAGATCTCGTTAATGATGTTTTTGCCAAAGCTCAAGAACGTTATGGCAGTCGTAACGGTGGTTATACCCGTTTAATCCGCACGAAAAGTCGTCGTGGAGATAATTCGGAAATGGCAATCTTACAGTTAATCTAGTTCTTTTTAAGTCTAACCTTCATGGATAATAGCACCCTAGAGAAAAAAAGAATTGCAATTGTAATTCAATACTTAGGAGCTAACTATCACGGTTGGCAAAGACAGCCTAACTATAACAGTGTTCAAGAAGAAATAGAAAAAGCGATCGCCTCTGTAATAGGCCATCCCGTCACCATTCACGGTGCAGGTAGAACCGATAGCGGAGTTCATGCAGCCGCCCAAGTAGCCCATTTTGAAGTTAACTCTTTCGTACCTCCTGATCGTTGGTCAAAAGTCCTTAATGGTTGTTTACCCGACGATATTGTAATCAGGGCTTCCGCACAGGTAGCTAATGATTGGCACGCTTGTTTTGGCGCTTCTTTTCGACGTTATCGTTATACTATATATACTGGTAAAGTTCCCAATCTATTTTTACAACCGTTTAGTTGGCACTACTATCATCAGCCTTTAGATGAATCATTGATTCAAAAAGCGCTTAATCCCTTACTCGGAGTTCATGATTTAAGTGCTTTTCGTCGGGCAGGTTCTAAACGTTTACACTCTATTTTAGAAGTGCAAGAAGTTAGTTGTCAGCGAAAAGAAGACTTAATATATATTGAAATACAAGCCAGTGGTTTTTTATATGGCATGGTAAGGCTATTAGTGGGAATGTTAGTAGAAGTGGGAGCAGGAACAAGATCTGTGTCACAGTTCCAAGATATTTGGGTAAATCGTCGTCGGGATTTAGTGAAATATTCTGCCCCAGCAAAAGGATTATGTTTGTTAAGAGTAGGTTATCCGAATTTTCCGATACCTGAACCAATTTGGTTTAATACTCAACCTATTTTTACTTTTAGTTAAAAAGTCTCAATTAAAATGAATAAAACACCAGTTCCTAAATTAGAAGATTTAGATAAAAAATGGTTTATTGTTGATGCTCAAGATCAACGCCTCGGCAGATTAGCCACCGAAATTGCTAATGTTTTAAGAGGAAAAAATAAACCCACTTTCACCCCTCACTTAGATACAGGGGATTTTGTCATAGTAGTCAACGCTGAAAAAGTTGTTGTAACAGGTAAAAAAGGGGAACAAAAGCTCTATCGTCGTCATTCAGGGCGTCCTGGTGGTATGAAAACCGAAACTTTCGATAAATTACAAAAACGTATTCCTGAAAGAATCATCGAAACCGCCGTTAAAGGTATGTTACCTAAAAATAGCTTAGGCAGAACTTTATTCACAAAACTTAAAGTTTATAGTGGTTCTGCTCATCCCCATGAAGCACAACAACCTCAAGTTTTAACTATTAATACCATACCCGGAGGCGATAAATAATGTCAGACAAAGTAGTTTATCTAGGTACAGGTCGTCGTAAATCTTCCGTTGCCAGAGTCCGTCTTGTACCAGGTACTGGTGCAGTGATTGTCAATAAAAGAGAAGGATCTGAATATTTTCAACAAATTCAAGATTACATTCAAGCCTTAAAAGCACCTTTAGAAACTTTAGGGTTAGAAAATGAGTATGACATTTTAGTTAATTCTCATGGGGGCGGTTTAACGGGTCAATCCGATGCGGTAAAATTAGGGGTAGCAAGGGCATTATGTCAACTAGATCCTGAAAATCGTCAACCTTTAAAAGCTGAAGGTTACTTAACTCGTGATCCTCGTGCAAAAGAGCGTAAAAAATATGGTTTACATAAAGCTCGTAAAGCACCTCAGTTCTCTAAACGTTAATTTTGACTTTAGTAATTATTGTAGGAACGTTGCGTGCAGCGTCTCTACTAATCAATGGAAACTCATATTTATATTAAATAAGGAAATTAAAATAATGCCTAAAGAAGGAATACACCCCCAATGGTATCCTGACGCTAAAGTTATGTGTAATGGCGAAGAAGTAATGCGTGTGGGATCAACCCAACCAGAGATTAACGTAGAGGTTTGGTCTGGTAATCATCCGTTTTACACTGGTACTCAGAAAATTATTGACAGTGAAGGTAGAGTAGATCGCTTCTTGCGTAAATACGGTATGCTCAGTGGTAAACAAGAAAATACTGAAGATACGGAAACGAAATAAGTCAATTTTTCTAAAATATCATCATAAACCCTGACGGACATATTATTTGTTAGGGTTTTTTTATTATAAACGCCTTCAATTATCGATAAGTTTAGATTATGGCACTCATTCAATGGTATCCCGGACATATTAGCAAAGCGGAGAGACAATTAAAAGAACAAATAAAAAAAGTTGATGTAGTGTTAGAGGTAAGAGATGCAAGAATACCTTTAGCTTCCCATCATCCTCAGGTAAAAGAATGGATTGGGGAAAAACCTCGTATTTTAATTTTGAATCGGGAAGATATGATTACCGATAGTTTGCGTGATGAATGGCGTACTTGGTTTAGAAGTAAAGGAGAAATACCTTATTTTACTAATGCCAAAGATGGTAACGGAGTTAAAGCAATACAAAAAGCTTCTCAGTCGGCAGGTATCGCAGTTAACGAACGCCGTCATAGTCGTGGAATGTTACCTCGTCCTGTACGAGCAGTGGTGATCGGTTTTCCCAATGTCGGCAAGTCAGCTTTAATTAATCGTTTACTCAAGCGTAAAATGGTAGCTAGTGCCAGAAAAGCCGGAGTAACAAGACAATTGCAATGGGTGCGTATTTCTGAGGAAATAGAACTATTAGATGCTCCCGGTATCATTCCTTTAAAGTTAGAAAATCAGGAAGATGCTTTAAAATTAGCTATTTGCGAAGATATTGGCGACGCTGCTTATAATAATCGAGAAGTGGCACAGGCTTTTATTGATTTATTAGTTAACTTAGGTACAGAATCAGTATTACATTCTCGTTATGATTTAGACCCATTAGACATGACAGGGGAAGAATTTATTATTAAATTAGCACAATCTAAGTATAACAATGATATTGAAAGAGTTTCTCGTCAATTACTCCAAGATTTTCGTAAAGGTTATCTAGGTACAGTTTCTTTGGAATACCCTCCTCATTTATGAATATAGCTATTTTTGGGACAAGTGCAGATCCGCCAACGTCTGCCCATAAAATTATTTTACATTACCTCAGTTCTCACTATAATCTAGTCGCTGTTTACGCTTCCGATAATCCTTTTAAAAGTCATGGTACAGATTTATGTCACCGTAATCGGATGTTAGAATTACTCATTGAAGATCTTAATTTAACTCATGGTAACGTCCTTTATTGTCCCGAAATTAGCGATGTCCGTACAATACATACTGTCACCAAGGCAAGGAAAAAATGGGGCGAAAATATTGAGCTAACCATCGTTATTGGCACAGATTTAGCAGAACAAATTTTTACATGGTATGAAGCTCAAAAATTATGGAAGGGAGTGAAAATCTTATTAATCCCTCGTGATGGTTATACTATCGACTTTAATGTTGTTCAAAATATAGATAAAATTACCTTAGGTTGTGCGATCGCTCAGTGTCAAATTCCGCCTTTTTCTTCTACAGATTATCGTAATAATCATAATCAAGAAGTTTTAACAGATAAAGTAAAGGATTATATACAAGAAAATTCTTTGTATTTCAATTAACGGTACTTAGACAAAAATTAAGCCCAAATAAACCCCAAACTAGCTTTATATAGCAAAAAACGAGTTGATAGAGATAATTTTAAAACTCACATTCCGCACGTCAATCTGTAATGCCAATGAAATGTGCAAATTGATTTTCAAGAGCAATTCCCATTAATAAGATGAATTTTTCCGAAACGTTGAAAATAAAATTTTTAAACATTTTTTTGCTATTTTTTGACAGCAAAAAGCTCACTTTTATTTAAGTAATTGTTTTTATCTTCTTTTTTGTTTTCTTCATTATTTGTAGTCACTAATAATTATAATATTTTTGACAATTATCACTAAAATAACCTAATATTTTTCTAATTTCTTCTGTTAAATTACTTACCATTTCTCGACTCTCTATTTCTACTAAATGAATCCCTTGAAACAACTGAAATATCCATCTTAATTTTGGATTTTCTATCTATTTTCTGACTTGATTCCTAATTTTTTCTCCTCTTTTATTCAATTCTTGTCTAATCATTCTTTGACCTATGTTATACACCAATAAACATAATCCCATTAATATTCCCATTACTTCCACTCTTTTTGGACTTTTTACATACACACTTTTTATTAATAAAAAAGGATCTTTTAAAAATCTAAATCCTCTTTCACAACTCTGTTGATTTTTATATTGTTTCAACATTTCCTCTGCTGATAATTCTCCTTCATCCATCACATTTGTTGCAATTATAAATCTGCCACACTTTCTTTTTTCTAATTCAATTATTGACTGATTCTCTTGATATTTTACTTCATACCCACATTCTGCATATTTCAATAGAATACTAAAATAGATACATAAGACATTATTTAATATTGTAACCTTACAGATTGTCGTACTATGTTAATGCTAGGAAACAACAAATTTCTCACAAGATTAGTTAAAATAATTTTGATTATTTAATTATCAGTTTTTTCT
>JAACUG010000011.1 GCA_009993045.1 Cyanobacteria bacterium CG_2015-22_32_23
CAAACAAACTGAATGGTATTTTTAGTATCTGGATTAAGTTATAGGGTAAAATACGACAACTTACTATCTTCTTCCCACCCCTTTTTTCGCTCACCCCCAGATAATAACCTCAAATTCTTGTAAGTGTAAATCTACAAACTTTTTAACTAAAGTCGTTTTCCCAATTCCACTCGCTCCTAAAACGGAAATTAAGGATTTATTTTCTTTAAATATCTGTATATATAATAATTCTAATTCTCTGACTCTTTCTATATCAAAATTACATACTGGTGCTAATCTTAAATCGTGAAAAATTTTGTTGATGTTAGAATAATTATGCTGTTTATTTTTACTAAAATTACTTGACTTATTATCACAATAACTAATATTATTATTACCTAAATTAACAAACTTATTATTAGCAATTCTTTCAATACTCCAACAAAAATTAGATTTATTAATTTCCTCTCCTAAATGATTAGATAAAATCTTGTATAACTTTCGGCTTAAATCTCCAATATAACCTTCATCATAACTAGAATTGTCAGCAATTTTTTTATAACTATCACCATTTAACAACCCTTCCACAATGTTTTTTTGTACATCGCTTAAATGCTCGTTTGTTTGTGCAAAGACTAAATTATCGACAAATTGTAAGAAAGCGTTGATAGCCATAAACCTTATTATCCATGAGTTTGAGCTTATTGTAACTCAATTTGATGTCACTTTTTGTCATTAATTCAGGTAAATTCTGGTGTTACTGTAACATTTCTTTAAAAAAGTTCTTCGTAAATCTGGGTTTTACCCGTAGTATTTATCGATGGTTTTTGATTAACTGGAATTGTAATCATTATTTTTAATCCAATAGTCAAATATAATCAGTATTTTAAAAAACCATGAGATTTGAAGAAGTCGTTACTATTAATACAAAAAAGAGTCGGGAAGAAATAATAGAGATTCTTCTACCAAAATTTAATAGAATTTCCGATAAACAACAACGTCGCATCGTAAATGGTAACAACAAAATTGTTTTTATTGGAATCAATGCCAGTTTTGGTTCTATTAATAGATATGATGAAACTATCATTTGGCTCACTGAAAGAGAAAACGGATGGACAATTAAAGCAGATGTTTTGTATAAACCTTCATTAATGTTTTGGATTGGTCTTTTTCTTTTATTATTTACATTTCTATTATGGTTATTGCCGATTATATTTTATCAAACTCAAAAGGGAAGTGTGAGGGACGAAATACGAAGAACACTAGATAACATCAAAGCAGAATATAACAATCAAAATATTGCGGTTGCTAATAACAGTGCTGATGAGTTACTCAAATTAGCTGAATTAAGAGATAAAAATATTATCACTAACGAGGAATTTGAAAAAAGAAAAAAACAGATTTTAGAGTCTTAAAATAAAACTTTTTTAGGTTAACAAAAAATAGGAGTAAAGTCAAATGTTTATTAAAATTAATCCTAAATGGAATATAACAATTTTTATTTTATTTTTAGCCATTTTTCTTCCATCTTGTGTCACTCGTGATCTTTATAATGCTCATCAAGATTATCAAGAATCAAAAGAAGAAGAAAAAGAAGAACGAATTAGGGAAGAAGAAGATGAGGGGAAATCAATTATTTTTGAATTTTTAAAAAAACAAGCACAACATTATGACACCAACGGTGTCTTTGTTGATGATATTAATGAGTTAAATATTGATTCCTCTTCTTTTTATTATGATGTTGAAATTACTAAGATGGATTCTAATACTGGAATCATTATTACTGCAACAGCAAGAGAAGATGGATTGCGTAGTTTTTCTGGTATATCAGACACGATAGTTTACTTTGATAGGACTGAACTTAATAGACATCCAATAGAATATTACTTTTCCTCCGGTGAATTAGAGTATATTAAAACAGATTTGACCTATAAATTTTACTTGTATAGTCAAATGTGTCAGACCATTTCTCCTGCAACATCCATTCAACTACCTTTGGAGGAAGAAATATGTGGTAGTGATTCAGAAAAAATAATGACAAGATTTTAAAAAATTATGTTTTTAGTTAAAGATCGTAGTCCGTTAAGAGAACAACGTATTTTAAAAATGATGGAAGAAGATGCCTCTTTATCGCTGTTATTGGCTATCATTCATTTTGAATGGACGGTTCGCCGTGCTATTATCGCTTTAGGCACATCCCCCAATCTGGAAATCAGAAAGAAATTAAGGGATTGTCATGGGGCGGAGAAATACAAGACGGTGTGGAAAGAGGAGGTTTTCCCCCGAAGGGATAAAAGATTACCCGAAGTAGTGACAGATTGGGAAGGATTATTAAAAGCGTGGAATTTGCGTCATCGGTTGATTCATGGGGTTTCTTCTTGCGGTAAAGATTACGCTCAAAATAAAATGATTTCTGCTCTTCACGCCTCCAAAAATATTCGTGATTTTGCATCGTCTCACGAAGTAAATTTAGACGAAAGATTACCCGTGCGGATGAGAAAAAAGTAAGTAAATAATTGCGTCAAAAGTTACTTAAGTTCAAGAAAACTGCCATTTAGGGAATTTGTTAAAATAGTCAATTATAATCAGTATTAATTTAAGAATAAAAAAATGGTTAATACAATCAGACAAAAAGCCATTGTGGGTAAAAATGGCAAAATAGAAATTTCTCAAAGTCAATTCAAAGAAGGTGCATCCGTTGAAGTTATTATCGTCAATCACTCTGTGGAAATGGAAGATGAAACAACTTATTTATTAAAATCAGAAGCTAATAAAAAACAGTTATTAGAGTCTATCGAAAACGTAAAACAGGGTAATATAGTGTCTATAAACTTAGAATATTATGAGAAAAATAACCTTTGAAATCAACGCATTTGAACAATTTAATTATTGGGCAAATACAGATAAGAAAATATTAAAAAAGATTTTATTATTACTGAAAGATACACAAAAAATCTCTTTACTGGATTAGGGAAATCAGAACCTTTAAAACATGACTTACAAGGATATTGGTCAAAAAGAATCAATCAAGAACATCGATTAGTGTATAAAGTTGATGATGATTCCATTATTATTATATCTTGTCGTTAGTATTATGATACTAAACAGTAATTCTCTTTAATTCATAGTCTTTTATCTCATAAAATAAATTATTAATCTCTAAAACATTTTCACTGATCGATTTTATCACATTAACAACAACACTATTCCCGAATTGTTTATAAGCAATATTATTACTATTACTGAGAATAAAACTATCAGGAAAACCCATAATTCTCGCACATTCTCTAGGGGCTAATTTTCTAATTTTACCATTAATTAAATAAATACCAGTCTTCGCCCCAATACCTCCACCATAAGCTGATAAGGTGATAGCATGACCAAATTGATGATAAATTCTTTCACCTTGCCCACCTTTATTAATCGTACCAATTCTAATGGGTTTTTGCGGATAATTGCCTAAAATATCTTTAGTTATCTCTAAATTTTCCTTAATTTTTACATCACTTCTATTAATAATAAAATCCTTAGTTTCTGAATCATCTAAACAAAAATCAATTAAACTTTTTGCTTTACTATAACTATTAGGAAAAGTAAACTTTTTCACGTTTAAATCTTTTTTAAAACCTAAAATATAAATTCTTTCTCGCTTTTGAGGTACACCAAAATTAGAAGCATTTAAGACTTGATAAAAAACATCATAACCAATTTCATCTAATGTATTTTCAACAACTTTTAATGTTTTTCCCTCATCATGTTTAGCAAAATTTTTCACATTTTCTAAGATTAACAATGAAGGTTGATGATATTTAGCAATTCTGACTATATCAAAAAATAAAGTACCCCTAGTATCATTAAATCCTAATTTTTTACCAGAAATACTAAAGGCTTGACAAGGAAAACCAGCACACAAAATATCATGACTAGGAATCTCATTTTCAGGTATTTTAGTAATATCTCCTTCGGGTAAAATTCCGTAATTTTTCAAATAAATTTCTTGACAATATTTATCCCATTCCGAAGCAAAAACACACTTAGCACCATAATAACTTAATGCTTGATGAAAACCACCAATTCCTGCGAATAAATCGATAAATTTTAACCCTGTTAACATTAAATTATTTTAAATTTTAGTAAACTTGATCATGATTTCCTATATGAATAAATACAATTTTATCTGTATCAATGAAATAAAAAACTACTCTTTGATCATATTCAATACTAAAACTCCATAAATCTTTGAGTTTTCCTGATAATTTATGAGTTTTTAATCTCGAATCAAAGGGATTATTTTTAAATATTTCTAGTTGATTTCTAAATTTTATTTCTCAGTTTATATTACCTTTAATCCTTTTTTTATAGACTCGTTTAAAGGATTCATCAAAACTTATTTCTAACATTAATTTTCTAAAGACTCCATTAACTCATCTATGTCTGAAGAAAAGTTTAATTTACCTTCTTTATAGTTTTCTTTACTAATTAAATAATTATGATAAATTTCTTCTCTTTTATCTTCGATTAAATAATGCTCAATGAGTGATTTTATCTCATTTTTTTCTTCATTAGATAGTTTTTTAACTGCTTCCACTACGTCACTAAAAGTCATATTAATAATTACCTGATTGATTAATAGTTAATATGATAGCTTGAATATCCTCTAATTCTAAATCAGGATACTCTCTTAAAATTTCTTCCATCGACATATCACTAGATAATAATCTTAGCACTAAAGCGACGGTAATGCGCATTCCTCGAATACAAGCCCTTCCTCCGATTATTTCAGGGTTAAAGGTGATTTTTCCTAAGATAACTTTTGTCTTTTCCATCATTTTCTCTATTTTTGTTCTAAATTTATATTTAATAGTTAATATTATTGGCATCAATATGAACATTAATTGGCAAAAATTAGCACAAATAAAAGAATTAGAACCTTATTTTACGAAAGATTTTCAAGGGTTTAAAAATAAAATCGAAAATTATCTCAATATTTGGATAAAAATAAGTCCTGAAGATTTAGATAAATTGGCTTTAATTCGAGCATTAGAAGTCACTAACGGTTGTACTCAATGGGCTTATCGTAGAGGTGATCAAGATTGTTTACCATTAGAAGAAACTCAAAAATGTATGAAATTATCTATGTCTTCGATTAAAAATAAAGAAATATTATTAAATAACGGAAAAGTAATTAAATATACTGGTAAATTAGCTCAATTGATGGATGAAAGCAGAAGTTTATATATTGATGCTTTTAAAAATAATATTGAAGGAAAAGAAGAAGAATTTTATGCTATTTCGACAGCTCAATTTTTAGTACATGGAGAGGAAAGAATGAATAAATGTTTTCAAATTATTAAAGATAATTACTTAAGTTTATTTACTGATTTTTTTATCAAGAAAGGAGAAAACTATGTTAAACCTTATTTATCTGCTTATGATTGAAGATAGATTTATGATCAAAAAAGTCAATAAATTAAGTACAGTTAAGTAAAATAAAGTATAAAAATGTAAAGATGAAAAAAACTCTCTTTCTCAATCCTCCCTCTTTTGACGGTTTTGATGGTGGCGCAGGCGCTAGGTATCAGGCTAAACGAGAAATTACTTCTTTTTGGTATCCTACATGGTTAGCACAACCTGCGGCGTTGGTAGAAGGTAGTAAGTTAATTGATGCACCTCCCCATAATCAAACCGTAGAAGATGTGCTGAAAATTGCCAAGGATTATGAGTTAATTATTATGCACACCAGCACTCCTTCTCTTGCTAATGATGTCAAATTTGCTCAAACCATAAAAGCTGAAAACCCTAATATTATTATTGGTTTTATCGGCGCTCATGTGGCGGTTTTACCAGAAAAAACCCTTCAAGATAATCCTGTGATTGATTTTGTTTGTCGCAACGAATTTGATTATACTTGCAAAGAAGTAGCCGAAGGGAAAAATTTTAGTGATATTACTGGTTTAAGTTATAGAGATAATCACGGTAATATTATTCATAACCAAGAAAGAGAATTAATCCATGATTGGGATGCCATGCCTAGTGTATTGCCTATTTATGCTAGAGATTTAGACATCAAAAAATATTTTATCGGTTATCTTTTACATCCTTACATCTCTTTTTATACTGGTAGAGGTTGCCCTGCTAAATGTAGTTTTTGTTTGTGGCCTCAAACCATTGGCGGCCATAATTATCGTGCCAAAAGCCCCGAAGCAGTAGCACAAGAAATGGAAATGGCAAAGAGTCTTTTCGGTAATTCTGTGCAAGAATATATGTTTGATGACGATACTTTTACCATCGATAAACAACGGGCGATCGCCATTAGTAAACATTTAAAAAGACTAAAAATAACCTGGAGTTGTAATGCTCGTGCCAACCTAGATTATGACACATTAAAACAATTAAGAGATAACGGTTTAAGATTGTTATTAGTCGGTTTTGAGTCAGGCAATCAAGAAATTTTAGACGGTATCAACAAAGGAATAAAACTAGAAGTAGCGCGTAAATTCATGGAAAATTGCCGTAAACTAGGCATAAAGGTTCATGGTACATTTATTATCGGCTTACCTAACGAAAGTCAAGAAACCATTGAAGAAACTATCCGTTTTGCCTGTGAAGTAAGCCCTCATACTATACAAGTATCCATTGCAGCACCATATCCGGGTACAGAATTATATCGTCAAGCCTTAGAAAATCAATGGTTTAGCCAACAAAATTTAATATCCTCATCAGGTATTCAAACCTCAACCTTAGCCTATCCTAATCTTTCCTCTACACAAATAGAAAATGCAGTAGAACAGATGTATAGACGTTTTTATTTTCGTCCTCAAGCTATCATTCCTATAGTGTCAGAAATGTTAACAGATCCGCAAATGTTAGTAAGAAGACTAAGGGAAGGTAAAGAATTTTTTGCCTATTTAAAAGAAAGACAAACCGTTAACGATTAAGAATTAACTAGGTAAAATACTTTAATAATTGTTTAGGTGTCAAGATCTCTATCTTGCTATTTTTTGGATAATCTTTTTGATTACGGGTAACTATAGCATCTAAATTGTTAAAGAGTGCAGTGTAATATTGTATGTCATCTTCAAGATCTTTGTAGTGGTTTAATAAGGCTTGTTTTACAATTCTTTCATCTACGGTTGTAACTTTACAAATAGTTAATAATTGCTGTAAAAAATTTAGTGTCCACTCTTTCCCTCTTGGTTTTTTGATAATATAAAAAACATCTGTAAAAGTTGTGGCACTAATAAAGCCTTCTAGTTTTTTTTGTTCTATTAAGCTAAAAATAAGATCAGCATCATCGTAAAATGGTTGACGTATTAACGCATAATCAATAACAATATTAGTATCTATTTGAATTTTCACAGGTTATATTTTTCTTGAAAGTAATCTTGTTTAGCTTTGTCGATGTCAAAATCTACCGTCACGGGTTTTACTTGTCGAAGTAGGCTTTCAAAAGTTTTAGTACGATATTCTATGTTGCTTTGTGTTTCTTGTGCTATGGTTTGACTGAGTTTGATTTGTTCTGATGTGGGTAGTTTTCTGACAAGGTTTAGTATATTATCAAAGGTTAAATCAGATTCTGTTATTTTTGGTGTCATACTCTTTAACTGTAAATATTGATTTGACAACTCTACTTTACTCCTAATTTTCTCTAAAAGACTAAAAGGATAAATCAGTTAGACTTTAAAAAATATATCGAGGTTTGATTATCATTAATCTATAATGAGCTTACGGGATATTTGAAGATAAATTTATGACATTTGATTTAAAAAAAACCTTAAATAACCTTAACATTAACGCTGATTGGGTAGGATTAAGACAAGTTAGGGAAACTACCACTACCAGACTTTTTCGTGACGGAAACCCCCAAAGTAACGGCAGAAAATCAACCAACGGGGTAATGGTAGAAGTAATGATGAATGGGCAATTAGGTTATTGTGCCACTAATCGACTAGATTTAGATAGTATTCAATCCGCCGTTAATCTTGCCCAGCAACAAGCAAAAAGTGCTAAAAATTGGGGTATATTTTCTTTTAATACTGATATTCGCCCTGCCACTAAAGGTAAATATCAATCTCCCGTTAATGATTCATACAGTTTAATCAATGCTTCAGATTTAAATGATTTATTAATACAAACTTGCCATGCTTTAAAAGTTTCAGATAAAATAGTCAAAGCTACTGCCATCGCACAAATTAGTGATATTAAACATCATTTTGTCAGTAGTAATGGTGCAAATATTGAGCAGAAATTCTCCTTAGTTGCCACAGATTATGAAGCAACGGCACAAGAAGATAACGTGGTTCAAAAACGCACAGATAACGGCATGATGGCGAGATGTTATCAAGGAGGTAGGGAAGTTTTAAACCCAGAAATTACCTTAAATCGTGCCAAAAAAATCGGTGAGGAAGCCATAGAGTTACTTTACGCTTCTGAATGTCCTGATATTACCACTACTTTAGTGTTAGCTCCAGATCAGATGATGCTACAAATCCATGAAAGTATCGGACATCCTTTAGAATTAGATCGAATTTTAGGTGATGAGCGTAACTACGCAGGAAGTAGTTTTGTTAAACTATCAGATTTCGGAAATCTAGCCTATGGTTCGTCTATGATGAATATAACTTTTGATCCTACCGTACAAGGGGAATTAGCTAGTTACGGTTTTGACGATGCTGGATTGAAAGCCGAAAAAGAATATTTAATCAAAGACGGTATTTTATTGCGGGGTTTAGGTAGTTTAGAAAGTCAAGCTAGGGCAAATGTTCTCGGAGTTGCCAATTTTCGTTCATCTTCTTGGAATCGAGCGCCTATTGATCGTATGGCTAATTTAAACTTAGAATCAGGTAATAGTAGTTTTAATGATATTATTAGTTCTATTGAGCATGGAGTGTATATGAAATCTAATCGCTCTTGGTCTATAGATGATTACCGCAATAAATTTCAATTCGGTTGTGAATATGCAGTATTAATTGAAAATGGACAACTAACCAAAACTTTACGCAATCCAAATTATCGAGGAGTAACAAAACATTTTTGGCACAATTTAATTCATGTAGGAGATAATTCTACCAGAGAATTTTATGGTACACCCTATTGTGGTAAAGGCGAACCGAATCAATCTATAAGAGTTGGTCATGCTTCACCTATATGTGCTTTTAAAAATATTCAAGTTTTTGGCGCATAATAATTAACAATTATCAATGATCAACTATTTATAATGTCATTAAAAACGAAAAAAAAAGGTATCTGGCAATTAGCAAGAGAAAGTATTATAGATGGCGGCCCTAGTATGTGTCAATTTGCCATTACTAGCGCTTGTAACGCTACTTGCGGATTTTGTAACTTTGCGGTGGATAAAATGCCTATAGAAAATCGTCATCATGTGAGTTTAGAAGAGGCAAAACAAGCAACGGAAATTCTTTATCAAAACGGGGTGTATTTTTTAATTTATGTAGGAGGTGAACCAATGTTACATCCTCATTTAACAGAAATAATCGCCCATGCTTCTAGTATTGGTATAGCACCAATGTTAGTTACTAATGGTTCACTCTTAACTAAAAATAAAATTGACGAATTGGCTAAAGCTGGATTAGTTAGTGTTATTATCTCCATCGATGCAGCAGAAGTGACAAAACATGAACAAAATAGAGGCTTAAAAGGAGTTTGCCATCGCATCAAAACCGCCAATGATTACTTTAAAGAATATAATATCGGCACAACGGCTTCTGTTACCATGTCAAGATTAATTGATGACTATAGTCAACTACCATCATTTTTAGAATCTCTAGGATTTGATAGCGTCACTTTTTCTTATCCTTTAACTACTTTAGCGTCTTCTTATTTAGGTTATGCGCAGTCAAACTTAGTTGATTATACCAAAGAAGAATTAGATCAAAGATTTGAAGCCATTAAAGCCTTAAAAAAACAATTTCATGTAGTTAATCCCACCGCTTCCATTGAAGATATGCAACGACACTTAAAAGGAGAAAAAGAAAATTTTGGTTGCTTAGGAGGTTGGAAATTCTTTTATTTAGATTGGTTTTTAAATCTTTATCGCTGTCATAATTGGGCTGAACCGATGTGCCACATAAAGGAATTTGATGGATCACAACGTATTAAAGATAATTGTACTGCTTGTATGATGGATTGTTACCGTGACTCTAGTGTGATGCAACATATCGCTATTTCTGTTAGTGACGGAGTAAAAGCACTCAAAAAAGGTAACATTAAACAGGCTTTTCAATGTTGGTTTAATCAAAATAATCTAACTTCCATCAAATCAGTTATGGAAGAAGCAAAATGGCTACCAAGACTTTAAATAATTGACTCAAGTTATCAAAATTAACCTCACACCCGAAACCTGATACCCGAAACCTGATACCCGAAACCTGATACTCGAAACCTGATACCTAACACTGGTTAATAAAAACTTGTCAAAAAGACAGGTCATGTGGGATAATAATAGATTGTGTATAAAATTACTGTTATAGTAACTAAGCTAAAAAAATGGCAAGTAAAAAAGGTGTCCGCATAATTATCACTCTTGAATGCACCGAGTGTCGTACTAATAATGATAAACGCTCTGCTGGTGTTTCTCGTTATACAACCATGAAAAACAGACGCAATACTACAGGAAGAATGGAACTAAAAAAATTCTGTACTCATTGCAACAAACATACTATTCATAAAGAAATTAAATAGTTTGATTTTCTCAATTTTCTCAAAGTAAAAATAATAGTTTAAACAAACATAAATTATGGCTTATTTTCGTAAAAGATTATCTCCGATTCCTCCAAGTCAACCTATTGACTATAAAGATTTAGAATTACTACATAAATTCGTGACAGAAAGAGGTAAAATGCTTCCTCGTCGTATCACTGGTTTAACCGCCCGTCAACAAAGAGACTTAACTAGAGCCGTTAAACAAGCTCGTTTAGTGGCTTTATTACCTTTCTTGAATGCCGAAGGTTAATTATATAATCAACAATTAACAATTAACTGTTAAAGAAGACATTGAGTAATCAGTAATTAATAATTTTCTCCTCGTCTTCTATAGAGCTAAAATTTATTTTTGATCTAAAATTGAGTTATTCTCCTCCAAAGTATAAAACGTAAGTTGATATAATGCTCAGTAAAATCAAAGATTTAGCCGTAGATTTAACCCCAAGATTAATCGAAATTCGTCGTCATTTTCATGCTCATCCAGAATTAAGCGCTCAAGAATATCAAACAGCTACTTATGTTGCAGGGGTTTTATCTTCCTGTGGACTTCATGTTACCGAAGGTATAGGTAAAACAGGGGTAATTGGGGAATTAAAAGGTAATGGTAAAAGTACTCTTCATTTAGCCATTCGCACGGATATGGATGCTTTACCTATTCAAGAAGCGACTCAGTTAGAATATGCTTCTCGTGTATCTGGTGTTATGCACGCTTGTGGTCATGATTTACATACCACTGTAGGTTTGGGTACTGCTATGATTTTATCTCAGCTAAAAGATTCTTTACTCGGGGATATTCGATTTATTTTCCAACCTGCTGAAGAAATCGCTCAGGGAGCTTTATGGATGGTTGAAGACGGTGTCATGAAGGATATTTCCGCTATTTTTGGGGTTCATGTTTTCCCTTCTATTCCTGCTCGTTGTGTGGGTATTCGTTATGGTGCTTTAACTTCTGCTATGGATGATCTCGAAATTATAATTCAAGGTGAAGCTGGTCATGGCGCACGTCCTCATCAAGCCATCGATGCTATTTGGATTAGCGCACAGGTGATTACCAGTTTACAACAAGCCATCAGTCGTATGCAAAACCCTTTAGATCCTTTAGTATTAACTATAGGGCAAATTAACGGTGGCAAAGCACCCAATATTATCGCTGATCAAGTTAAGATGATTGGTACTGTGCGATCGCTAAATCCTGAAGTAAGAGAAAAGTTACCGACATGGATAAAAGGCATTGTAGAAGGAATTTGTCATACTTACGGTGCAAAATGTCAGATAAATTATCGTCATCGTCTTCCCAGTGTACAAAATGATGTTGAGTTAACAAAAATCATCGAAAAAGCAGCCTTAGAAGCATTAGGAGAAAAACAAGTGATCTCTATTCTTGAGCCTTCTTTAGGTGCAGAGGATTTCGCAGTTTATTTAGAACACGCTCATGGTACTATGTTTCGGTTAGGTGTCGGTAAAGAAAATCACCATAATTATCCCTTACATCATCCTCGTTTTGAGTTAGACGAATCTTCTCTGACAACAGGAGTTGTGACTATGGCTTATAGTGCTTATAAATATTTTTGTCATAAGTCTAATTAGGCTTTGCAGAAAAAGTATGGGTTAGGAATTAGGTATCAGATAAATTAATTAGGGTTTGCTGAATAAATCAGAAAGCTATTAAAATCAAGGCTTGGGGCATCGTTAAGTTCATAAAAAAGTGCGTAGTTTTAGGCATTTTTGCTCAAAAAACAGGGTAGTATTATACAGTTACAAACTCTAATTTCAAAAATCAAAA
>JAACUG010000081.1 GCA_009993045.1 Cyanobacteria bacterium CG_2015-22_32_23
ATGTCCTAAATGTGGAACGATACATGACAGGGATGTTAACGCAGCGAAAAATATCAGAGATGAAGGTTTACGAATCTTGGCGGTAGGGCATATCGCTACAGCTTCTGGAGAAAGAGTAAGACCAAGTAAAGGCACTGCTTTTGTAAGGCATCGTTCTGTGAAAGAAGAATCCCCCGTTACACCACAAGGTTAACGGTGGGAGTTGTCAATTCACAATCATAGTAGATGATAATAATTTTAAAAGTGTATAAATTGACAAAATTTTGAGATCTATTCTATAATCTCGTAAATATAACAGGCATTATCAATATAATAAAAATATGAGTCATCTACAGTATTTTTTTGATGTAGAAGAAAAAAAAAGTTTTGAGTTACCCGGTGCTAAACCTCATTATAATCCCCATCGGTTCGGACAAGTTCAACATATTTTTCTTGATTTAGTCTTAGATATTCCTCGCCAAATTTTTAAAGGAATTTGCACTATTACATTAACACCTGTCAGAAAAAATATTACTCAACTAACCCTTGATGCCGTTGATTTAACTATTGAATCTGTTTTGATTGATAATATTAGCCAACCTTTCGACTATGACGGCGAAGTTATCACCATTAACCTATCAAAACCTACCACAGATCAAGACCTTAAAATTGCCATTGCCTACAATAAAGAAAAACCCCAACGAGGCTTATACTTTATTACTCCTGATGAATATTATCCTAACAAACCTTCTCAAGTTTGGACTCAAGGAGAAGATGAAGACTCCCGTTACTGGTTTCCTTGCTTCGATTATCCCGGACAATTAGCCACTTCAGAGATTAAAATAGAAGTACCTTCAGATTATATTGCAATCTCTAATGGTGAGTTAATCAAAACAGAAGAAAAAAACGGCAATAAAATTTATCATTGGCTACAGCCTCAAGTTCATCCTACTTATTTAATGACATTAGCAGTAGGCAAATTTACAAAAATAGAGGATAAATGGTATGATGTGCCTGTTAATTATTATGTAGAAAAAGGTAAAGAAACCGAAGCTAAAATTAGTATGGGTAAAACCCCTAAAATGATTGAATTTTTCAGTCAAAAATATGGTTATCCTTATCCTTATTCTAAATATGCTCAAGTCTGTGTCGATGACTTTATTTTCGGAGGTATGGAAAATACTTCTACTACTATCTTAACGGATCGCTGTCTTCTTGACGAAAAAGCCTCTTTAGATAATCGTAACACTGAAAGTCTCGTTGCCCATGAATTAGCCCATCAGTGGTTTGGTGATTTAGTTGTAATCAAACATTGGAGTCACGCATGGATTAAAGAGGGTGCAGCTTCCTATGCAGAAGTATTATGGACAGAACATGAATATGGTCAAGACGAGGGCGCTTATTATCTTTTAGGGGAAGCTAGAAATTATTTGCAGGAAGATTCTTCTCGTTATCGTCGTCCTATTGTTACTAATGTTTACAGAGAAGCTATAGAATTGTATGATCGTCATTTATATGAAAAAGGCGCTTGTGTTTATCACATGATTCGTGGTATTTTAACAGAGGAATTATTTGATAAATTTATCCATACTTTTGTTAATGATAATGCTCATAAAACCGTAGAAACTATTGATTTATTAAGGGCTATCGAGAAGGCAACTGGTTATAATTTAAGTCCTCTTTTTGATCAATATGTTTTTAAAGGAGGACATCCAGATTTTAAAATCAATTATAGTTGGGATAGTGAATCAAACCTAGCTTCTGTAAACATTAAACAAACTCAGGCGAAGGAAGAAAATGGTAAATTTAAAGATTTATTTGACTTAAAAATACCTTTTGCTTTTGGTTACATTAAAGAAGGAGAAAAACCAGAATTAAAACTATTATCTCTTAAACTTAATCAACTTGAACAAGTCTTTTATTTTCCTCTTACACAAAAACCAGATTTTATCTCTTTTGATGTGGGTAATTATCATCTTAAAACTGTTAAATTAGACTATGGATTTACTGAGTTAAAAAATCAATTAAATCATGATCCTGATGTCATTTCTCGTATTTATGCTGCCATCGCTATCGGTAAAAAAGGTAACTTAGAAGCGGTAAAAACTTTAACGGAATCTCTGGAAAAAGAAGAATTTTGGGGAGTAAAAGTCGAAGTCATTAAACAGTTAGGCAAAATAAAGCTAAATCAAGCTACAGAAGCATTAATTATTAATATTCAAGACAAAAATCCTAAAGTTAGAAAAGCAATTATCGAAGCCTTAACTCATCATAAAAATGAAGCTAGTTACAATGCTTTAAAAAATATTGTCATCAATGGTGATGAAAGTTATTATGTAGAATCTTCCGCCATTAACGGTTTAGGCAAACTTGCCACGGGTAATTTAGACAATAAACAAGGGGAAATTATCCCTATCCTAGAGCAAATTTTAGCAGAAAAAAGCGGTTGGAATGAAATTATCAGATCTAGCGCTATTAATGCTTTAAGTCAACTAAAAACCTCTGAAAAAGCTGCGGATATTATTGCTAAATTCACTGATTTAGGTATCCCCCAACCCCTCCGCCTTACTGCTATCCGTTGCTTGGGTGCGATCGCTAAAGGGCAAAAATCGGATAAACTAGAGAGTATCTTGGGGAATTTTGAGGCTATTATGTCTGATACCTTCTTTTTGACTCAAATGTCATTAATAAGTGCTTTAGGGCAAATAGAAGACGCTCAAGCTATCTCTATGCTAACAAATTTAGCAGATACCACCCCCGATGGAAGAGTCAAAAGAAGAGCTGAAGAAGCGATTAATCAAGTCAGAAGTAAACTTGGCAGTGATAAAACCGTCAAAGACTTACAACAAGCCATTGATAAACTTAAAGAAGAAAACCAAGACTTACAAACCCGTTTAGCGAAACTAGAAGCAAAATAAAAATTTTATATATGTCATTTACTCAAAAAATCGCTTTCGGAGTAGGGATTTCATGGTTAAGTAGAATAATTAGTATTGTTGTTAACCTGTTCTTTATCCCTATCATGTTCAGATATTTAGGAAAAGAAGAACTAGGCTTATGGTTTTTAATGTCGAATAGTCAAGCATTATTAGGCTTATTAGGCATGGGAATCGCACCTGTAATTACTAAACGAATTGCTTTAGCAAAAGGTAAAAGCGGAGCAACGGCAGAAGTTGAATTAAATAATGAAAGTAAACAAGAAATTGGGGATTTAGTAACAACAGGCAATATTCTTCTTAGGGGTGTTGCTTTTTTTATTTTTTTCATAGCGGCGATTGGGGGTTATTTTTTAATCAATCAATTTGAATTAACTACCGTATCACCACAAACGATTTTGTGGTCTTGGATTATTATTTGTCTAGGTTATGCCGTTGGTGTTTGGGTTGAGTATCTCAACTGCTTGTTAACAGGAATGGGTTATGTCGGTTTTAATCAATTAATTTTGGCTATTTTATCCGTAGGTACAACCCTTATTAGTATTGTTGTAGTAATAAATGGAGGTGGATTATTTCATTTAGCCGTAATTTTGGTATTCACTAATCTAGCACAAAGATTTTTATTACTGGCTTTAATTCGTAAATATAAACCAAAATTATTAGACTTAAATGGTAAATGGAATATTAATATTATCAAAAGTTTAATTCAACCTGCTTTTGATTTCTGGTTCAAAGGTATTGGTACTTTTTTAATTCTTAGATCTGATCAATATTTTATTGGTACATTAATTGGTGTATCGGCTATCGCACCTTATCAAGCTACTTATCAATTAGTTTCTAATTTGAGAGTTTTAGCGGTATCTCTTGCTTTATCATCGATTCCTTTTATTGGACAGTTATGGCAAAACGGTAATTTACCTTTAGTACATAAAATTGTTAAAAAAGTTTGTTTTTCAGGATTACTTCTTTTAAGCATTGGTAACAGTTTTTTATTGGTTTCTGGTAAAGATTTTTTACAATTATGGATTGGTAAAGATGCGTTTGTAGGTTATCCAATTTTAATTATATTTTGTGTGATGCTTTTCTTTGAAACTCAAAATGCTTGTTTAATTAACTGTGCTAGAGCGACTGGTATTGAACAATATGCGATTCCATCCATAATAGCTGGAATTTTAAATATTATTTTAACAATGATTTTAATAAAACCTTTTGGTTTATTAGGTGTTTCTCTTGCCACTCTTATTAGCTTAATGTTGACAGAAAATTGGTATTGTTTATATCAGCCATTATCTCGATTAAAATTAAAATGGGTAGATTATTTTCGAGAAGTAATTCTTATTGTTTTTATTGTTTTTTTACTTAACTATAGTCTGAATTTAGCAGTAAAGTTTTCTTTAATTCCATTAAATAATCAGTATCTTTCTGTTTTTTCTACTATGTTAACTAGCTTATTGGTCTTTTTATGGTTTTTATGGCATAATCTATTAGATGATAATTTAAAAGTAAAAATTATCTCTAAAACAAAACAAAATTTTTTGCACCGCAAATGATTATTTCTCACGAATATAAGTTTATTTTTGTTAAAACAAGAAAAACAGCTGGAACAACTATATCAAGATATTTATCATCTTTTTGTAAAAATACCGACATAGTTGCTAATATTGGAGACGAGTTTTCAGATAAATCTTGCAATGATAAAGGATTTTTTAATCCATTACCTGAAATATTAAAATATCCCATTATTTTAACAAAAGAAAAAAGACCTTATTTAGTGTCTTCTCGTAACCCTTTAAAAGATTTTTATCGTCAAATAATATTTCATAATCATTTACCTGCATACCAAATTAGAGAACGTATTGGCCATAAAATTTGGAATGAATATTTTAAGTTTTGTTTTGATAGAAATCCTTGGGATAAAGCTATTTCTTATTATTTTTATCTCAATAGAAAAACTCCTCAGCCATTTTCAAATTTTGATGATTTTTTAAAAAGATATTCTTCTTTTTGTTGGAACTATCCTATTTATACTAATCCTTGGAATGAAGAAGAAATTTTAGTAGATTATATAGCTAAATATGAAAATTTATCCGAGGAACTTCAAAAAATATGTGAAAGAATTGGCATCCCTTTTAATGAAGCACTAATCACAGAAAAAACTGCCAATAATGATAGTAGAAAAGATAAAAGTCATTATCGAGATTTTTTATCAATTCCACAAGCTGATAAAATTGCCAATATTCTTAAAACTGAAATTAAACTTTTAAATTATAAATTTTAATTATTAGCTATAACTTCTTCGTTTTTTAGAATTTTATTTTTTGACAAAATTTGAGCATAATTAAATTTTTTTAATGAAAATTTTTGATTATTTTTATTACTTCAAATATTAGGTAATTTATATGTATAAACAAAGGAAAGTTGCCATTGCTCATTTAGGTGCAAGAAAACATTATCAAGAACCGATACTACTTCATAAGTGGGGAATATTAGATACATTTTATACTGATTTTTATGCTAGAAATAATCTTATCAATCAGCTTTTGAGAAATCCTCAAATATATAGGAGATTGCCAAAATCTTTAAAAAAAATGCTTGATAGATATGTTGCAGAGTTAAATCAGGCAAATATTGTTGACTTTCCGTTACTGGGAATAAATTTTGCTTTAACTAGAAGACAAAATATTTCTTCTCAGAAATGGGCTGATGAATTTATGATTGTTGCTCAAAAGTTTGGTAATCTAATCTTAAAAAAAGGCTTAGGCAAGGCAAATGTTTTATATGGATTTAATTCTACCTCTTTAGAAGTTTTTGAATATGCCAAAAGTAAAGGTATCAAGTGTGTTTTAGATCAAGTGGTGGCAGAATGTAGTTATCGTAATACTATCATGTTAGAAGAAGAACAAATATGGGATGGTTGGTCTAAGTCTCCTTTTATCATGACTGAATCTATTGATCAAAGAATTAAAAGAGAAAGTAAAGAACATCAATTAGCCGATCATATCATTTGCGGTTCGGAATTTGTTAAAAGTTCTTTAGTGTCAACAGGAGTCGAAGCTGAAAAAATTACTGTTATTTCTCTGGGGACTATTAAAAATGATAATGTAGCTCTACAAGCTGATAATATCGGTAATAATCAGAAAAAAAACGAAGAACTAAAAATACTTTTTGCGGGAGAAGTTGGATTGAGAAAAGGCATACCTTACCTTTTAGAATCTTTAAAACTAATTAAAAACCAAATTCCGTTCACCTGCAAAATTGCTGGTCAAATTAATCTCCGAACGGAGAAACTTCAACAATATAATGATGTATGTGAATTCTTAGGTAGAATACCACGTTCAGAAATGACCAATTTATATCAATGGGCAGATGTTTTTGTTTTTCCTTCAATTTGTGAAGGGTCTGCAATGGTTACATATGAAGCACTAATTTCTGGGTTACCTATCATCACCACTTATAACTCAGGTTCAATTATTAGAGATGGAATAGATGGTTTTATTGTCCCCATCAGAAATTCTCAAGCTATTGGAGAAAAACTTATGGACGTTTATAACGGAAAATTAAACAATACATCCTTAATGGATAGACAGAAATATTGTGAAAGTATTTTTCAATCAGCAAAAGATAATTTATATAATATAGTCACTGCTTCATGATTAACAATAACACATTATCCCTTTTGAGTATAACATAATGATTCTTACTGAAATTCTATTTTTAATGATCATTTTTATTTCATCAGGAATCCTATTCTGGTCTTTTAAGAAAAAAGAAAGACTCTATGAATATCCTTTTTTTAACCTACTTACTTTCGCCATTTATCTACTCCCTCAAGCATACGATATAGTTTATAACCCAACGACTATTCAAAATTTAACACCAGAAATGATTGATCGGTTTTTGGTGATGGTTTGTTTATGCTTATTAACAGCTTGGATCGCTTACACTAGAACAATACCAAGAAAAATTACCAAAAATTCAGCACAAAACAAATTAAAAAATGAGAAATTAACCACTGAAAATGCTAATTTATTTTTCAAAATAGCTATTATTTACACATATATAGGGCTATTTTCATTTTTGCTATCAATTCCTCTAAGTGGCACAAATGAATTAAGTGGAGGTGGTCGAACAGGTATAACGACAATTCTATTTTTCTTTGGGCAACTTCAATATATTGGATTAGTTTTACTTTTCTTAACCGTTGAACATATAGAGAAAAGGAAACTTTCTTTGATTGAAAAATTAGCATTTATTTTACCTATTGCTTTAAATTCCATAGTTTTTCTGAGTACATTTAAAAGAAGTTATTTAATCAATCTATTTATTTCTATTTCTATTCCTAAATTTTTTGTTAAGAGATATGTTGTTCCCAGAAAAATCTTGATTATTTCAGTTTTAATTGCTTTTCTTCTGTTTAGTGGACCTGTTGTTCGAACAGTAAGAGTTGCAAATAATATTAGGGGAGACTGGACAAAGTTTTATGAAGCGGATTATTCAGCAATATGGGAAGCAGTATCTAATATAGATATAAATGAGAATGTCAATAAAACATTTGAATCAGAAAACAAAGTCAATGAAGTAAAAAATGCCATTTTATATATGGAAAGTGTTAGTACTACTGAGTCTTATACCCTTGGTTTAGGTGCTTGGCAAACAATCATTAATCGTTTTATTCCTGCTCAATTATTGGGAGATGATTTTAAAAATTGGATTTCTTTGTCTGATACAAGCTTGTCAAGTTTTGAACAGTTTCGTGATCTATGTAGTTCTCCACTTTTTCGTGATGTTTTTAAATATAACTGTGTGAGAGGAGTTGTTTTAACTGGTTTTTCTACTGCATATGCCGAATTTTGGTATTTTGGTTGTCTTTTCTTTGCTTTATATGCTCATATATTCAAAATATTGTGGTATAAATCTGTAGTAGAAAACAATATTATTAGTCAAACCATATATGTTTATCTATTTACGAACATAATTCCTTCAGTGACTCATTCTGTTCTTAATATGATCCCTAGTTTAATTTTTTCATATCTTTTTATTTATTTATGCCTAACTAAAATAAAATTAAAGAAATCTAAATTAGTATAAATTTCTACTGATAAAAATAAAAATAGAAATAATTATTCAACATGAACACCTATAGTTACCAAGTCACTACAACTTTAGACCAGATTAAATATCCCATTATCATTTCTACTTACAGAAGATCTGGAACTCACTTAATGATTGATTTAATTAGAAAACAATTTAAAGAATATCAATCATGGAAATACCTCTTTGAACCTCTTAGTAATCTCTATTTAGAAATATCTGACCCATTAATAATCAAAAGTCACACAGAAATTGTATCCCAAGAAAAAGCCTTAAAAATTCTCCAAAGAGCTGAAAGACCTATTATTAAAACTCATGATTTACCAGGATTTAAAACATGGTTGCAAAGGTATCCTCATTGGGAATCTTTTTTAACACAAAAAACTAAAATTTTTTATATTGTCAGAAATCCTTTAAAAGTTTTATGCTCTTTACATATCTTTATGCAAATTAGACATCCTGAAACAAGATGTGACATTTCTGATTTTATCAGACAAGAAACCAAAGGAATTAGTAGGGTTAAAGAATGGTCAAATCATGTTGAAAGTTGGCTTAATTATCCTAATGTAGTATTGTTTAAAACGGAAGATGTGTGTAGTGAAACAAAAACTATTTTAGATAAAATTGGTCATGAATTATCTGTTAAACCTCTATATATAGAACCTTTACTCCCAGCACAGTGTAAAAATATTTGGCAACATAGATGGTTGAGATTAACCAGTATTCGTCCTTATAGCACCTCTTTTTTAGGGAGATACCTTGGACAAGAACCTCAGAACTATTTGACAGCCTTTTCCCCTGATGATATATTCTTTATCAAACAAGAAGCAGGAGAAATTATTGAAAAATTAGGTTATAGCATAGGTTAATTTCCTTAGTCTGGCTTTTATTTAATAAACAGAAAGAATAAGGTAATCAATATTTTTTCGACACCTAAATGTTATTAATTCTGTTCAGGTAAATAAAATTAGTTTTTAATTAATGATTAAATTTTAAAAATCTATGTTGATCACGAAAATTAATCCGAAAACAAAATATGAAGGACTAGTTAGGTATATAATGGTACACACTTGTTCAAAAAGAATACCATTGTATATCGTTAATGAGCATCCTAAATCAGGAGCTACATGGGTAGGACAAATGTTGAGTAAAGCCCTGGAAGTTCCTTTCCCCCGAAATCAATTACCCAAGTTTGAACCCTGTATTATGCACGGTCATTACATTAGACCATGGGGAATGAATAATGTAGTTATGGTTTGGAGAGATGGACGAGACGTAATAGTTTCTTGGTATTATCACTGTTATTTTAAGCATGAAAGATTTAATAGCAGTTTAGTGGATATGATGAAATCACAACTTCCCTTTAAAGACTATGATAATATTAAAGAAAATTTACCAAAGTTCATTGAATTTTGTGCATTATCTAAACCACCTATGAGATCTTCTTGGACTGCTTTTGTAACTAAATGGTATAACAAAAAAGGAGTTACTAATGTTCATTATGAAGACTTTAAACAAGATGCTTGTGGTGAATTAAAACGCCTTTATTATCAAATTTCAGGAAAGGAATTAGATCATAATAAAGCATTAAAAATTGCAGAAGAATTTTCCTTTGCTCATCAATCTCAGCGAGAAGAAGGCAAAGAAAATAAAGGTTCTTTTTTAAGAAAAGGAATAGTAGGAGATTGGAAAAATCATTTTAATCAAGAATCTTGTGAAATTTTTGACCACTTTGCTGGTGAAGAACTAATTACTCTTGGTTATGAATCTAATCATGAATGGGTTAAATCCATGTGACTTAGACCTCACCTATAATAAATAAAACAAGGTCGTTAAATAAGAAGAAGTTCTTAGTTCACAAAAAAAGACAAACAAAATAATGACTAACTATACGGGCAAACATATCCAAAATCATCACAAGGAAAGTAAAAGACGATGGAGTATTAATTATCAAAAGTTACAAGACTTCTCAGAGTATATAATTCTTATATGGAAATAACAATTAATGTTTTACTGACCCATATTTTTCCCAAAAATTGAGTTTTTACCCAATCTTCACAGAATAATAAAACTTATATATATTATGAAAATTTTAATTGTTATTCCGGCCATTGGCGAAGTTTATGGAGGTCCTTCTCGGATAGCCTTAGATTTAGCATATGCTTTTACCAGACAAAATATAGAAATTTTTCTAGTTACCACTAACGCTAATGGACAAAATAAATTAGATGTGACATTGAATGTATGGATTAAGCAAAATGGTTATCAAATACAATATTTTCCTTATTTTTCCTTTCGTGATTATAAATTTAGTTTTTCCTTACACCAATGGTTATTTGAAAATGTCAAAGAATTTGATCTGGTGAATATAATTTCTAATTTTTCCATTCCTAACCTTTCTGCTTATTGGGCTTGTCAAAAATATAATGTTCCTTATGTTATTAATCCACAGGGAATGTTAGAACCTTGGGCTTTACAATATAAAGGGATAAAGAAAAAAATTTATTATCAATTATTGGAAAAGCCTAGTATATCAAAAGCCTGTGCTTTACAAATGTTATCAAGAAGTGAATCGGAAAAAATTAAATCTCTTGATCTTAAAGTTCCTCTTTTCATTGCTCCTAACGGAATAAATTTAGAAGATTGCAATTTTGATGTAGATTCTTCAATATTTTTAGATAGATTTCCTAACACTAAAAACCGTCAATTAATTTTATTTTTAGGTAGAATTGATCCTAAAAAAGGATTAGATTTATTAGCCCCAGCCTTCGCTAAAGTTTATCAAAAATTTCCTAATACTCATTTAGTTATAGCAGGTCCTGATAATGTTGGTTATTTACCCACCGTCAAAAATTATTTTGAGGAATTGGGGTGTTTAGATGGAGTTACTTTTACGGGGATGTTGACAGGAGAAATGAAATATTCTGCTTTATCCGCCGCTAGTATTTATGTTGCGCCATCTTATTCTGAAGGTTTTAGTATGTCGATTTTAGAAGGTATGGCATCTGGACTTCCTTGTATTTTTACTACTGGTTGTAATTTTCCAGAAGCTCAAGAAACCAATACCGCTTATGTGGTAGATATTGATTCAGAAAGCATCGAAAAAGCCTTATTAAAGTGTTTAGAAAATCCTACGGAAGCAAAACAAATGGGCCATCGCGCACAAAAATTTATTTTAGAAAACTATACATGGGATGAAATAGCAAAAAAACTCATCAAAGTTTATCAAAAAATAATAGATAAAAAGAATTGACTTTGACTAATTTTAAGGAGATGTTGACTGTTGATTAAAAACTCACTAAACTTAATTATAGTTAACTATATAAATAAGTTTTATGGTTTATAGACCTCATGAATTTGTAAGATTAATAGGTAAAGCATGATTTGCAAGTAGCACTAATTTAGATGAAAAGAAAACTAAGTTAGTAAAATATAATTATTATGTTTAGTCTTAAGTTAGAGCTAAAACTGAATAATAAAGAAAAAACTAAAATGGCACAACACGCAGGTTTTAGTCGTTTTGTTTATAACTATGGTTTAGCTTTAATGAGAATGATAGATCATCAGGAAATTAAAGGTAGCTCTAGCAAAAAGATAGACACGATTAAAAAAGTATTTACTAACTATACAAAGAAACAACCTGATTTTAATTGGTGTAATAAATTATCTTCTAGGGTATATCAGAATTCTTTTGGAGACTTGAAAACAGCTTATTCTAGGCATTTTCAAGGGCTAGGAGGATTACCCGTTTTTAAAAGTAAAAAGGATAAACTATCATTTACAGTAGATTCTTCTAATGGCAAAGTGTTATTAGAAACTGGAAAAACAATTAAAGTACCGACTTTAGGCACTTTCAGGTTGAAAGAGGCAATTCCTTTTTCTTGTATATCTCAAACATTTACGATCTGTAAATCTGGGGATAGATGGTTTATTAGTTTTTGTGTTGATGCGCAAAGATTACCTCCTAGAATTCATCCCATAATTGAACCGATAGGAATAGATCTCGGTTGTAAGATATTTGCAACTCTAAGTGATGGTAATGTTATTGAAAGTCCACGTCCCTATAAAAAAGCGAAAACCAAGCTAGGGATGACGCAATATCATAATCGGAATAAACAATTAGGAAATGGCAAACAAGGGATTAAAGCAAGTAATAATGCTAAAAAATATTACCATAAAATCAGGAAACAACATCATCAGATAGCTTGTCAACGTAAAGATTTTTTACAACAAACTACTACAAAGTTATGTAAGACTTATGCTCATATCAAAATTGAGAGTCTTAACGTTAAGGGTATGATGGCAAATCATAAGTTAGCCGCATCAATTGCTGATTTAGGAATGTATGAGTTTAAACGTCAATTAACCTATAAAGCAGAATGGTATGCTAACCGCATTGATGTAATTAATCAATGGTATCCATCGTCAAAAAAATGTAGTAACTGTGGGCATAAAAAAGAGAAGTTATCCTTGTCTGACAGGCTTTATGTTTGTGGTGAATGTGGTTTTGAAATTAATCGGGACTTAAATGCTTCTATAAATTTAGAACAAGCACCTGAATCTGTTATTGTTGAAAAAATAGGATGGGTTACATCCGAATTAACGTCTGTGGACAGTGTATCCGCCTTCGGAGCTGGTGGAAGCAGAAAGTAAACTCTATAGTAAGTAACTATAGGTAGGTTTTACATAACAGTTAAAAAGGAATATCATCTTCATCAAAATCGTCAACTTGAGGGCGATTAACGATTTTTAGAGGGTTTATCTCAATAGTTTTTGATTCCGTCATAATAATTTCTCCATTAAGACTTTTTGCTAAACTTTCTGCCGCATTTTTTAAAACTCGACTAGAATGATCTTGATTAGATGTTAATATTTCTGGAGTTAAAGGTGTTGGAAGATTATTTTTTGGCGGTGTTGATGGAGAAACTTTTTTTGTGTTAGGAGTTATAGGTGTTTGAGATTCTCTTTGTTTGAATTGCTCAATATTTTCCTTAGATTCTTCTTTCTGGGAATCTGATTTTAATTCCTTTTTCTCAAATAAAAATACTGTCATCGGTTGCCCAAAAACTTTGTGAAAACCTGCTTCAATATCTTTTTTTTGCTTATTACCTACTTCTAAAAGAAATTTACTTCCCACTGCAATTTTAACCGCATTACCTTCAATACTATGAATATGACAATTTTGGCGAAAGAAAGATTTTATCGTCATCAATTGAATAGCATTGGCAACCTTTTCTTTAACGTCTGTAAAGGAGGAAAAATCAACTTTTTCGCTATTTTCATTAATATTTTCTTTTACGGATGCAGTTTTTTGTTGAGGAATAGAAGCTGATGGAGATGTGGAGGTATTTTCCTTTAAAGTTTTTATAACGGATATACTATCACTTGAATCAACGGTAACGGTAGTAATATTTGCCGAAGGAAGTAAACCAAGGAGAGTTATTTCTAACCACAATCTCGGTTGAGTGGTATTTCTAATTTGTACTTCACTGTCTTTAAGTTTTTTTTGCCCTTGTAAAATATTGCTTAATTGCCAATTTTGAGCCTCTTTGATTAAATTTGACCAAGTATCCGCCGTAACCGCCACTAAATCGTTTCTTTGTGGTGCTGTTTTCGCTATTAATAGGCTAAGGTAAAAATTCGCTAAATTTTGTAATACAATTAACGGTTCTCTACCTCTATCTAACAATTTTCGACATTGAGTAATGATGGTTTCGGGGGAGTCTGTGGCGATCGCCAGTATTAATTCCAATAAATCTTGTTCAGAAACAGCGCCGACTAAATCCCAAACTTTAATAGGGGTAATGGTATCAGATAATAGACTGAGTTGATCTAACAAACTTTGAGCATCTCTCATACCGCCGTTAGATAATTGAGCGATTAAAGACAAGGCTTCAGCAGTAATATCAATATTTTCCTTAATGGTAATATCTTTTAAATGAGTTACCATAGCTTCTAAAGGAATACGACGATAATCAAACCTTTGACACCGAGAAATAATAGTTGGTAATACTCTTTGAGGATCTGTGGTGGCTAAAACAAAAATAACCCTAGAGGGAGGCTCTTCTAAAGTCTTTAATAAAGCGTTAAATGCCGCCGTACTGAGCATATGACACTCATCAATAACATACACCTTATAACGAAACTGAACAGGGGCAAATTGAGCTTTTTCGATGATTTCCCGAATATTATCAACACCAGTGTTACTAGCTGCATCAATTTCAATTACATCTAAAGCTGAACCATTAGTAATGCTACGACAGGCTTCGCAAACTCCACAAGGTTCATCGGTAGGGCGATCGCCTTGGAGACAATTAAGAGATTTAGCTAAAATTCTAGCACTAGAAGTTTTACCCGTACCACGAGGACCGCAAAAAAGGTAAGCGGGGACGATTTTCTCGGTTTTAATAGCATTAATAAGGGTTTGAGCGATAGCTTCTTGCCCAGCTAATTGAGTAAAAGTTTGAGGGCGATATTTATGGTGTAAAGGCTCGTAACTCATGAAAATATTAGGGATTAAGGATTCATAGATATAGTTTAACGATTAATGGTTCACTATTCTCAGCTTATTGTTATTATCAATTATGACGAAAAAAAAATCTAGGAAAATAGCTTTTAATAGAGATGAAAAAACTACGACAGTGGCTTAAGTTTATTCCTGCTACTATTCAAGCCCATGATCCTCTTGATGATGATTATAACCTTAAGGAGGAAAACTCTAGTTTATCTTCCCAACAATCAGTGAAAGATAGTGATTTAGAATTTCTTTTTCAAGAACTTTTAAAAGGAGTAGCTAACGGTAAGCAAGAGAGTTATATTGAACAGTTTTTTGAAAATTTACAACCAAAAATAACTGTAGAAATTTGGCTAGATTGGTTACAACGTTATCGGAATCAATTAATTTCTTCTTCCGCTCCTCATTATAACTTTGCGGCTAGAATGATTATTTTAGGGGAAAAAACTGCTTCTTTACCTTTTCTTCGTGCCGTGGGAGATTTAGCTTATGAAATCGGCAAAGAGTTATTAAATCGTTCCTCTTTTACGGATTCTTTACCGTCTCATGTTCATCAAGATTCTACTGTTAATAATATAAACCATGATGATGAAAATTCTCAACCCCCCGTTTCTTTTGGTGATGTACTGTCATTATTACAAGAAGATTCCGAATTTGCTGAAAATACAGCTCGTCAATGGGGTATGGATACATTAGATCCGGGTATGATTATTAATAAGATAGTGGAAGAAAGTGAGTTAAATTCTCCCGTTATCTCCTCAGAAACTGTCAAGGAATGGTTTAATTTAGGTTTAAAAAAAGCCGAGGAAGGAAATTTAGAGGATGCGATCGCCTTTTGGGATCGAGTATTGAAAGTAGATCCACAACAAGCCCAAACATGGCATAATCGAGGTAGTGCTTTAGCTTACTTAAACCGTTTTGAAGAAGCCGTTACCAGTTTTGATCATGCCATCGCATTGAATGTAAATTATTATCAATCATGGAATGATCGAGGAAACGCTTTATATAGTTTACAACGTTGGCAAGAAGCAATTATTAGTTGGGATCGAGTTTTAGGCATTCAACCAGATTATAGTATGGCATGGTATAGTCGAGGACTAGCTTTAGAGAAATTAAATTTATTCTCAGAAGCGATCTCCAGTTATCAAAAATGCCTTAGTATTGATCATGATCATAATGCCGCTCATAATGCTTTAATCAGACTTTTAAGTATAGAAGAACATTAGAAACTTAATTGATACACACCACAGCTATTATCGCCATTAGTGTCGATGGTAAAATTAGTACAGCCATTAATAACCCAGCTAGATTTAGTACAAAAGCAGATTTAGAACATTTAGAAACACAAATATCTTTATGTGATGCTATTATTTTTGGTGCAAATACCTTACGCGCTTACGGTACAAGTTTAGTAATTAAAAATCCTGAATTATTACAACAAAGAAAGGAAAATCATCAACCTTCCCAACCTTTAAATATAGTTTGTTCGGCTTCGGGTAAAATAAATCCACAATTGCCGTTTTTTTCCCAGCCTTTACCTCGTGGATTATTGACGACATCTCAAGGTATAATTAATTTTGAAGAAAAGATTAGAGATTTTAACACTAAAAATAATCTAAATTCTAACAACTATTTTGAACAAGTTTTTATTAATGAAAATACTATTAACTGGCAAGAATTTTTTATCAAACTAACTAACTTAAATTACAAAAAAATTGGTATTCTAGGAGGAAAAGAATTAATATCATCTCTTATCGCTGAAAACTTAATTAACGAAATATGGTTAACAATTTGTCCTTTAATTATTGGCAGAAAATTTGCTCCTGATTTTTTAAATTTTGACTTATTACAAGAAATAAATTTACCTATTAATTTAAAATTATTAGAAGTAAAACAAATAGATCAAGAAATATTTTTACACTATTTAATCTTAACATAACTCTAAATTTAATCTAATAACTTAAGATTGAGAGCTTGATTTATAAGTATTTCTCCTATCTCCCTATTCCACTTATTAGGCAACCCCTAATTAAAAGCATTATATAAAGAAGAAATGAACATCGATTTATTAATAGAAGAAGCCGAGAAAAAATTATTACCAACTTTTGCACAAATAGATCAACAAGTCAAAAAACATTTACAGAAAATTTTGACAGCTTTTAGAGATCATCGAGTGGGAGTTCATCATTTTTCTAGTGTAACAGGTTACGGTCATGATGACTTAGGAAGAGACATTTTAGATAATATTTTTGCTCAAGTTTTCCAAGCTGAAAGTGCAGCAGTTAGAGTACAATTTGTTTCGGGAACTCATGCGATCGCCTGTTGTTTATATGGAGTATTACGGCCAGGAGATGAAATGTTAGCAGTAGCAGGACATCCCTACGACACTTTAGAAGAAGTAATTGGAGTACGCAGCGAGGGACAAGGTTCACTACAAGAATTTGGTGTCAGTTATCGAGAATTATCATTAACGGCTGATGGTGGTATCGATTGGAATGCTTTGAATACAGCGATAAAACCTGAAACTAAATTAGTACTAATTCAGCGCTCCTGTGGTTATTCTTGGAGAGAAAGTCTGAGCATAGCAGATATTAAGCAAATTGTCAAGGTAGTTAAACAACAAAATCCTAATACTATTTGTTTTGTGGATAATTGTTATGGTGAGTTTATCGAAAACCTTGAACCAACGGCGGTAGGAGTGGATTTAATGGCAGGATCATTAATCAAAAATCCGGGAGGTACAATTGTTACGGCAGGAGGTTATGTAGCGGGAAAAGAAGATTTAGTCGAAAAAGCCTGTTGTCGTCTGACATCTCCGGGTATTGGTAGTAGTGGGGGGGCAACTTTTGATCAAAATCGTCTTTTATATCAAGGGTTGTTTTTAGCTCCGCAAATGGTAGCAGAAGCCATAAAAGGAAGTCATCTTATTGCTTATGTTTTTTCTGAATTGGGTTATGAAGTAAATCCGTTACCTTTTATACCTCGTCGAGATATTATTCAAGGAATAAAACTAGGTAATCCTGATAAATTAGTGGCTTTTTGCCGTGCTATTCAACGTAATTCTCCCGTAGGTTCATATCTTGATCCTATTCCTGCACCAATGCCGGGTTATGAAAGTGATTTAGTTATGGCTGGAGGTACTTTTATTGATGGTAGTACTTCTGAATTTTCTGCTGATGGTCCTTTACGAGAACCTTATATTGTTTTCTGTCAAGGAGGTACTCATTGGACTCACACGGCGATCGCCATATCTGAAGCGGCAAAGGCGATAAATTGTTCATCAAGTCTTCATCTTAACGTCACAGAAAAGTCAAATCAGTAGTTTATATTATTAGATGTCAGCTTAAAGAAAGGTTTTCCTCTTTTGCTCCTTCGCATTTTAAGCTGACTTTTTCTCAATATTTTATTTAGATTTATAATTATTCAAAGCAATATTTTTATTTTAATTTCATTCTCAAAAAAACTCAAAAATGGAGTCTATATCATGAAAAATAACTCATCTATCCGTGATTATCTTAAAAAAGCCACCACTTGCACTTCATTACTTTTATTAGGTGCGAGTATCGGTGTCGGTGTTAATTATTTAGTCAATACTCCTCAATTATTTGCTCGTAATACTGAAAATACCACTCTTCAAGAAAGAGAAAGTTTAGCTAGTGGGAAGTTACCGACATTAGCTGATGATGGTAATAGTAATTTTGTTTCTAAAGTAGTTCGAGAAGTGGGCCCTGCGGTAGTCAGAATTAATGCTCAACGTACGGTAACGAACCAAAATTCACCAGCATTTAATGATCCTTTTTTCCGTCAATTTTTTGGTAATCAAATACCCCAAACTCCTCAAGAAGAAATTCAACAAGGTACAGGTTCTGGTTTTATTATTAGTGATGATGGTAAAATTTTGACCAATGCTCACGTTGTTGAAGGTGCTACACAAGTAACTGTTAACCTTAAAGATGGAAGAGTTTTAGATGGTAAAGTTTTAGGTGTTGATTCTCTTACGGATTTAGCCGTTATTCAAGTTAACGGTGAAAATTTACCCGTTGCTCAATTAGGCAATTCTGATAATCTTGTCATCGGTGAATGGGCGATCGCCATCGGAAATCCTTTAGGTTTAGATAATACTGTAACCACTGGAATTATTAGTGCTACAGGAAGATCAAGTTCTCAAATTGGAGTCGGAGATAAAAGATTAGATTTTATTCAAACCGATGCAGCTATTAATCCGGGTAATTCTGGAGGGCCACTTTTAAACGTCAATGGAGAAGTAATCGCTATTAATACAGCTATTATCAAAAATGCTCAAGGTTTAGGTTTTGCTATCCCCATAAATCGTGCGTCAGAAATTGCCGAAAAACTCATTACCCAAGGAAAAGTAGATCATCCTTACTTAGGAATTGCCATGGTAACTTTAAATGAGCAAACCAAGCAACAACTTAACCAAAATGAGGGTTTTAATTTAACCAATGAAGAAGGAGTTTTAATTGTTAAAGTAGTGCCTAATTCTCCTGCTGCTCAAGCTGGGTTAAAATCTGGAGATATTATTCAAAGTATTGAAGGAGAAAAAATGGCAGATCCTTCACAGATACAAAAAAAGGTAGAATCTAGTCAAGTTGGTTCAGATTTAACTTTAAATTTACAACGAGAAAAACAATCCTTAAAAATTCCCGTAACTTTAGGTATTCTACCTACCACAAATCAAGCTCAACCTCAATAAATGGCTAAATTAATAAACCCTAATTATTAATAGTCGATCTATTTACCTTTTGAGCAAAAATATCCCTAAAATAATTCTGTCTTTTATCCACAGTTTCAGGACCAAAATTCCATAAACTTTCATAAAAGAAAAAGCTAAATCCAGAAAAACCTTTATCTCTAGTAGATCTTACTTGATCATTAATTAAGTTAAGATCTATTTTTTTACCCTTTAAACCTGATAAAATACCGATAGCAGAAGGGATATGGTTTTTAGCTAATTGTAAATCTTTTTGAGCTAATTCCCCATTAAAAGACTCCATATTATTACGATAAATTTGGACAATTAATTCTTCAATTAAACCCTTTCTTTCCCATGTTGCCCAATCCATTAAAAATTCATTTTTAGAAAACTCTTGGGGGTTAGGAGAAACAGAAATTATCACATTTTTTTTGACATCTTTTATTAATCTAAATAATGTCTCCATATAAGCTGTAATTTTATCTGAACGCCATTGTATCCATTCAGGATTTTTTGAGTCTAAAGGCGGTAATTTGCCATCATGCTCTTTTCGATATAAAGCTACAGTATAAGGATCATAACCTAATTCTGATGGATAGCCAAAATGATCATCAACTTGAATGCCATCAATATCATATTTCGTCACAATTTCTAAAATTAAGTCTGTGATAAAAGATTGCACTTGAGGATTTAAAGGATTTAACCACACTCTTTCATGAACATTTCCTTCTAACCAAATTTTACTACCATCTTCTCTTTGGGTTAACCATTGGGGATGTTTTTTCGCTAATGATGAATCTGCTGGCGCCATAAAGCCAAATTCAAACCAAGGTATCACTGCTATCTTTTTTTTATGACTTTCGCTTATAATTTCTTGTAGAACATCCCTATTTTTTAAGGCTTCTGTAGGATCAACTTTTATACCTGTCGCATTTTCTGCCACTTGACTGGGATATAATGTGTGTCCCCAATTCCACACTGTGGGATAAAGACTATTAAAATTTAATTTATCTAAGGTGGCAATGGCTTTTTTCGTCTGGTTGGCGGTAAATAAAACATCACTATCAATATTCGTTAGCCAAACTCCCCGAATTTCTTGATTATCAACACTTTGACTATTACTAAACTGACTTATGCTAATGGTAAAAGTAACCGTTAGAAAAAAGATAATCACTAATTTAATTAATGTACTACGAATTTCAGTCATCAAAATCTTTGGGTTTGAAACCCCATCCTAGAAGTACGGCTTTATATTTCTACTTTACCTTATTGACAAGTTCTTATTTACATTTTTTACCGACGCTTTTTCGATTTTTGTTTAAATTTTGAAAAAAATGCCAAAAATTTGTTAATTAGTGGTAAAGAATTGAAGATAGCCTTATACTTAGGAATCGATCATAACTATTTAATAAAATGCATAAATTTGAGATAATCGGCAATCAAAAATCAACTATTTCTGATGATGTAGAAGAAAAATTCTTAAAATCAGGAGAGAGATTTAATTTTCTAGGGAAAAATCATTCCCATAAAAAAGAAAAACGAAATTTAGCATGGAAAGTAGCACCTGATTTGTTTGCTAGTTTTAAATATGCTTGGGGAGGAATTGTCTATGCTTTTGCTACTCAGCGTAACTTTAGAATTCATACGGTGATGGCTTCAGTGGCTATAACTTTGGGTTTTTATCTTCATGCTACCACGGTGGAAATGGCGATTATTTCTTTAACTTGTGCTACGGTGATGGTGCTAGAATTACTAAATACCGCTATTGAGTCTGTAGTAGATCTTACTGTAAAACAAACTTATCATGAATTAGCGAAAATTGCCAAAGATTGTGCTGCTGGTGCAGTTTTAGTGTCAGCAATAGCAGCGATATTAGTAGCAGGTTTTATTTTGTTACCTCATGCTATAGACTTAATAATCTCATTCTAAATTGATCAGAGGAGAAAGTAGATTGATTCTGGTTATTGACAACTACGACAGTTTTACATATAATATCGTTCAATACTTAGGGGAATTAAGTAGTAAATATTCCGTTGCTGAGGAAATCAAAGTATATCGCAATGATCAAATCACCGTAACAGAGATAATAAATCTTAATCCTGATGGTATCGTTATTTCTCCAGGTCCTGGAAATCCTGATTCTGCGGGAATTTGCTTAGAATTAGTGCAAAAACTAGGTCAAAATTATCCTATATTGGGAGTGTGTTTAGGACATCAAACTATCGGACAAGCCTATGGTGGTAAAATCGTTTGTGCACCTAGCCTTATGCACGGTAAAACATCTTTTATTAATCATAATAACACAGGGATTTTTCACAACATTAAAACTCCTTTTGCAGCCACTCGTTATCACAGTCTAGTCATCGATAAAAATACGATACCATTGATGTTAGAAATTACTGCTTGGACTGATGACGGAGTTATTATGGGGGTAAGACATAAAGAATATCCTTTTGTGGAAGGGGTACAATTTCATCCTGAGAGTATTTTAACGGATTCTGGTTTACAATTATTACGGAATTTTCTCGAAAATGTCAGTTTAAAAATGAAGAATGAAGAATAAAGAATTTATTTATTTTGATTTTTTCGTTTAATTACTCATTACCAATTACTAATTATCTCTATGCTTAATCGTCGTAACTGGATTCGTTTAACAGGTTATGGATTTTTAACAACTGTTTTAACTGCTAAATATTACCCTGAAAAAGCTATAGCTCAAAATAGTTCTCAAGGTGTTACCATTGATTGGTTAGGTCATAGTGCTTTTGTATTTGCGAATAGTCAAGCAAGAATATTAGTAAATCCTTTTACTCCTTTAGGTTGTACAGCAAAATATTCCCCGCCGAAGCCACAAGTTGATATAGTTATGATCAGTAGTCGTTTATTAGATGAAGGATCTGCTTCTGGTTTACCGAATAACCCTCAATTAATGGTAGAATCTGGAGTCTATAATGTCAAAAATATTGAATTTCAAGGTATAAAAACCCTTCATGATCGAGAAAAAGGGCGCAGATTTGGAGATAATATAGTGTGGAAGTGGACTCAAGGAGGACTTAAAATATTACATTTAGGTGGTATTGCCTCACCTATCAATATAGAACAAAAAATCTTGATGGGTACTCCTGACATTGTTTTTATCCCTGTGGGCGGAGGTAGCAAAGTCTATGATGCACAAGAAGCTATGGAGGCAATAAAAGTACTTAATCCGAAAATGGTTATTCCGACTCAATATTTAACTAATGCCACAGAAGCTAATAGTTGTGAGTTGCAGGGAGTACAAAAATTCGTAGATTTAGCGAAAGAAAACGACATGAATATTAAAATTATTCAAGGTAATCGTGTTACGGTTAAACCTCAAGATTTACCGCCTCAAGGTACACTTATTAGAGTTTTTGATGGTAGTAATCTAATCAAAAATTGAGTAAGAATATCCTCAATTCAGCTATAATAACCACTGATAAAACTGAGAATATATTTTAACCTATTCTTAAGGCACACCTACTATATTAAATAAATATTATAATGACTACTCGTGTAATTATAGTTCGTCATGGTCAAAGTAGTTACAATGCACAAAGAATGATACAAGGGCGTTGTAATGAGTCAATAATCACCGAAAAAGGCGAAAAACAAGCGAATTTGTTAGGAAAAGCCTTAAGTAATCTCAAAATTGATGGTTTTTATTGTAGCCCATTACAAAGAGCACATAAGACAGCCCAAATTATTCAAGAATTAAATCAACATAATCCTACTCTGATCATTACCGAAAAATTACGAGAAATTAATTTATCTTTATGGGAAAAATGGAAGAAAGAAGATGTAAAAAGAGAATATCCCCAACAATATAAGCAATGGAAAGAAAAACCTCATGAATTGAAAATGATGGTTGATGGTGAGGAATTTTACCCTGTTTTAGACTTATACCGTCAAGCACAAGAATTTTGGCAAGAAATTATCCCTCAACATCAAAACGAAACTATCGTCATTACGGCTCATAATGGTATTAATCGCTGTTTACTTCTGACGGCGTTAGGAATGGAAGCGAGTCACTATCACAGTATCCAACAATCTAACTGCTGTATCAATGTGCTTAATTTTAGCGGAAATTATGGACAACCTGTACAATTAGAATCTCTTAATCAAACTTCTCATTTGGGGATGCCTTTACCAGATTATCGCCCTGAGCAACAACAAGGGTTAAGATTATTATTAGTGCGTCATGGTGAAACGGAATGGAATCGGATGTCAAGATTTCAGGGCGTAAAAGATATTCCTTTAAATGATAATGGCAGACAACAAGCACAAAAAGCCGCCGATTTTCTTAAAGATATTCCTCTTGATTTTGCCGTAACTAGCCCATTATTGCGCCCAAAAGAAACAGCAGAAATAATATTAACAAATCATCCTAATATTAATTTAACTACCAAGAAAGATTTAGAAGAAATTTCTCATGGTTTGTGGGAAGGTAAATTAGAAAAAGAAATTGAAGCAGAATATCCAGGTTTATTAAATCAGTGGAAAGAAAAACCTGAAACAGTGCAAATGCCTGAAGGAGAAAATTTAGATGATGTTTGGCAACGTGCAATCAATTCTTGGCAAGAAATCGTCAAAGAAAACTTAGAAGATGGCAAAATGAAAACTGGTTTAGTAACTGCTCATGATGCTATTAATAAGGTAATTATTTGTTATTTACTAGGTTTAAAACCTGCTAATTTTTGGAATATTAAACAGGGTAATGGTGCGGTGACGGTTATCGATTATCATAATGGTTTGGATGGTATGCCTATTTTACAAGCTATTAATTTAACCAGTCATTTAAGTGGTGGTGTTTTCGATCAAACTGCAACAGGAGCACTATAAGTAATGAGTAATGAGTAATGAGTAATGAGTAATGAAAAAAAATTATCCTTTTCAAGTGAAGAAATAAAACAAGAAGCCTTGAAAATTGGATTTCATCGAGTAGGAATTGCCTCTATTACCGCTAATTTAGCTAAACAAGCAGAAAATAAACAACGTCTTCAAACATGGCTAAATAAAGGTTATCAGGCAGAAATGACATGGATGAGTAATTCTAAACGTCAAAATATTCAAGAATGTGGAGAAGATTTTAAGTCAGTTATTTCTGTCGCTTTAAATTACTATACTCCGATTCAACGTTCTGATGAAACAAATATCGCTAAAATTTCTCGTTATGGTTGGGGAAGAGACTATCATCGAATTATCACCAAAAAACTTAAACTTTTAAGTAATTGGTTAACGAAAAAAAATGACCAAATTAAGGTAAGATATTATGTAGATACTGGACCTATTCAAGATAAATTTTGGGCAGAAGAAGCAGGAATTGGTTGGGTTGCCAAAAATGGTAATGTAATTACGAAAGATTATGGTAGTTGGGTATTTTTAGGGGAAATTTTAACTAATCTTGAACTTACCACAGATAAACCTCATACTAATCATTGTGGTACTTGTACAAGGTGTTTAGATGCTTGTCCCACTCAGGCTATTACTGAACCTTTTGTGGTTAATGCTAATCTTTGTATAGCTTATCATACTATCGAAAATCGTGAACCAAATTTACCTGAAGAAATTGCTTCTAAGTTAAATGGTTGGGTGGCTGGTTGTGATATTTGTCAAGATGTTTGCCCTTGGAATCAACGATTTGCTAAAGTAACGGATATACCAGATTTTTTTCCTTATGAGGCTAATGTTAACCCTAAATTAACCGAATTAGCACAAATGACGGAAACTGAATGGGATAAACGTTTTCAAGGTTCTGCATTACGTCGGATTAAACCTGAAATGTGGCGAAGAAATGCTCAGTTACAAATTGAAAAGTATTAAAATACGGGTTTTAGTTTCTTTTTTTATGGTTAAAGTTTGTTGACAAAATAAGGTTTTACATGGTGAAAAAATTGTTTATATTTGATTTTGATGGTACTCTTGCTGATAGTCGTATGACTTTGGTTAAAATTGCCAATGAATTGGCGGAAGAATTTGGTTATGATCCAGTTACAGAAGATGAGATAATTCGGTTAAGTAATTTAAGTTCAAGGGATGTTTTTTTACAATCTCCCATTCCTCCTTATAAAATACCATTTTTATTAAGAAGAGTTAAAAAAGAACTTAATCAACACGTTGCAAATCTTAAGCCATTTGGGGGAATAAATGAGGCTTTAAGTAATCTTAAACATCAAGGTTTTAACTTGGGAATTGTTACTTCTAATATGGAGAATAATGTCTTAGAATTTCTTAAAAATAACAAATTAGAGCATTATTTTGATTTTGTTTATTCAGCTAATACTATATTTGGTAAAAATAGAACTATTAATAAACTAATTAAAAAACATAAATTATTAATTGATAAAATTGTTTATGTTGGAGATGAAACCCGTGATATTGAAGCAGCTAAAAAAAGTAAAATAAAAGTAATTGCCGTTACTTGGGGATTTAATTCTGCTCATGTTTTAAATCAATATAAACCTGATTTTTTAATTCATCAACCCCAACAATTAAGCGAAATTTTTAAGTAAATAAGGATTTAAAACTAGGAGTTTTACACATAGCAAAACAGAAAATCTTGACTGATTTAATTCCTAGCAATAAACCCTTATTTTTAGATAATATTATTAATAATTGATTATCTGATTTTTTCTTAAATATGTTTATTAAGCCTCGTTTTTTCCCGTTTGAATATACAAAATTACGAGAAAAACCGTAGGTACAAGTACAAACATAAGAGTAGCAACAAAGCCTAAATCGTTAACTTGCATTTTTTTATTGATTTTCAGAACTTAACTGACAATCACTAGAATATCATAATTTCGCAATTTAATTGGTAATAAGATTAAATCTTAATAAAATATAAATATTTGTAAACTTTTATTGACAAATTCAACTATTATTTTTTGATTGATAGTCATTAATTAGGGTTTGCTGTTGGGAGTTAAAAATCTATAATAGTCAAGATTTTAGACATATTACGAAATAAAAAAGCACACAGTTTTGAGAATTTTTATTCAAAAACTCAACATTTTTGATACTATTGTGTCAATAAAGTATTTTTGTAATTATTATTAATGCTAAGATTGAGAGCTTGATTTAAAGTATTACTCCTAACTCTATCTCCTACCCGCACAAAAAATTTTTTTCAGTAACCGCTTCAGAAATAGATAGTTTACTCATTACTAGAGTATAGCTTAATAAATGAGGAAGTTTAATAAGATTTAAGTAACTTTTTGTTAACTGTTAAAAGCCCTTAATTAAATTTTGACGAGGTTTAAATTGTTCAATTTCCCGTATTTTTTCATATAGTTTCTTTTCCTCATCACTAACTTGAGTTGGTATAACTATTTGTATTATTATTAATTGATCTCCTCTTTCCCCTCGAATATTAGGATAGCCTTTATTCGCTAATTTTAATCTTTGTCCTGATTTTACCCCTGCTGGTACATTCATTTTTACTAATCCGTCAATAGTTGGAACTTCAATCGCACCACCAACAATGGCTTCGGAGGGGGTTAAAGGTATTTCGCAGGAAATCTCATTTCCTTGTAAGCTAAAAAAGTGATGAGGTGCAATGAATATTTTTAAATATAAATCCCCTCCCCTAATTCCTTGTCTTTTAAGTCTGATTTTTTGTCCATGATACATACTCGGTGGCATATCTACTTCAAGCGATCGCCCATCTTCGAGTTTAATTCTTTCTCTACCGCCTTGATAAGCCTTTTCGAGGGGTAAAGTTAACTTGGCTTCGATGTCTTTTGGTTGAGATTTAGGGGGTACAACTGTTTTAATATTGCTGGGATTAAAATCTCTAATAGATGAAGGGGAAGAACCTGCTTTAATTCTAGTTGTAGTATTATTACCGTTAAGATTTTCCCAAAATCCTCCTAAATCGGGGGAAAAGGGAAAACCAGAGTTATTTTTATAATCTCGACGAATGGAGTTTCGTTTACCAACACCAAAAATTTGAAGGTCATATTGTTGACGTTTTTTGTCATCGGAGAGTACATCATAAGCCTCGTTAATCTGCTTAAATTGCTCTTCAGAGTCCTTATTTCCTGGATTTAAGTCGGGGTGATAACGTCTAGCTAAAAGGCGAAACTCTTTTTTGATTTCTTCTGGAGTAGCATTACTATTTACTCCAAGAACTTCATAATAATTGATCATTGATAATTGATAGTTGATAGTTTACAATTCTTCATTCCTATTATTAACTGATAGCGGTAGTTATTTTCGATTGTAAGAATTTAATGATACCTTGTTTTTCAATTAAGCCTACTACGACGCCATCTTCTTTGACTACGGTTAACTCTTGTTCTTGTTGTTGTTCTAATATTTTAGCAACTTCTAACAAAGAAAGGCTATCAATAACAGTTTTGACTTCGGCTTTGGATTTCATTAAATCTGAGACAAGGGTTTCATTCCATAGCATAGTTGAGACTGAACGTAAGTCATCTGTATTTAAGACACCGATTAAAATACCTAGATTATTCGTAACCAAAAATTTACGCCATTGTTGTTTACCGATAACATAATTATTAGCAAATTCTCTTAAGGTTAAATTATCCTGAATAACAGGGCTTTCAGGCAAAATTGCGTCGGCTGCGGTGTAGTGATTCAGTTTATCTTCCATTCTTGCTGATTGAGCTGCATTTCCTGCATTTTGCAATAAAAACCAACCAATAAACACTGTCCAAAAGTTACCAAAACCGATGACATTTAGTGTACCTAATGCACCAATAATAATAGCAGTCCAACCGAAAAATTGTCCTACCATTCCTGCGAAAATAACACCTTTTTGAGGATTACCCGTGATTTTCCAGACAATGGCTTTTAAGACGTTTCCACCATCTAAAGGTAAACCCGGAATCATGTTAAATACTGCCAAAATTAAGTTAATCATGGCTAGTAATGAGATTATCAAACTTAAAGCTAGGGGTAAGGTAAAATTTAAGCCGATGATCGTAAATATCCCAAATAATAACACACTGACCAAAGGACCGGCGATCGCCACTAATAATGCTTGTTCGGGGGTTTTGGACTCTTTTTCTAGGGCGGCTAAACCACCAAAAATAAAGAGAGTGATGGATTTTACTTCAATACCTTGTGCCATAGCGACGAAACTATGGCCTAATTCGTGGGCTAAAACAGAGGAAAATAAGAGTAAAGAAGTGATTAAACCCAATATCCAAGGTAAAATGCCGGGTAATTGCGTTTGATAAGCTAAATCTGTACCATAGGTTAAAGTCATCAACCCTAAAACTAAAAACCATGAAGGATTGACATAAAAAGGAATTCCAAATAAACTGCCGACTCTAATATTTCCATTCATAAAAAGTCATCTCCCTTTATTGATACTTGAGTGAAGTTATAACCTCTATTGTAAAGGATGTTTTAAAAGTATGATTAACAATATAATACGGTGATCCACCTTTTAAAGTTCGGTTGTTTTTATCCCCTTGACATTATTACTGTCTCTATGCCATTATATATTTATAGGCTCAAAGCCATTTGTAGAAAAAAGGAGGGTAAAAAATGTCTATATCAGTGAATGATTTTCCCGTCAAAACCTTTAATTTTCCTGCAGGAGAATGTCATGTTAATTTATTGCCTGAAATAGTTACGCCAAAAACTGTTATTAAAGCAATTCTTCATAATGCTAACGATATTATGGCTTTATTGCTTACTGTGGATGCTATTGCTCGTATTTTGCCGACGGTAAGTATTGAGTTAATTATTCCTTATTTTCCTTACGCTAGACAAGATCGAGTTTGTAATCAAGGAGAAGCTCTAAGTGTTAAAGTCATGGCAGATTTGATTAATAGTTTGAAATGCGATCGCATCGTGATTATTGATCCTCATTCAGATGTAACTCCAGCGTTACTAAATAATTGTCAAGTTATCACCCAAGCAGATATTTTAGTTAAAAGTGAATTAGCAAAAACACTTCAAGAAGAAAATTGGGTTTTGATTGCGCCTGATGCAGGTGAGCAAAAAAAGACGATGGAAGTAGCGAAACGTCTAGGTTTATCGGATGTTTTTTGTGGCAGTAAAATCCGTAATACCAAAACAGGCAAAATTCTGACGACTACTTTTCATGATGACGTTAGAGGGCGAAAAGTGTTGATAGTGGACGATATTTGTGACGGTGGTAGAACTTTTATTGAGTTAGCAAAAGTACTTCAAAAAAAAGAAGCTCAAGAAATTGCTCTTTATGTTACGCACGGTATTTTTTCTCAAGGATTAGTACCATTACGCCCTTATTTTACTCAAATTTATTGTTATCACACTATGTTATCCCTTGAAGAACAAGATACCAATTTTTTGACGATATTACCTTTAATTTTGAGGGAAAATTTGCCTTCAACTTTGGGGAATAAATCAAAAAAAGTCTCCAGAATTGAGGATTTAGAAGCGTAAGCCTTATACAACAATTATAAAATTATTACAAGAGGAAAAACCATGAAAATAAATCCCCTTAATGCTATCGATTTTTATAAAACTGATCATCGTCGTCAATATCCTGAAGGTACAACTCAAGTTTATGCTAATTTTACTCCTCGCAGTGGTCGTTTAGCAAAAGTTTTAGATTCGGATGATATTCAAATCGTGTTTTTCGGTTTACAGTATTTCATCAAAGATTATTTAATGGATTGTTGGCAGGAAAATTTCTTCAAACTAGATAAAAATAAAGTTGTTTCTGCCTATAAAAGACGCATGGATACTTCCTTGGGATTAGATGCAATTTCTGTACAACATATCGAAGCGCTTCACGATTTAGGTTATTTACCTCTTAGAATTAAAGCCTTACCAGAAGGAAGTTTAATCCCCATTGGCATACCAGTTTTAACGGTAGTCAATACTCATCCTGATTTTTTCTGGTTAACCAATTATATAGAATCGGTGATGTCTTGTTATCTATGGAAACCCATAACTTCGGCAACCACTGCTTTTCAATATAAAAAGTTAATGAGACATTATGCTATAAAAACAGGAACATCTTTAGATTTTATCCCTTTTCAATGTCATGATTTTTCTTTTCGAGGTTTATCTGGGATTCAAGATGCCATTATTAGTGGTGCGGGTCATTTAACTTCATTTTGTGGTACTGATACGGTATTAGCTATCGATTTGCTAGAAAACTATTATAATGCTAATGCAGAGCAAGAAATAATAGGTACTTCAGTACCAGCTACGGAACATTCTGTCATGGCAATGGGAATGCAAGAGGAAGAATTAGAGACATTTCGCCGACTCATTGAAGATTTATATCCTAGAGGCATTATTTCTGTGGTGTCTGATACTTGGGATTTTTGGAAAGTTATCACCGAATATACTGTTACTCTCAAAGACAAAATCTTAGCACGAGATGGTAAATTAGTTATTCGTCCAGACAGCGGAGATCCTGTTAAAATTATTTGTGGAGATGCTAGTTATCCTCAAAATACTCCTGAATATAAAGGCGCGATTGAATGTTTATGGGAGATTTTTGGCGGTACTATTACCCATCAAGGCTATAAAATGTTAGATAGTCACATGGGCTTAATTTATGGTGATTCTATTACTCTTGATCGAGCTTATAATATCTTGAAACAGTTAGAAATGAAAGGCTTTGCTTCAGGTAATGTCGTTTTTGGTATTGGTTCATACACTTATCAATACGTTACCCGTGATAATTTTGGTTTTGCCATGAAAGCAACTAGCGGTGTGGTAAATGGTAAACGTCGAGATATTTTCAAAAATCCTAAAACTGATAGTGGTACAAAAAAATCAGCTAAAGGTTTACTCCGAGTTGAACAAGAAAACAATACTTATATCTTATATGAACAACAAACTCCCGAAGAAGAAAAACAAGGTGCATTAGAAATTATTTTTGACAATGGTAAGCTAGTTAAAGATTATCGCCTTGCAGATATTCGTCAACGTATCAATGAAAAATTAATAGTGAATAATGAATAGTTAATAGTTAGTTAATAGTGAATAATGAATAGTTAATAGTTAGTTAATAGTTAATAGTGAATAATGAATAGTTAATAGTTAATAGTTAGTTAATAGTGAATAATGAATAGTTAATAGTTAGTTAATAGTGAATAATGAATAGTTAATAGTTAGTTAATAGTTAGTTAATAGTTAATAGTTAATAGTTAATAGTTAATAGTTAATAATGAATAGTTAACCAATGATAAATGACAAATCGCCAATAACAGAAACATATAATTCTGAAGCTGATTTTCTCGATCATTATGATCCTACAATATTTGATCGCCCTAGTACTTCCGTTGATACAGTAATTTTCACGGTTTTTGATGGACAATTACAAGTTCTTATTGTAAAACGTACAAACTACCCTTTTAAAAATCAATGGGCGTTAGTAGGTGGTTTTATTGATTTAGAAAATGATGAAACTTTAGAAGATACAGCAAAACGGAAATTAGAGGAGAAAACAGGAGTAAAAACGCCCTATTTAGAGCAATGCTTCACTATTGGCAATAAACAACGAGATCCAAGGGGATGGTCAGTAACTACGGTTTATTTTGCTTTATTACCCCATAATAAGATTCAACTTATGAAAGGTGCAAATGAGATCAAATGGTCGCCGATTATGAATAATCAAGTACAAGAATTATTAGCCTTTGATCATACCGAAATTTTGCGTCAAGCTATCGAACGTTTACGCAATAAAGTTCTTTATACTTCTTTACCAGCTTACTTGATGGCGGAAAAGTTTACTTTAGGAGACTTACAAAAAGTTTATGAGATAATTCTTCATCGCCCTTTAGAAACAAAATCTTTTCGTCGTCGTATAGCTAAAGCTGATATTTTAGAAGAAACCACAGAAATGCGTCAAGATGCAAAACGTCCTGCTAAATTATATCGCTTAAAAAAGGATATTAATACTTATTTCTTTTTAAGAACTATTGAAGGTGCGATTAATAATTAAAATACTCCTATCTCTGATTAATTTTTATCTGGAGTTACCAGTCAAGATTGATGGAATTAATATTTATCTTATTTAAGAAATCATTTGCATGGGTTAAAATGAAATCAAATTGTGACTCTGGGTAAGCAAAAGCAATAAATTTTTCTTCGTTAGATTCAAATTCTTCTTTTTCAGGTAGTTTACCTTTGTGTGTCATGTATTTATTTTTTATATGTCTCCCTAATGGAAATAAAATATTTTTGTCTGGTACTTCCTTGTTATGGAGTTCTAAAATGTGAGCAATATGATATGATTGAATCTTCATGGTTTTTGTTTTGTTTAACGATACATAAACCTTGTTTACTTTCGATTTTTACTTATCAAGGAGAAAAGAGGTAGGAAGTAGTAACCTAGCCCCTTCTTGTTTGTTTGACCAGTCTAAATCAATACTAAATTATTCAATTTATTGATGATAACGAAAATGATGAGGATTTGTTCCTGTCCAACGTTTGAAAGCACGGGTAAAATGAGCAGGATCTTCATAACCTAATTCATAGGCAATTTCAATCATTTTTAAAGAAGAATTTTGCAGTAAATAAACAGCTTTTTCATAACGAATACAAGTTACTAATTGAGAATAGGTTAAACCATCTTTTGCTAATTTTCTTTGTAAACTACGAATGGGCATTTTAGCAATTTCTGAGGCTAAATTAATAGACAGATAACCTTCTTTTAAATGAGATTTAATCGCCTGTGTCAAAGAGTCAGTAAATTGAGAAGAAGGTGCAGATTGAGATAGTTTTTCATATTCTTGATATTTTTGATCTTCACATAAATTAAACTCTTTAGGAAAAGATAAAGCTAAAAATGATCGAGGAAATGCGATGGAAGTGATAGTAATATCTTTATCAATAAAAACTTCTTGCAAATAATGATCTGTAAAATTACTGCATTGAGTTTGTAGAGTAATTTGCTGTGGATACCATGTTTTTCCTGCTACTTTACGAATTAAATCCATCATTAACATTAAAGAGAAATGACTAGGATGGTGTGACTCCAAAGATTCTAAGTAATTATGTTCTTGACAAAAATAAGCGGTTTCTTTATCTTCTAATAACCAGAAATGTTCTCCAGAATTAAACAAATTTCCCAAATAAATAGCTTTCAAAATTGCATCGTATAAAGTTAGAGATTGACAAGTTAATTTACCTAAGATACCCAAAGATTCTATGGGAGTTTTTTCTCCAACTAAAAGTCCTAAATTTTCGATTCCTTCTTGAGATGCCGCTTTATTTAAAAAATCAAAAACTTGATGGCGAGAGATTAATAAATTTGGTTCATCCAGAGCAAAAATAGGTAATTTGCATTGTCTCAGTAGTTTTTCTGTAGGAGTGCCTAATTTGTGTAAAAAATCGACAAAAGGAATTAAAGCAGAAACTCGTAAAAGAGGTACATAATTCGTCATAAATAATTAACAAAAATTAACAATGATTGACAGGTTAAAGCAGAAAACAATTTCAGGGTATTTACGGATCTTTTAATTATAGATTGGCACGAAATGGCAAGAAAAGATTTTCCACAAATATTTATACTTTTTTTTGTACTTAAGTAAATATTAATTCCTTTTAGGCAAAATCAGTAATCGGGTTTATGTTCTGAAGATGAAAAATGTTCTTTTTATATTCGCAATAGTTTGTATTCTTTTTTTCGTCTTTATTCCCTCAGTTTTAGCTTGTTCAACTGGTATGAAAAAAATTCATGGAGGTACTTTCACTATCGGTGCAAATAACGAATTTCCTGAAGAAAGATCCGCTCAATCGGTTACTGTAAAAGATTTTTGTATTGATAATTATGAACTGACTAATCAACAATTTGCCAAGTTTGTAGAAGCCACAGATTATATTACCATTGCCGAACGTCCTTTATCTGTAACACAATTTCCTGACTTAACAGAGGAGGAGCGATTACCGGGTTCTGTGGTATTTCAACCGATACCTGAAGGACAATCATTCAGTGAATTAAGTTGGTGGCATTGGGTACAAGGGGCAGATTGGCGACATCCTCAAGGAAAAAATAGCACCATTGAAGGAAAAGAAAATCATCCCGTTGTCCATGTTGCCTATGATGATGCGATCGCCTATGCTCAATGGGCGGGTAAATCTTTACCAACGGAAGCCCAATGGGAATTTGCCGCTAGGGGAGGCTTAAAAGACAAAATTTTTGCGTGGGGAAATACCTATAATCCCAAAAAAGCCAACACATGGCAAGGAGAATTTCCCGTAAAAAATACCCAAGTCGATGGTTATGTCACTACTGCACCTGTTGGCTCTTTTCCCCCCAATGGTTACGGCTTATATGACATGACGGGGAATGTATGGGAATGGACTCAAGACTATTATCATTATGGTCATGATAGTAAATCTCATCAAGTCAATCCTGTGGTTAGTAACGAAAAAGAAAGTTTTGATCCTCGTGATCCTAATGTCATAAAACACGTTATCAAAGGCGGTTCTTATTTATGTGCCAAAAACTATTGTAGTCGTTTTCGTCCATCTGCAAGGGAAGCAGAATCAGCAGATACGGGTACATCTCATATCGGATTTCGTTTAGTCACATCTGCACCATAAATTAAAAATATTATTAATAAATTTAAGAGTAATTCCATGATCAAAATACCCCAATTTTTCGCTATTTCAGCTTTAGCAGTATCGGTTATTTCCGTCACTGGGAACTTTTCCCCCCTCAAAGCCCAACAACAAAAAACGGAAGAACAAAAAGTACAATTAATGTTTGTTCAAACCGCCGATAACATCAAAACTGATAATCAAACGATTCGCCTAGTCAACGTCAATGCTCAGACTGTCTATTTTGCTGATCGCCCTGTACGTTTAGCAGGTCATATTACTACCCCTGAATATATGAAAGAATGGACTGCTAGTGCTGGTTCAGACAATTTCAAGAATGATCCTCCTAACGCTACTCTTTCGGTTTATGAAAAAGGACAACCTCAAAATAGTGTTGTGGTGATCGAAATTAGTAACCCTGTTATTGATGGTAAAGACATAGTTTATAACTACAAAGTAATCGAAGGTGCAATGCCCAAATCTGGAGGGCAAAGTGCCTTATTTATTGACTGGATTGGTGCAGGAGGAGGAGTCGGGCCAGGTTTTCATGGGGTGGGAGTTGGTACTCGTGGGGTTGGTGTTTATGGTGGTTACGGTGGCCCCTTAAGATAAGAATAGATAAATTTACAAATAAAAAGAACTATTGCTAATAATGGAAAAACTTAAAGAAGAACTCAAAAAAATTGGCTCTTTGTCCCTTTTTTTTATGATAGGATTTGGCTTTATTTTGGTCATGATGAAACTTTTATTAGAGCAATATGAGATTAGTCTTTATGTTTTTTCTAAAGTAATTATTAGTTCATTAGTGGCGGCTAAAGCAGTGGCAATTATGGACATGACTCCGATATTAAATCGTTATGCTCATTCCCCCCGTTATATAAATGTGTTATATAAAACTTTTCTTTATAATTTTGCCGTTTTAGTTATTTCTTTGATGGAAAATCTTTTCCATGCCTATAAGGAAACTAAAGCCATTGGAGAGGCGATCAAACTATTTTTAGAAACCCGTCATTTATCTCATTTTTTAGCAGTAACTTTATGTGTCTCAATGATTTTTTTAATTCATAATATTTTTCAAGAAATTGATAATTATTTAGGAAAAGGAAATTTAACTAAATTATTTTTCGTTTCAAAAAATTCTGAACTAATATAAGGTTATTGAGGATTAAAAACAGTAAATATATGAAAATAATTAAACTGATTTCACCTTTTTTATTAACTACCAGTGGTATTTTTTTTAACCCCTCTACTTATGCTCAACAAACTGATAATCCTAATTATTTCACGGGGCAACCTCCCGTTTTTGTTGGTGCGCAAACTCCTGACTCTACCATTAACTGGCCCAATGCTCATTATTATTTCACCTTTCACCTACCTAATAATTCGATCGAATCTTTGGGAAAAGTAACTATTCAACAACAACAAAACGTTAATGTAATTCCTATAGATATATCAAGTACTTATGCTTTTATCGGTACTCAAGGAAATATAGGTAAACCTCTTACCATTCAAACTACTCAAGACTCCCAAACTCAGGCAGTAACGGTGGTTTTTAATCCTCCTATACCCCCTGGAACAACTTTTAGCGTTCGTCTTGAAGCCTTCCGAAATCCTCCAGATGATGACACTTATCTCTATAGCGTAACCGCTTTTCCTGCAGGAAACAATGCCACTGGTTTACCGATGGGAGTAGGAAGATTTAGCTTTTATAGATTCTTTTAGTTAAAAAATAAGTGAGAAATTAATTTATGAATTTAAAATTATTTACCATCGTAACTTTATTAAGCGGAATTTGGAGTAATGTAACCTTAATTCCCTTAAAAGCGCAAACACCCTCAAAGATTCCTACCGTGATTCCAGCAAATGTAGATGATTTACCAACTGATCCCGATCAGTTAAAAACATGGTATTGCAGTCAAGAAAATCAAGGAATTTTGGTAGAAGTTAAACTCGTTAATAATTGGCAAGACACCATCAAAACTAATCAATGGCAATGTGAAGAACAATTAGTTAATCTTCCTGATAATGCCCCTCAATTTTCTTGTGAATCGGACGAAAATCAAATCAACTTGATTACCGTTACTTGGATAAAAGGCAATGAAGGTAAATCAACCATGAAAAATTGGATTAACACCTTTGAAAATCAAAGTATGGTTTGTACTATTGACCTAAGTAATCCATTTTGGAATTAAGCAACCTAGTAAAATAATGCTTACACGTTTTAGATATTTTCTTAATAGCTTATTTCCGAAAAATTTTAAGCTCATATCGGTAGGAATACTGGTTTTCTTCATGGTAATAGGTTCGGGAGCATTTTTTTCTTCGGCCATCGCCCAGACCCTCGAGGACACTTCCGGCTCACCTGCCGTTAGCATCAGCGCAAAACAGCTTCCGCCATCCGATGCCAAGTTCACGCCGCAGGTTACGGGCAAGTTAGGTTCAGCCAATGCCACTACCACTATTAGCGGACAACAACTTCCGCCGCCCGATCCGAAGTTTGGTGGGGTAATTAAGCAAAGAGCTTCGGAGTCAAAGGCTTGGTGGCCACCGCGCGTCGTTCCGCCTAAGAAAGCCCCCAATGTGCTACTAATTATGTCCGACGACGACGGATTCGGTTCGCCGAGTACCTTCGGCGGTGTCATCCCGACCCCAGCCCTAGATCGTATCGCGAACAGTGGCCTACGTTACACAAACTTTCACTCAACTTCCCTCTGCTCACCGACGCGGGCTGCGATCATCACCGGACGGAATCATCACTCGGCCGGCTTTGGGGTGGTAGGCGAAATCGCAACCGGGTTTCCTGGTTACGACTCGATCATCCCGATTGAGAAGGGTACCATTGGCACAATCTTGAAGAAAAACGGCTACTCCACTGCGTGGTTCGGCAAAGACCACAACACGCCATTCTTCGAGAACAGCCAAGCTGGGCCCTTCGACCAGTGGCCTAACGGCATGGGATTTGAATATTTCTACGGCTTTGTTGGTGGCGACGCTAGCCAGTGGCAACCAAACCTGTTCCGCAATACGACCCCCATTTATCCATTTCGGGACAATCCTAACTGGAATCTAACTACAGCTATGGCTGACGAAGCGATCCAGCACATGAAACAGCTTAAGGAGCTTGCCCCCGAAAAGCCATTCTTTGTGTATTACGTCCCAGGCGGCGTACACGCTCCCCATCATCCCACCCCGGAATGGATCGATAAGATTAGCGCCATGCACCTCTTTGACGATGGCTGGGAAAAATTGCGAGAGACCATTTTCGCCAACCAGAAAAAGCTCGGCATCATGCCCGAAAATGCCCAACTGACTTCCTGGCCAGACGGACAGGACATCTACGGTGGTGCGAAGCTACCTCGGTGGGACTCCCTTAGCCCAGAACAAAAGAAACTCTTCATCAAGCAAGCGGATGTCTATGGGGCATATCAGGCTTACGTCGATCATGAGATCGGCCGAGTTATTCAGTCCGTCGAAGACCTCGGTGAGCTAGACAATACCCTGATCATCTACATCAGTGGCGACAATGGTGGCAGCGCTGAAGGGATGCTCAACGGTACGCCCAACGAGTTCACTACTTTCAATGGTGTCAAAGTGCCAGTCAAAGATCAGTTCCTTTGGTACCCGTTTTGGGGATCGGATCGAACTTACCCGCACTTTGCCGCACCTTGGGCCTGGGCAATGGATACACCGTTCAAGTGGATGAAGCAAGTGGCATCGCACTTCGGCGGTACGGCCCAAGGCGTGGCCATGTCCTGGCCCGGCCATATCAGCGATCCCGGCGGTATCCGTCGCCAATTCCACCATGTCATCGACATCGTGCCGACCATTCTAGAGGCGACAGATATTGTGGCGCCTAACATGATTGACGGCATCGAGCAAAAGCCGATTGAAGGCACGAGCATGGCATATACTTGGGACAAGGCGAACGCCAATGCCCCGACTCGGCACACGACTCAATACTTCGAGATGCTGGGCAACCGTGCCATCTATCACGATGGGTGGGTCGCGGCGACGACCCCGGCCACGTTGCCGTGGGAGCTTAGTACGAAGAACCCACCGGATGTGATTACTGGGTACAAGTGGGAACTTTACAACGTGATGGAGGATCCCACAGAGAACAACGACCTGGCGGCCAAAATGCCAGAGAAGCTAACGCAGTTACAAAACCTCTTCTACCTGGAAGCGGCAAAGTATGACGTACTACCTCTTGATAACACATCGCTGTCGCGCTGGAATTCACCTAAACCGAGTCTGACGGCAGGGCGGACAGAGTTCACCTATTCTGGTCCATTGGCCAGCGTACCGAGCAGTACTGCGCCGAATATTCTGAACAAGTCCTACACCATTACCGCAGAGGTAGAGATCCCCAAAGGTGGTGCGGAAGGCATGATCGTCACTGAGGGCGGGCGCTTCGGCGGCTATGGACTGTTCCTGAGCAGGAGTTACAACTATTGGCTTGAAAATCACTGGTTCAAGATAGCAGGCTTAGGGTTGCTGATCGGCGGACTGCTTCTAACCTGGTTCGGCAAAAGTCGAGCCTGGTCAGGCAGAAAACTGCGGACTGGCTATGGAATGCTGTTGCTTGGATCGCTTTGGGTGATTGCGGTGGTTGCCACATTGCTGCTGAATTTGGGTGCAACAAAGCCCGTATTCCTCTACAACCTGCTCGATCTCAAACGCACGACTTGGGAAGGACCTACGTTGAGCGTTGGCAAGCATACTATCGTCTTCGACTTCAAGTCCGATAGCCCAGGCTTGGGTAAAGGAGGAACGGGAGTACTCTCTGTGGATGGCAAGGAAGTGGCCAAAAAATCAATGGAAAACAGCACACCAATTACATTTCCAGAGGACGAAACCTTTGACATCGGAGAGGATACGCGCACTGGTGTCGCACTGGTGGAGAATCGCTACGATGTTCCGTTTAAGTTCACTGGCACGATCAACCGTCTGACGTTCAACCTCGAACCAGAGCCTAAGGCAACATCAAAGATCTAGCGGCTTGAAACCAGATAAACGGAGAAAGGAGTGGAAAGATATCCGATGAAAAGAGTACTTGTGATGGCTGCTATCAGTGAAACTGCGACGGGGTTGGCGTTGCTGATTGTGCCTTCGTTAGTCGGGCAATTATTGTTTGGTGTAGAACTGACTGGTATTGCCCTAACTGTTGCTCGCGTGACTGGCATTGCCCTGATCGCCTTAGGAGTCGCTTGCTGGTCAAGCACACCCCAGATCGGGATTTTGGCCTACAGTGCGGCTGTTACGCTGTATTTTGCGTACGTCGGCTTCGTGGACAATTTAAACGGAATACTAATGTGGCCAGCAATTTTTGTACACGCTGTTCTGACGATACTCCTCATCTTGGCTAAACCAAGATAAAAGGAAATTTTTATTAAGAGATTTAATAGGAGATGACTAAGAAATGATTAAAAACTTATTGGCACAGTTACGTCCACTGTTGCCTGATCGTCTCAAGCCAATACTAATTGGCTTCCTAGCTACGGTGATGGTTGCCGCCCCAGGGATCTGGTATGGCCCAGCGATCGCCCAAAAAATCAACGGCGTACCCGGTTCCCCCAGTGCCACCATGTCCATCAGTGGGGAGCAACTGCCTGCTCCCGCTCCCCAATTTGGCGGGGTGATCAAAGACGATGCCCTACAGTCTAAACCCTGGTGGGCACCCCGAATCATGCCGCACCAGGATGCCCCCAACGTACTGCTAATCATCACCGACGACGCTGGGTTCGGCGTACCGAGTACCTTCGGCGGTGTGATTCCAACCCCGACTATGGATCGCATTGCCAGAGAGGGCTTTTAACAGTTAACAAAAAGTTACTTAAATCTTCTTAAACTTACTCATTTATTAAGCTAAACTCTAGTAATGAGTAAATTATCTATTTCTGAAGCCGCAAAAC
>JAACUG010000082.1 GCA_009993045.1 Cyanobacteria bacterium CG_2015-22_32_23
GAGATAGGAGATAGGAGATAGGAGATAGGAGATAGGAGATAGGAGATAGGAGATAGGAGATAGGAGATAGGAGATAGGAGATAGGAGATAGGAGATAGAAGATAGGAGATAGGAGATAGGAGATAGAAGATAGAAGATAGAAAGGAAACGGGGAGTTTATAAGAAATACTCATAGTTGACATCTCGAATATTTAGTTTTCCTCTGTTAACTTTTCAATCCTTATTCCACCCTGAGAAAAGAAGTTTAATTACATAGATTTGATAGTTTTTAAGGCTTCATCCACATGGGCTTTAAAATCTAACATAGAATTAAAAATATGACGGACAATACCATTTTTATCAATTATATAGGTAACTCTACCAGGTAAGATAAAAAGAGTTGCTGGTACATCAAATAATTTTCTTACTTGGTTTTGAGTGTCGCTTAATAAAATAAAAGGTAGTTGATATTTACTGGCAAATTGTTGATGAGAAGTCACAGAATCGCTACTAATACCGATAACTTCTGCTCCTGCTTCTTGAAATACGTCATAGCTATCTCGAAAAGCACAAGATTCGGCGGTACATCCGGGGGTATCATCTTTAGGATAGAAATAAATTACTACGGCTTTTTTTCCTAGAAAGTCGCTTAAACTAACGTTTTCTCCTGTGGCTGAGGGTAAAGTAAAATCTGGAGTGCGATCGCCTACTTGTAAACTTGTCATAATATAAAAAAAGAATAAAATAGTTTACTGTTAATTGTATCTAAAGTATGATGAGAAAGAAATAAATATATCCCATTCATTGAGTTTTCTCGAAAAATAAATTTCATGAGTTTTACATTTGCGTCTTTTTATCGTTTTTTAGTATTAGATAACCTCAAAGATTTACAAACTAAATTTTTGAATTGGTGTAATGAAAGTCAAATAAAAGGTACAATATTAATTGCCAAAGAAGGGATTAATGCTAATATTGTTGGAGAAAAAAAAGAGCTAGATAAAGTAATTAATAATATCAAAAAAGAGCTTAATTATGAATCATTAGAAATTAAATTCTGTGAAGTAGAAAAGATGCCTTTTAAGAGAATGAAAGTTAAAATAAAACGAGAAATCATCACTTTTGGCATTGATGAAGCTAATCCTAATATACAAGTTGGTACTTATATTAAACCTAAAGATTGGAATAATTTAATATCTAATCCAGAAGTAAAAGTTGTCGATACTCGCAATGAATATGAATATGAAATTGGCACTTTTAAAAATGCACAAAATCCCCATATTGATTCTTTTACACAGTTTAATGATTATATAAATAATAACTTAAATCCAGAAAAAGATGAAAAAGTAGCATTATTTTGTACTGGTGGTATTCGATGCGAAAAAGTTACGGCTTTGATGTTAAGTAAAGGTTTTAAAGAAGTTTATCACCTTGAAGGAGGAATCCTGAAATATTTAGAGGAAATCCCTCCCCAAGAGACTTTATGGGAAGGGGAATGTTTTGTTTTTGATGAAAGGATAACAGTTAAACATGGTTTAGAAAAAGGTAGTTATCAATTATCCCCTGAAAATGGACAGCCTGTGGTCACCCTTTAATTAATTAAAAATCAATAAGACTAGCTTTTAAAGCTATGTATTTTTATTATTTATGAATTAAAAGCTCAAAAAAATTTGTTTTTTACCTTGACTTTTTCTTCTTTTTTTGTAATAATATAGTATATGGTTAATAATAGAATATTTAAATCTATTTTCAAAAAATACAGATTTCCATTATTTTACTATAGCAATAAAAACAAAAAATGACAAGAAATTTTTCCTTCTTTTTTCGATTTTTTTTAGGGGATGACAAAAAAAATTAAATAGAGATAGATTTTGTCATAGAGACTAAGTGAAATTAATTGTGTGTTGACTTAAAGCAAGACGATATTTTATGTACATTATATTTTTCAAGTTTTGCTTATTAGAAAATCAACGGTTAAGGTATTTTACAGTCAAAAAAGCGGGTTTAAATCAAAAACTCAACGGGTATTATTTTTTAGGAAAAGTACGAGTATAATTACTATATTCCCAAGATTGAGAGGTTGATTGATTATTTATATTTCTTTTAAGGAGGGGAAAAAGACGTCTAAAAAATCCCCTAACTTTTTCCAACAACGTAAATTATGATTATCAGAAGAAGATAAATTATCTTGAGAGAGATTAGGTAATATTTGTTGATGTATAAAATAATAATAGGTTTCTTGAGCTTTATCTAACCAAAGATTTAATCTTAATTGTTTACCTATTTTGATTAACTTATCTATCAATTGAATATCTGTTTCTAAGGTATCAACTCTTTGTGAAGATAAGATTTGTTGAAGACAAGATAAAATTAAATTTTCAAGGGTTTTTTTACCTTTTGGTATCTCTAACTTACATCTTAAATAATCCGCTTCATTAGCAATAGTTTCTAAATCAGTTAAATAAGAATCTAAAATATCTAAGCTAGGATGATTAGTATTAATAGTCTCAATGACTTTTAGACAACGATAAGAAATGGCAACTTCTGCTGCTACTTGCAACTCTTGAGGAATTGGTACTTCATCCCGTTGAAAAGCAAGTAAAATACTATAATTATCTCGATATACTTGAGTATAAAGTTGATCAAGCCTTTTTTTCGTAGTAGTAGTTAATTTTTGCATAATAGATAGTCTTTCTTCAGCGAAAAGATGTTTTAAATCAAAGGATTTATTACCAAATAAACGACTCATAGTTAAAATTAAATCTACAATACTGGTTTGTTTTAACATCAAAAACAATTCTTCTTTCATTTGGCTATAAGCTAGACGACTAGAAAAAGGTTGAATACAACAATGAAAATCCCATCCTCCCAAGTGTAAAACCGCAAAGATAAAATGTCCTTTTTCCCAAGTTATATTAGATGTTAAGCATACTTGTCCTATAGTCAAAGTCAAAGAACCTATTTGTTGTTTTTGATAATCTAATTGTTGAGTAGAGTAACAATAGATAGTTTCTTCGTCTTGATAATTATTATATAAAGAACTGAGCGCATAATGAGCGGTTACTTGTTCTAAATTTACTTTCGAGGGTATTACCCCTTGACGATAAACTCCTTCACCGTTAGCATATTCTTTAACGTTACTTGGTGCATCAGCTAAACGAGTAATAAATTCTTTCTCTAATTGTACTCCAGCAATTTCTCCTACTAACTCCATGGCATGGGAAGCATAACGTAATATCTGTGTACCTTCAGGGCGGGAAATTTCTTCAAAAAACCAACCACAACTGGTAAACATTAATAAAGAGTTTTTTTGGATTTCTAATAATCGTAAAGCGTCAATTTCTTCAGCAGATGATAATTGATGAATACTATGGATGTTTAAAAATTGTTTAACATTGTCTGGGTTACGATCTAAAATAACTTTTATATATTCATCTCTGGCTAACCAAGGATTTTTAAAGTAGTTATAGCCAACATCTTCGTAAACTTTGGTTAATTCATCTCGTAACCAATTTAAAGTTTCTCGTAAAGGTTTACGCCATTTTTGATGATATTCACCGCCGCCACCACAACCACAATCATCTTTCCATCTTTCCACACCGTGATAACAACTCCAAGCGGTAACGGGTTTTAATACTACTTCCCATTGAGGGGTAACAATACTAAGATAATGCGCATAGTTGGTAACAGTCCACCCTTTTTGAGGAAATTCTTGAGTAAAAGCATAGGCAAGACATTTTTCTGTGTCTTTTTTATGATGCCCAAAGGTTTCACCATCGGTAGCCACCGAAATAATTTGTGATTGTCTATTATCTCCTCTTACGGCTGATTTTAGGCGAGAATAAAAATGATTACTACTTAATAAAACATCTCCAAAACCCATATCTCCAGAAATAGGGCCATCATAGAAGAAAATATCAATATAATCCTTTTTATTAACATAACATCGATAGGGACGAGTGGGATCAATTTGTCCTCCTCCTACTTCCTGCCATTGCTGATTATCTCCCATTTGCCGACACTTTTTAGCTTGAGTTGGCGCAAGAATAATAAACTTGATTCCCTCGGCAATTAATACTTCTAAAGTGGGATAATCTACCGCCGTTTCTGCTAACCACATTCCTTCTGGTTGTCTGCCAAAACGATGATAAAAATCCGCTTTTCCCCATCTTACTTGGGTATATTTATCTTTTTCGTTGGCAAGGGGCAAGATAATATGATTATACACTTGAGCGATGGCATTACCGTGACCATTTAATTTTTGACAACTAATTTTATCCGCTTCAATAATTTTATGATAGACTTCAAGATCATATTTTTCTAACCATGACATTAAAGTAGCGCCAATATTAAAACTCAGATACTCATAATTATTGACAATGCCGACAATATCACCATCATTATTGAAAATACGAGCAAAGGCATTATTACGATAACATTCATAAAAAATACGTTCATTCCAATCATGAAAAGGATGTGCGCTAGGCTGTCTTTCGATGACGTTAAGATAAGGATTTTCCCTAGGAGGTTGATAAAAATGTCCGTGTACTGTAACATAAACGCCTTCTGCTTGATGTAGAGGAGAGTTTTCTGGGATTAAAAGATTATCAGTTAAGTTATCGATGGTAGCAGTAGTCATGGACAAAAAATAAAATGTTTCTTTTACTATTTAACCTTAATTTTCTGATGGTAATTAATTTTCTTGTTAAATATCTGGATTCTATAACTATTGGGAGTTATTTTCATTCTCTATTTCTCGACAATTGTTTTGTTTATAATAAGTGGTAATGTAATCACTAAAATCCCCTTGAGTTATGATTGATAAACTTTTTGGCAAAAAAAAAGATTCTCCTTATACTATTCGTTGGCATGAAAAAATAGCAGAAATTCCTCAATCATCATGGGATGTTATGGCTTTACCCCTTTCTACTCCTTTCTTAGAATGGGAGTGGTTAAATAACCTTGAAACTTCTGGTAGTGTTCATCCTCGCACAGGTTGGCAACCTTGCCATATAACTGTTTGGCATGAACATAATTTAATTGCGGCTGCGCCATTATATATAAAAGGTCATAGTTACGGTGAATTTGTCTTTGATCATCAATGGGCTGATTTAGCTTATCGTTTAAATATTGAATACTATCCTAAATTATTGGGTATGACTCCTTTTACTCCTGCGGTAGGTTATCGTTTCTTAATGGCTGAAGGAGAAGACGAATTAAAAATTACAGAAATAATGGTTAATGCTATTGATAATTTTTGTTTTAAAAATAAACTTTCAGGTTGTAACTTTTTGTTTGTAGATCCTCAATGGCAGTCAGTAATTTCTCAATTTGGTTTTACGGCTTGGATGCATCATGGTTATATTTGGAGTGATAATAATTTTAATAATTTTGATGATTATTTACAAATATTTAACTCTAATCAAAGAAAGAATATTAAACGAGAAAGAAAAGCCGTTGAAAAGGCTGGATTAATTACTAAAAATTTAGTTGGTGATGATATTCCTCATTATTTATATCCCTATATTTATAAGTTTTATAGTAACACTTGTGATAAATTTTATTGGGGAAGTAAGTATCTAAAAAAACAATTTTTTGAGCAACTTTATCCTAATTATAAACATAGGTTAATGTTAGTTACCGCCTATAGAGAAAATGACGAAAATACTCCTGTGGGAATGTCTTTTTGTATTCGTAAAGGAGAGAATTTATATGGTAGATACTGGGGGAGTTTAGCCGAATTTGACTGTTTACATTTCGAGACTTGTTACTATAAACCTATAGAATGGGGAATAACTCAAGGTATTAAAATGTATGACCCTGGTGCTGGGGGGACACACAAACGTCGCAGAGGTTTTCCTGCTACTTCTAACTATAGTATGCACCGTTTTTATCATCCTAGAATGAATAATATTTTAAATCAATATATTAATGAAATTAATTTTAGTGCTGAAGAAGAAATAAAGGCAATAAATGATGATTTACCCTTTACTAAGAAAGATATTAATTTAATTGTTTAAATGTTTTTAAAAGCGTTAACACTAATAATAGTTTATTCTAACCATAAATTTGATTCCAATACTTTTATTTATGAGCTGTTTTAAGATAAAATTTTAGTTAAATATATTCCAATAGTTAACAAGTTTACCTATTATAATTTATCTAATTTTTTATCGATAGTAAAGGATTTTAATTTTTGAAAACATTGTGAATAATCATTCAACGGTTGAAAATTATCCAAAGAAAATTCAGGAGAAATAATCCCTATATTCTCCCTAGATATTTCCCCATCATTAATTGGTAAAATATTTTTTGATTCTTGGTTTTGGTATTCCTGACTAAAAATATCTTTTAACTCTTTATCTTCTTCTAAAAAAAAATTAGTCTCAGGTTTAATTAAACGACAAAATTCATAGTTAAAGCTTTGATTAATACCCCCTTTTTTTAACCATAAATTCAAAATTTGTTCCACAGAAACAGCTTTTAATCTTCCTTGATAAATAGCTTCTGTTATCCCTAAAGGTAGCCAATTATGAGGATAAATTTTAGTCCATTTTACAATTAATTCTCTAATATTATAACTACCTAAATCAAAGCTATAATATTTGATTAAAATAATAGTCTGTCGAATATGATTTAAACTCTCATTCACTGCTTTTTTTCAAGAGAAATACTTAGATAATATTTATTTTATCGGAATAAGTAAAAAAATACCTATTTATAAATATTTTTTGACTTTACCTTTACTATTATCAGCTATTATTTAACCTTGACTAACTTTAAATTTTTGTTTAATAATTATCTCATGTCTCGACCTGTTTTATATTTAGCTATCACAAATCATGGATTTGGTCATGCAGTACGAATGGCTACTATTGCAAATCAAGTTCAAAAATTAAACCCCGATATTCTATTAATATTAGTAACTACTGCACCTCGATGGTTGTTAGAATCTTATATTGAGGGAGATTTTATTTATCGTTATCGCGCTTTTGATGTGGGAGTTATTCAATCTGATAGTTTGACGATGGATTTAGCCGCAACTTTGGCGAAAATGAAAGAATATCGTCTTCGGGAAAAGGAAATCGTAGCAACAGAAGTAGAATTTATTAATATTAATCAAGTTAGCTTAATTTTAGCTGATATTCCTGCTATGGCTGCAACTATTGCCGAAAAAGCTGGTATTCCCTGTTGGATGATGAGTAATTTTGGTTGGGATTTTATTTATCGCGCTTGGGGTGACGAATTTACAGAAATTGCTGATTGGTTAACTCGTCGTTATCAAAAATGTCAGCGTCTTTTTCGTTTACCTTTAGCAGAAGAAATGGCTAGTTTTCCTCTGATAGAAAATATGGGTTTAACTGGCGGTATTCCTCGTTATTCTGAAGCTAAATTGCGAGAAAAATTTAACCTTTTTACCGAAAAAGAAAAAACTATTTTATTAACTTTTGGTGGCTTGGGAATAGAGGCAATTCCCTATGAAAATTTAAGTCGTTTTCCCCATTATCAGTTTATTACTTTTGCTACAAATGCACCAGATTTACCTAATTTATTTAAAGTTACTGATAAATGTGATCGTCCTGTAGATTTTATGCCCATATGTGGTAGAGTAATGTCTAAACCAGGTTTTAGTACTTTCGCTGAAAGTATGCGCCTAGAGATTCCTTTAATTAGTGTGACAAGAGAAGGTTTTGCCGAAGCAGAAATTTTGTTACAGGGTTTAAAAGATTATAGTTATCATAATATTGTTAATTATCAAGATTTTTTTGAAGGTAATTGGGATTTTTTGAATCAAGAATTATTACCCCCTCAAAGTAATGATAAAATAGCTAAAAATGGCACAGAAATAATTGCAAAAGAAGTTGTTAATTTTTTTGATAACTAAATTTTGTAAAATCTCTAATTTTCTCACAGATAAATTATTCCCCGTTTCCTTTTGAATTCCTAATTCCTAATTCCTAATTATCAAATGCCTTTAATTATTGCTGGAGAAAGAAGTGGCGTTGGCAAAACTACCATCACTTTAGCTTTATTATCATGGTTGAAAAATCAAGGGAAATCCATTCAATCTTTTAAAGTTGGCCCTGATTATATTGATCCCATGTTTCATACTGCTATTACTGGTTTACCTTGTCGTAATCTTGATCCTATTTTAACCTCTGAAGATTATATTAAATCATGTTTTTCCTATCATAGTCAACAAGCAGATATTAGTATTATTGAAGGAGTTATGGGGTTATATGATGGTGTTCCTACTCATACTTCTTTCTGTTACGGAAGCACTGCTCATATTGCTAAATTATTGCAAATTCCCGTTATTTTAATTATTGATTGTAGTAAATTAAGTACTTCTATTGCGGCAATTATCTATGGATATGTTAACTTAGATTTAGAAGTTAGAATAGCAGGAATAATCTTAAATAAAGTTGGTAGTGAAAAGCACTTATCTTTATTAAAAGAAGGGTTAAAAATATGTTCAATTCCCATAGTTGGGATATGGTTTAGAGAGAAATATATTGAGTTGCCATCACGACATTTAGGCTTAATTCCCACCGAAGAAATTACACTTCATAAACAAATTTTTAAACAATTAGGTATTCTCGCTGAAAATAGTTTCTCTTGGGATATATTAATGCCTTACTTTCAGGAAAAACAAAATTATTTTACTAATAAACTTGTCATTAATTCTTCCCATTTTACTCCTCAAAAAAAGTATAACATCAGAATTGCGATCGCCAGAGATAAAGCCTTTAATTTTTATTATCAAGATAACTTTGATATTTTAGAAAGTTTAGGAGTCGAATTAGTATTTTTTAGCCCTATAAATGATGATAAAATACCTGATAACATTCAAGGAATTTATTTAGGAGGCGGGTTTCCTGAAGTTTTTGCCTCTGAATTAGCGAAAAATATAACTATGATAAAATCATTAAAAAAAGCTATAAATTCAGGTATTTTTACTTATGCAGAATGTGGAGGAATGATGTATTTATCAGAAAAAATTATTGATTTTGAAAGTAAATCATGGGAAATGGTAGGAGTTTTACCTAATATTGCGATGATGGATAAAAAATTAACTCTTGGTTATCGGGAAGGGAAAATTTTAATCAAGAATAAACTCTTTAAAGATAACATAATTTTAAAAGGGCATGAATTTCATCGTGGTAAAAATTATCATGATTCTAACTCACCAATTATAGAAATTAAAGATTATTATACTCAACAAATATTATCTTATCAAGGATGGCAAATTCAAAATATTTATGCCTCCTATTTACATATTCATTTTGCTAATATTATTCCCCAAATAAAAATACTTGTAGAAGCAATTTTGTGATAATTATTGACAAGTAAAAAATTTTGTCATGATTTATAAACTATAAATATAATCTTAATTAGCCTTTCGGGAAAAAGTATAATTTATCAGAGTAAGTATTAGGTATTAAGTAAAATATTTAAAAATCAAATTATTGATACACAAAATTAAGACAGAATAATTGACAATAGATAATTAATAACTTATATCTTCTATATTTTTTGTTCATCGATAAATAAATGAACTATCCTAAAAAGATCATCTATAATTAAATTGAGATAGATAATTAAATATTTGTTTTTTATTGACAGATTAAATTTTTCTATTCAATGCTTAGTTAAAGGAGTAATTATTAATGAACATTACAAACAATTTAGCCACATTAGAGCAATTAATTACTAAAGTTAAAAAAGCTCAAAAACAGTATGCACATTTTACTCAAGCACAAGTTGATCGCATTTTCAAAAGAGCAGCTTTAGCCGCCAATGATGCTCGTATTCCCTTAGCAAAACTGGCTTGTAGCGAAACAGAAATGGGAATTATTGAAGATAAAGTTATAAAAAATCATTTTGCTTCTGAGATTATTTATAACAAATATCGAGATGAAAAAACCTGTGGAGTTATCGAAAAAGATGAATTATATGGCATTGAAAAAATAGCCGAACCTTTAGGCATAATAGCTGGAATAATTCCCACTACAAACCCCACTTCTACAGCAATTTTTAAAACCCTTTTAGCGTTAAAAACTCGTAATGCTATCATTTTATCTCCTCATCCGAGGGCAAAAAGAAGTACTGTTGAAGCAGCTAGAATTGTAAGAGATGCAGCCATTGCCGCAGGCGCACCTGAAGACATTATCGGTTGGATTGATGAGCCTACTTTAGAAGTATCTCAAGCCTTAATGCAACATCCTGAGATTAAATTAATTTTAGCAACAGGGGGCCCCGGTATGGTAAAAGCTGCTTATTCTTCAGGGCATCCATCCCTAGGAGTTGGTGCGGGAAATACTCCTGCCGTCATCGAAAAAAGCGCTCATATCAAAATGGCAGTATCTTCTATCATGCTCAGTAAGACTTTTGATAATGGAATGATTTGTGCCTCTGAGCAGTCGGTAATTGTTGAAAATGAGATCTATGACGAGTTTAAGGGAGAATTTGAACGTAGAGGAGCTTATTTCGTTCATTCTGAGGATTTAGAGAAGTTAAGAAATATTATCCTCAAAGATGGTAGAATTAATGCTGAGATAGTGGGGCAATCCGTGACAAAAATTGCCGAATTAGCAAATATTACCATTCCTGAAGATAGTAAATTGTTAATTGCTGAGGTAGAAAATATTGGTTTTAATGAACCTTTATCCTATGAAAAACTATCCCCAATTTTAGCAATGTATAGGGCAACTACCTTTGAAGAAGCTACGGAAAAAGCAGCTAAATTAGTTGAATTCGGAGGAAAAGGACATACTTCTTGTATTTATATTAGTCCTGAAAAACATAATTTAATCGAGTATTTTGAAGAAAAAATGGAGACAAGTAGGGTATTAGTAAATACTCCTTCTTCTCAGGGTGCTATTGGTGACTTATATAACTTCCGTCTTGACCCTTCTTTAACTCTTGGTTGCGGTAGTTGGGGCGGTAACTCTATTAGTGGGAATGTTGGAGTACATCATTTACTCAATGTTAAGACTATCACCGAACGACGAGAAAATATGCTTTGGTTTAGAGTACCACCGAAAGTTTATTTCAAATATGGCTGTCTTCCTGTTGCTTTAGGAGATTTAGCAGGAAAACATCGTGCTTTTATTGTCACGGATAAACCTCTCTATGATTTAGGGGTGACGGTAAAAATTGAAGGGGTTTTAGAGCAAATGGGTATCAAATATGATGTGTTCTATGATGTAGAGCCTGATCCTTCTTTAAGTACTGTTAATCGTGGATTAGCATTACTGAATAAATTTAACCCTGACGTAATTATATCAGTAGGTGGTGGTTCTCCTATGGATGCAGCCAAAATTATGTGGTTACTTTATGAACATCCAGAGGTAGAATTTGAAGGTATTGCTACTCGTTTTATGGATATTCGTAAGCGAGTTTATGATTTACCCCCCCTAGGCACAAAAGCTATGATGGTAGCCATTCCTACCACATCTGGTACTGGTTCAGAAGTAACACCTTTTGCTGTGGTGACAGATGACAAAACGGGCATTAAGTATCCTTTAGCAGACTATGCGTTAACTCCGAATATCGCTATTGTCGATCCTGAGTTAGTATTAAATATGCCTAAAAGTTTAACTGCTTTTGGTGGCGTTGATGCCCTTACTCATGCTTTAGAAGCCTATGTTTCTATTTACTCCACAGAATTTACCAGTGGTTTATGTTTAAAAGCCATCGGTTTATTGTTTAAATATCTTCCTAGTGCTTATCATAACGGGGCAACAGATGTTAAGGCAAGAGAAAAAGTACATTCAGCGGCAACCATTGCGGGAATGGCGTTTGCTAATGCTTTCTTGGGAATTTGTCACTCTTTAGCTCACAAACTAGGTTCACAATTTCATGTGCCTCACGGTTTAGCTAATGCTTTGATGATAAGTCATGTTATTCGTTATAACGCTACGGATGCACCTTTTAAACAAGCGATTTTCCCTCAATATAAATATCCTAACGCCCTTTTCCGTTATGCACAAATTGCCGATTATTTACATTTAGGTGGTGTTACGGAGGAAGAAAAAGTCGAAAAATTAGTGGAAGCCATCGAAAACCTAAAACGAGAAGTAGGTATTCCTGCCACGATTAAAGAAGTATTAACCATTGAAGATCAGGTTTTTTATGATTCCCTCGATAGTTTAGCAGAAGAAGCCTTCGATGATCAATGTACAGGCACAAATCCTCGTTATCCTCTCATTAAGGATTTAAAAGAGTTATATATTACTGCTTACCGTGGTTTTAACCTTGAATCTCAATTTGATAATTCAGCTAGTGTAACTACTGTTAAGTAATGATTAATTAGGAGTTAGGAGTTAGGAGTTAGGAGTTAGGAGTTAGAAGGGAAACAGGGAATACTGTAGGGGTGAATTGGTTTCACCCCCTTTTCAAGGGGAGGTTTTAAACTATAAATTTAAGCAATAGTTGCCAGAATATCTTGAGCATGAGTAGCAGTTTTTACTTTATCATCAACATGAGAAATAACTCCGTCACCATTAATAATATAAGTAACTCGTTTCGGATAACCGCCACCATCAACATCATAGGCTTGAGAGATACTTCTATCGGTATCAGCTAAAAGACTAAAAGGCAAACCATATTTTTCTTTAAATTTCGTGTGGGAGGCTTCGTCATCGTTACTAACTCCTAACACAACAACATCTTTACCTTGATATTCTTCATAATTATCACGAAAACCTTGAGCTTCAATGGTACAACCCGGAGTATCATCTTTAGGGTAGAAATATAAAACTACTACTTTACCTGCAAAATCAGACAAAGAAACAATATTACCTTTATCATCTTTAGTGGTGAATGCTGGTGCTTTAGTGCCAACGGTGAGTGTCATAAATAAATTCCCTACAATTAAATAAATTCTGTTTCTTACTCTACTTTACAATACTTAATGAAAGATGAAAATATTTTTTCCGAAAAACTTTGAACCTCAAAAACCGATTAAAATTTATGATCATCATGATATTATGGTGACATTTTTTTGCGGTACTATTAATCCTAGTCAATTTAACTTAGTAATACTTAGAGAACTTGGCATAATTCCTTTAGATTGGCAATTAGAAAAACCCATAATAAGTAAACCAGAGTTATTACAATTTTCTTTTAAAGAAGGCATAAATATTTTTATTGCCATAGGCAAAATATCTTTTATTATAAAAAAAGGAAGTAACTATGTTGATTTACAAAAAATTATTATTCGTTTTATCGATAAATTTAATAATTATAATTGGCAAAAAATACAGCTAAATATTAGACGTTTAATGTCTCTACCAGGTAGTAAAGATAATGGGGAAAAATTTATGAGAGAAATATTATTAAATAGCGATAAATGGGATATTTTAGGATTAAAACCAGTAAAAATGCAAGTCACTTTTCATTATCCATTTTTACAAAACCCATTATTAATTAATATCACTGATATTAAGGTTAAAACTAAAGAGAATAAGATCAAATCAGGTTTATTATTTAGAGGAACTTTTCATTATGCACTTGAACTAAAATCAACTATTAATAAAATCAATTATTTAAAATTAATTATCAATAATTTTTCTAAAAATATAGAACTTTTCAATACGATCATTGAAAAAAAGTTTTTAGTTTAAAAATAACGATTATAAATAAAATTCTTTCTTTTACTTAACAATAAAAAGTGATGAAAAATAACTTAATATGAAAAATAAATCTGTAAATTTTACTATTTAACCAGAGCTAATCATATTATCAACATAAGATATTGTCAAGATATTTACTAAAATTAATTGAATTTGATTGATGAATTATTCAATAAACAACATTTTAATATTTTCTTAATAATTATCCCAACTTATCATGAAAAAAAGATAAAAAAGAAAATTAAATTGAATTGGTAATCATCTTTACAACTAATTGGGATCAAGGAATGTTAGCTTAGACAGTATCAAAATAAATTAAATTTTAATAAACCCATCATCGTCATGGCTCAAATATTAGATGCGATTCCTCACAATGAAAATGATGCTATTTTATGTTGTTATGTTAATGCGACGAACCAAATTCAAATAGCTAGGATCACCAATATTAGTAATTGGTATTTTGAGAGAGTAGTTTTTCCAGGACAAAGATTAATCTTTGAGGCTTTACCAGAGGCTTTACTGGAAATTCATTCAGGAATGATGGCTAGTGCTATTTTATCTGATACGATACCTTGTAAACGTTTGTGTGTTCAAGAGTTAGAAAATGATGAAAAACAGAGGGAAAATCAAACAAATATTGACGATAAAGAAGAAAATACAATATCTTCAGATCTAGAAGCTATTATCGCTTAAAATAAACATAAAACCTCTTTTTTATGATTACTAAAACCTCTTTTTTTTATGTATAAAAAGTGATATTTTAAATAATTTTATATTAATATTTAGGGATAAATTTTTCTTGATTTTTATTCCTAAATAAAATTTAAAAATACATAGTTTTCTTTCATGCAATTACATTTAAGTTTCTCTATCTAAGTCAAAATGATTCGTTATAATTGTGTTTTAACCATCGCAATTATTTCAATTTTTATTTTATGGTGATTATAGCTGACGACATTAACCAGAAAATGCCTTTGACTCCCATTTTTAATCCAGAAGGAGATGATCGCATTGAGAATAGAACAGTCTGGTTTGGTAATACAACCAACTTAATGCAATTAAATGACGTTCGTTATTCATGGGCGATTAGTTTATATCAACAGATGCGCGAGAATTTTTGGATTAACTAGGTAGTCCAGTTTAAATCCCTTGAAAACGGTGGAACTCTGTGGTTTATTTTGCGAGAAAATTTGTTATTCTCAGGAAAAAATATCTGTCTAAATAGCAAATGAAAAGTAAGATTTGTTCTAAGTGTAAAAAACAGATATGTTGATGTTAAGGAAAGAAAAGGTATTCAGGGAATTAGATAAATGTATCCTATTGTGTTCTAATTGTCATAGAATTTTACACCACAGACAATACCGTGCCAAGCTGTTACAAATAACAGAAGGTGTAGAGACTAACGAAAAGCGGAAGATTTCCGACTTAGTAGAGTAGGCAGTAAGCGTTTGACTGTCGAAGCGGGGGACTCTTTTATATAGGTAAAAGATGATGATATAGTCCGATCCATAAGGTGACTTATGGCAGCTTGAATAAAGCGAGTTAGGAGTAGCGATCTTGACTGAACAAAAATGACCTCAAAAACTTGATATAACCCAAGATGTAACGGATTATTGGAATTTAACCATAGATGAGCGTCGTGCTTTTGAAGGTATTTTGTCTTATTTAACTTTTTTAGACTCTGTTCAAACTTGTAATATTCCTCACTTAAAAAGCTCCATTACAGCCCCAGAAATTAGCCTTTGTATGGCTGAACAAATTTCTCAAGAGGGGATGCACAATCACGCCTATCAATATATGATTGAGACAATTATTCCTAGGGATAAAAGAGATCAAGTTTATGATTTTTGGCGCACAGATAAAGTGTTATCGGCGAGATGTGAATTTATCGCTGGTTTCTATCAAAAATATATCGATAATCCTACTAAAGAAAATTATTTTATTGCCCTTTTAAGTGATTATTTATTAGAAGGTTTATACTTTTATAATGGCTTTATTTATTTTTATAATTTAGCAGCTAGAATGTTAATGCCGGGCAGTGCCGATATATTTAAAATGATTAATCGTGATGAATTAAGCCATGTGAGATTATATCAAAAACTAATTCCTGAAGCGATGCAAACTTTTAATTATTCTTTAGATCAAATTTACGAAATGTTTGATACCGCCGTCAATCATGAGTGTAAATGGACTAATCATATTGTGGGGAATAATATCTTAGGTATTACAGAATCTAGCACTGAGCGTTATACTAAATACCTTGCGAATATTCGTTTACGAGCTATTGGCTTAGATCCTCTTTATACTGATAGTAACTATAGCAAAAGTCCTTACAGTCATTTAGAAAAATTTTCCGACACCAAAAAAGAAGGTAATACAAAAGCCAATTTTTTTGAAGCTAGTGTTACCAGTTATATGATGTCTTCAGGGGTTTCAGGATGGGATGAAATTTAATCAAAAAAAGTTGATTGATTCCTCATTAATAATCATCCAAAATTGATATAAGTAAGCAAAATCATCTGTATCTTTACTCAGGGAGAGGCAAAAGGCAACAAAGATTCTTAGTTATTTTTATTAATTAAAATATATAATACCTAAATACTTTAATACTTAAACAGAAGGAGATTATTTTTAATTTCTTTCTGCCTCGTAAAATAATAACGTAAATCCTGAAGATAGGTTTTAATAAAGAGTAAAATACAATATTGGTAAAAATATTATCAATTATTGGGTTTAAACCTCTGTAAATAAATAGTAAACTAGAAAAACCTCCATGGAGGATAAATAACGAGAAAACTGGAGAAAAAAAGTAACAATGGGTAGAGTCGTTGGTATAGATTTAGGCACAACAAACTCAGTGGTAGCAGTTATGGAAGGGGGAAAGCCTCTCGTTATTCCCAATTCTGAAGGTAGTCGCACCACTCCCTCTGTGGTAGGTTTTAATAAAGATGGCGAGTTAGTCATTGGGCAAATGGCAAGACGACAAGGAGTGTTAAATCCTCAAAATACTTACTATGGCATTAAGCGTTTTATGGGGCGTAAATACAGTGAATTAAACGAAGAATCAAAACGTGTACCCTATACTATTCGTCGTGATGAGGTTGATAATATTAAAATTCGTTGCCCTAAACTAAAGAAAGAATTTGCCCCTGAAGAAGTTTCAGCGATGATTTTACGCAAATTAGCCGAAGAAGCTGAAAGATATTTAGGAGAAGAAGTCACGGGAGCAGTAATTACTGTACCAGCGTATTTCAATGATGCACAACGTCAAGCTACCAAAGACGCAGGAAAAATTGCAGGGTTAGAAGTATTGCGTATTGTTAATGAACCTACAGCCGCTTCTTTAGCTTATGGTTTAGAAAAAAGACGTAGTGAGAAAATATTAGTATTTGACTTAGGAGGAGGCACTTTTGATGTTTCTATCCTAGAAGTGGGTGATGGAGTTTTAGAAGTAAAAGCCACTAGCGGTGATACTCAGTTAGGGGGTAATGATTTTGATAGAAGAATTGTTGATTATCTTGCGGAGGCATTTTTAGAAGCTGAAAAAGTAGATTTACGGCGTGATAGGCAATCCTTACAACGGTTAACTGAAGCCGCCGAAAAGGCTAAAATTGAATTATCAGGAGTTAGTAATACAGAGATTAACTTACCTTTCATCACCGCTACAGAAGACGGGCCAAAACACATCGAAACTAGCCTCAGTCGTAGTAAATTTGAAGAATTATGTGGTGATTTAGTGTCTCGCTTACGCCGCCCTATTCAACGTGCTTTGAAAGACGCAGGATTAAGTCCAGTGCAAATAGATGAGGTTGTATTAGTTGGTGGTTCAACCCGCATTCCTATCGTTCAAGAGCTTGTTCGTAGTTTTATTGATATTGAGCCTAATCAAAATGTTAACCCTGATGAGGTTGTAGCCGTGGGCGCTGCCATTCAAGCAGGAATTTTGGGAGGGGAAGTCAAAGATATTTTACTCCTTGATGTGACCCCTTTATCTATAGGTGTAGAAACCATTGGGGGGGTGACAAAAAAACTCTTGCCTCGAAATACGACAATTCCCGTAAGACGTTCTGATATATTCTCTACTTCAGAAAATAATCAAACTTCTGTAGAAATTCATGTAGTGCAAGGTGAACGAGAAATGGCTGAAGATAACAAGTCTTTAGGGCGTTTCAAGTTAACGGGTATTCCTCCTGCACCCCGTGGAGTTCCTCAAATTCAGGTATCTTTCGATATTGATGCTAACGGCATTTTACAGGTAATCGCCAGAGATAAAACTACAGGTAGAGAGCAACGTATTATTGTTCAAGGTGCTTCTACTTTGTCACAAATAGAAGTTGATGCCATGATGAAGGAAGCCGAAGAATTTTCTAAAGAAGATAGAGAAAGACGGGATAGAGTAGAAAAACGTAATCGAGCTAAGGCTTTGACAGATCAAGCACAACGTCGTTTAAGGGAAGTTACTCTCGATTTTGGTAGTCAATTTACTAATCCTTACCGCCGAGATGTAGAAAATCTTTGTAGTGAAATTCTCGACAGTTTAGAAAAAGATGATGATCGCCGTTTAGACAGAAGTCAAGCCGATTTACAAGATGTTCTTTATGAGTTAAATCGTGAAGTAAGACTACAATATGACGATGAAAACGAGGGCTTTTTTGAGTCGATTAAAAAAACTTTCGTCGGCGATGATGATGATTATGACTATAACTCTAGGGAGCGAGTTTATCGTAATTCTGATACTACTTTATACGGTGCAAAAGTGCCTCCTAGTCGAGACTATCGAGATTATGACAACCCCAATAATTACGGTTATGGCGGTGGTGGTTTATCCAATCCTCGTAATCCTAAAAGCTCTCAGCCCACTTCTCGCTCCTCTCAATCCCCCCGTTATAATGATTATCCTCAAGATGGCGATCGTGAAACGGCTCTGCGCGATCGCAATGTATCAAGAAGTGATCAACGTTATAGTAAAGGAAAAAAACGAGACATTCCTTATGAAAATGGCTGGGAAGACGATGACGATTGGTTTTAACTAAAAAATGATTGTTAATCTTCAGGGAAAATTAATCTTTTTATATCCAATATTGACAAAGAGAATCATTATCAAATATTATGAAGAGAATAATCCTGTGAGGAATTAAAAAAGTGAAGAATAAGTTATTAATTGGTAGTGCGTTATTGTCTGTTATTTTCCCTGATATAGTATTAGCTTTACCAACTGACGACATTTTAGAGCAAATCGACAACTATCAAACAACGAAAAATCAAGCCCAAGTAACTTCAGTCTCTCAGTTAAGAGATGTATCGCCCACAGATTGGGCATTTGAAGCCTTAAGAAGTTTGGTTGAGCGTTATGGTTGTATTGTAGGGTATCCTGATCGTACTTTCAGAGGAAATCGTGCTTTAAGTCGTTATGAGTTTGCGGCGGGTTTAAACGCTTGTATGCAACAAATGGAGAGGTTAATTGCCCAATCGGAAGCTGTTACAAGGGAAGACATAGAAAAACTTAAACGGTTGATGGCAGAATTTGAAACAGAATTAGCAACATTAGGTGCTAGAGTTGATAACTTAGAAGGTAGAATAGCATTTTTAGAAGATCATCAATTTTCCACTACTACTAAGTTAAGTGGTGAAGTAATTTTTGCTTTGGGTAGTATTTTTAATGGACAAAAAAATAATGGTAGAGATAGTATTGAACAAGTACCAGTATTAGGAGATCGTACTAGAATCGAATTAAGTACCAGTTTTACTGGAAAAGATTTACTTTATACTCGTCTTGCTACGGGTAATTTTCCCGAATTTGCCGACACCGCCAATACTCAACAAGCCAGTTTAGCCTTTGCACAACCTGATAATAATGACGTAGCCGTAGAAGTTTTAAACTATAATTTCCCTATTAACGATAATATTACCCTTTGGTTAGAAGGTGCAGGTGGTGCATTTGATGACTTTACCAATACTTTAAGTATTTTAGATGGCGATGGCGGTAGTGGTGCAATCTCTAGTTTTGGTACTCGTAATTTAGTCTATTATCAAGGTGAAGGTGCTGGTTTAGCTTTAGAAGGAAAAATGGGTAGTTTTGGTTGGAGTCTAGGTTATTTAGCTACGGATGCTAATAATCCTGAAACTGGTAATGGCTTATTTAATGGCGCTTACGGTGCGATAGCTCAAATCGGTTATTATCCTAATGATAAGTTTGCTGTGGCTTTTGCCTATGGTCAAGGTTATAATACCTTTGGTATTGGTGAAAATAGTCGTCAATTTGCTCAAGTTGTTGCTGATATTCCTATTGACACTTCTCATAACACTTATGCCCTGACGATGTCGTGGCAATTAGCAGAAAAATTTGTTCTTGGTGCATGGGGAGGTTATTCTAATGTTAGAACTTTAGACTCTTTTGTTGATAGTGCCAATGATATATATGTTTCTCGTGGTAGCTCTGATGTATGGTATTGGGCAGCAACTCTCGGTTTTCCAGACTTATTCAAAGAAGGTAATTTAGGGGGTATAGTTGTAGGAATGCAACCTTGGCAAACTAATTCTACTATTAGAAACAATGGAATAAGATTAGGTGAAGATGATACTTCTTTTCATATTGAGGCATTCTATGAATATGCCATTACTGATAACATTAAAATTACTCCGGGTGTAGTGGTAGTAACTAATCCAAGTAATAATACTCGTAATGATGCTTTAGTTATCGGTGCTTTGCGTACTACTTTTACATTCTAAATTACTCTATCTTAAAAGTAGCTATATTTTAAACTACAAGAATGATTATTTTACGAAGATTAATTTTGCGATAATCCCTAATAATGCTGTAAAAGCAACGGCTATTAAGGTATTTAAGGGAGTATCTATACCATCTATTCTTTTTGTTAAACTGGTTTCGATAGTATCTAGTCTTTTATTAATAGTCGTTTGCCCTTCTTTTAATGTAGCTATATCTACTTTCATCTGATTTACGTTTTCTGCTAAGTTGTCTAGTTTCGTGTTGATTTGAGTTAAGACTTCTTTTAAATCTGTTTCGATAATTGTACTCATGTTAAAATTTCTTTAGTTAGGGTTTGCTGAATAAATCAGAAAGCTATTAAAATCAAGGCTTGGGGCATCGTTAAGTTAATAAAAAAGTGCGTAGTTTTAGGCATTTTTGCTCAAAAAACAGGGTAGTATTATACAGTTACAAACTCTAATTTCAAAAATCAAAACCATTAAAACCTTTGCCCTTTGCCCTTTGCCCTTTGCCCATTGCCCTTTGCCCTACCCCTTCCTCAGACTTTTTCAGCAACCCCTAGTTATATGAATGATAAAGGAGTAGTTGGCAGCTACTCTTTTTGGTTTTATTCTAGCCTATACCTTTTATTCAACAACAGAAAATTAAAGATAACTTTTAATCTTATTAATAACTTCCTCCATAGTTAAATTATCCGTGAGAATTTCTACGGCATTATCTGCTTTTTTTAAGGGTGCAATTTCTCTGGTACTATCAATATAATCTCTCTCTTGAATATCCGCAATTAATTGCTTTAAATTAAGGTTACTTTCTCCTTGATTTTCTAAGTCAATTAATCGTCTTTTTGCCCTTGCTTCAGGGGATGCCGTCAAAAATATTTTTAATTGTGCATGGGGAAACACATTTGTACCAATATCTCTTCCTTCTGCCACAATTCTCCCTTGTATCCCATATTCTTGCTGTAATTTTACCAACTTTTCTCTAACAGCTTTTTGCGCTGATATTTTCGACACATTAGCCGTAACTGCTGTTGTGCGAATTGCTTGAGTTACTTCTATATCATTGACTTTAACGGTGACAGGAATTTTTAAATCAGAATTTGGTAATAATTCAATTTTGGCTAATTCTAATAACTTAGCGATGGCTTTCTCATCAGTAATATTAATCTGATTTTCCATGACTAACCAAGTAATGGCACGATACATCGCACCTGTATCAAGGTATAAAAAGCCTAATTCATGGGCTAAACGGCGACTAACGGTAGATTTTCCTGCTCCAGCCGGTCCATCTATGGCTATAATTGGTTTTTTCACAGTTAAAATTAGATTATCTATTAAACGAGTATTACCACAATAGGCAGCGATCGCCATTAAAGCAGAATTAGTTATTTTTGTCAAGGTTTGTAATGTTTCAGGATCAACTATTTCTATATATTGTAAAGTTAAAATAGGATGATTTTTAAATTGACTTTCGATAATTTTAATTAAATTTTTAGGATTATTTTCTCCTTTTAAGAAACTCTTTTTTGCTAACATTAAACTTTTAAATAATAATGTCGCTTCTTGTTTTTCTTCTAAAGTTAAATATTGATTTCTTGAACTTAAAGCTAATCCTGATTCTTCTCGAATAATATCACAAGATTTGATCTTAACAGCCATATTAAGATCATTAACAATTTTTTTGATGATTGCCACTTGTTGTGCATCTTTTTGCCCAAAATAAGCCATATTTGGTTTAACTAAATTAAAGAATTTTGTCACAATGGTTGCAACTCCTTGAAAATGTCCTTTTCGATATTTACCACATAACACTGACATCATTGAAACAGGAGGTATAATTAAAGTCATTTCTTGACTAAGAGTATTCATTTCTATCTCAGAGGGGATAAATAAGAGATTAACCCCTAATTTTTCACATATTTCTTTATCTTTCTCTAATTGCCTTGGATATTTGTCTAAATCTTCATCCATAGCGAATTGTAAAGGATTAACAAAAATACTGACTATCACATAATCATTTTCCGTTACGGCTTGTTTAATTAAACTTTCATGACCCAAATGTAATGCACCCATAGTAGGTACAAAACCCACCTTAATCTGAGAAAAAATTTTTGCTCTTTCTGTTTCTAAATTGACGATTTTAGTTACAATTAACATAAGAATAAAGTAAACCAATTAAATAAATTATGATTAATAACTTAGCTAATTTATTGTACCCTTTGATTTATCCTTATCAAAGTTTAACTTTTAATAATTTTTATAGAGAAAAAACTATGATTAATTCTACTTTATCAACAATTTTTGGGCGTATATTTTACGGTTTTTTACTTTTATTTCTAGCTTTTTTGTTAATCTTATTAACACCTCAACCTGTGAATGCAGAAATACTTAATTTTACTCATGCTGAATTAGAAGGAGAAGATTTTTCTAATCGAGACTTGACAGGTTCAGTATTTGCTGCTACTAATTTAAGAAATGCCTCTTTTGAAAATTCCAACTTAACCAACGCCATTATGACAGAAGGAATTTTACTTAACGCTAATTTACGAGGTGTTAACTTCACGGGTGCATTAATTGATCGTGTTACTTTTGATTTATCTGACTTACGAAATGCTATTTTTGTCGAAGCCATTGCTACTCGTACCCGATTTTATGATACTAATATAGAAGGTGCGGATTTTTCTGATGCTGTTATTGATCGTTACCAACTAAATTTGATGTGTGAAAAAGCAAAAGGGGTTAATCCTGTAACAGGAATAGCGACTAGAGATAGTTTAGGTTGTGAATAACAATTAGAGTCTGCTAAATTAGCCCTAAATTCAAGTAAATTTTCAACGGATTAAAATACTCTTAACCATAGACTCATTTTCTTTAATCCATTGATAAATATCTGTTAGGGTATTTTTAGCATCCTTTTGCGGTTGCCAATTTATTTTTTCTCTTATCTTACGACTATCGGTGATAAAAATAGGTACATCACCTTGACGATTTTCTTTTACTGGCTCAATATTGATGGAATTACCTGTTATTTCCTCACAAATTTTAGTAGTTTCTAAAAGAGATAAACTATTATCGATTCCTCCTCCAACATTAAAAGTTTCTCCTTGAAATTGATCTAATTTATTAATTTGTAAATCAATTAAATTTAATAAATCTTCAATGTGTAGAAAATCTCTAACTTGCTTACCTTTGCCACCATAACCAATATATTTTAAAGGTTTTTTAAAGTAATGATAAGCCATCCATAATGCAAATACCCCTTGATCTACTTTACCCATTTGCCAAGGTCCTGTCAAGACTCCACAACGATTAATTAAAGTACGAATACCGTAACTATCAGCATATTCAGCAATTAATAACTCAGAAGCTAACTTAGTTGTACCATAAAGTGATCTAGCTTTATCTAAGGGAAAATTCTCTGCAATACCATATTTAGAAGCACCGATAATAGTTTGTTTTTCCTTTAATTGAAAGTGTGTTTTTTCTTCCGTAAAATTCAGATTATTGAGATAAAAAATCGGATAAACTCTGCTTGTAGAAAGAAAGATAAAATCTGACTTCGTTTGTCTTGCTAACTCTAAACAATTTATAGTACCAATTAAATTCGTTTCTAACACATATTTAGGGGAATTATACCCTGCTAAGACGGAAGGTTCAGCAGAACATTCTAAAATCAAATCTGGTTGTAATAAACTTGCGTCTAAATCTGCAAGGTTGCGCACATCTCCGTGAATAAAGTTAATATTTGCTTCTTTAAGTCGGGGCAAATTAAGCTCAGAACCACGCCTCTTAAGATTATCTAGGGCTGTAATTTGCCAATCAGGATATTTTTGACCTAAACCTAATGCTAAGGCACTTCCGACAAATCCTGCACCACCTGTGATTAAAATTTTTTTTGCCATAACATTTATTTAACCGCTTTAATGAACATTTGACTACCTAAAAGATTCCAAAATATTGGTAATTTTAAGTAAAGAGATAAAAGTAAAGGTGAACTTGGATTTCCTTTAGTAGAATAAGGTAAAAATCGAGGAATTAAGACTTCTATTTTAAAGCCAATCGTGCTTAAAATTTCCTGTAAAGATAGGTGAGTTATGGGTAATTGATGATCGATAAAATCATAATATTCTTTATAACAATATTTAAAATTAGGTTGAATAATTAATAGTGAACCTCCTGGATTTAATAGTTGATAACAGACTGCTAAAATAGAGACTAATTCTTCTTTATTGCGTAAATGCTCAAAGAAATTAGACACAAAAATATGATCGAATTTACGGTTAAATTTTTCGGGATCATTTAAGTCTAAAATATTCATATTTAACACGGTGACGTTATCATCAGCGAATAATTTGGCATCGGGATTAAGATCGATTAAAAACTTTTCTTTAGCCTTAATATTATTAATAAACTCTCCGTACCCCCCCCAATGTCTAACACACTACCATTAGGGTTAATGTATGTTTGTAAAAAGTCTTTAATCAGGGTTTTCCAGAGTAATAATTTTGCTTTTCTTTGTTGTGGATCGAAACGATTATTATAAAGTTGTTGTAAATAATATTCTTGTTGATTGATAAGATTATTGTTCATAATTTTAGTTGGTATTAAATAGTTAATTTTATTTTAAAATATAGTTTGATTTTCTAGTCTTGAAATATTATCTTAAATTAATAAGCTATTTTTCTCGATTTAGTATGTCTTGAATCTGCTGATGTAATAAGGGAATTTGATAAATAATTACATTCCATACCAGATCATAATCTACTCCAAAATACTCATGAATTAACTTATCTCTCATTCCTGCCATTTGTTTCCAGGGAATGTGAGAATAGTCTTTTCTAAAATCATTGGGTAACTTTTTGGTTGCCTCTCCAATAATTTCTAAACTACGCACAAAAGATCTTTTTAAGGTTTTATCTTCTAAAAAGCTATCTTTTTCTAAACCTGCGGATAAGTCTAATAAATAATCAATTTCGTCTGCTATATGACACAAATAAACTTTAACGGAAAGAGACATATTCTACCTCCCCTAAAATTATATCCCGAAGATATGGACTCAAGGATTCAGGAGTTAAAACGTCCACCTTACGTTCAAATAAATCCTCAAGAAAAAAGCATAAATCCATAAAATTCATAAAGGTTTTCAACTCAGACTTAAATTCCACTAATAAATCAATATCGCTGTTTTCTGTGGCTTCTCCCCTTTGAAACGAACCAAACAACCCGCATCGCTTTACACCATAATTCTCTAATGTCTTTTGATGTGTCTGTAATTGCAGAAAAATATCCTGTTTACTCTTTAATAAAACTCTCATAATTTTAGTTATTAATTGATAGTTGAAGCTGTTTTTCTCGGACTAATTCTTCTCCTTCCCAACCGCCAATTACTTCTTCAAAAAATCCTTTTGCCCATCCTGTTGAAAGATCATTTTTTTTATTTTTAGATGCTAAAATCGGTTGATAAACTAAAGTTATTTCTAAATCTGTATTTTTGAGATGTTCAGGTAAAGATATTTGTAAAATACCGTCTTCTCTTATATAAGTTTTAAAACTAATTGTTTGCATTTTTTCTTCTCCAAATTATTTATTATTTTATAATATACAAATTTATAAACTTAATCCGAAGATTTAACTTTAATTGGTGTTTCTTTTCGCTGATAATCGCCCCTTGAAAGATGTTTTTCTAGCAATGTATAAAGCACAATAAAAAGGTATCTACTACCCATTTCTTTTAACTTTAATTTGGATACTCCTGCCGATCGATTTCTCCATGTAATAGGTATAATTGCATAACTATAACCTCGCACAATCGACTTTAAAGGAAGTTCTACGGTAAGGTTAAAATGATGGGATAGTAAGGGCGAAATTCCCTCAATCACCTCTTTGCGATACATTTTAAAGGCGTTGGTAGTGTCATTAAAATTCAAGCCAAACAGCACGGAAATAAACAGGTTTGCCATGCGGTTAATAATTAGTTTATAAAAAGGATAATTAATGACTTTGCCTCCTTTGATAAATCTCGAACCGAAAACGCAATCATAGCCCTCCTGCATTTTATTATAGTAATCAATCATATTTTCTGGACTATCGGAATTATCCGCCATGACGATGGCAACCGCATCTCCATTGAAATTTTCTAAACCACAGCGAACGGCAAAACCGAAGCCATTGGGATAGTAATTATTGATGTAATGTACTCTCGGATTCTCCTCATGCAATTCTTGTAAAAGGTTTTCCGTCTTATCCTTACTATTGTCATTGACTACCAAAATTTCATAGTTGATGGAGGCTTGATCGAGATGCTCACTGATATTATGGATAGTGTTGACGATGCAATCTTCTTCATTGTGGGCAGGAATTACCAACGAAAACAAGTTAATTTTTGCCCCTAAATCCCCAATTATGGGGACTTCTCTTTCAACTCCCCCAGACTTGGGGGCAGGGGGGCGAATTTCCCCAGACTTGGGGGCAGGGGGGCGAATTTCCCCAAACTTGGGGGCAAGGGGGCGAGTAGGGGAGCTATCAGGCAATAAAGCAGGGGTTAAGGCTTCAGGAAAATATGCTTCCTTGCCCTGATTTTTGCTACTGGTGAAGACAAAGCGATCGCTAATGATAAAATTGAGGGAAGCACTGATTAACGCCCCAAAAACCGTATTTACGCTGTAACTAACTCCCCAAAAATCCAATAAAGGAAATACAAAGAACACCCGTACCACGATCGCCGTTCCTGCAGATACATGATAGAGAGGAAGTTGTTTGAAAAGTACGTTAAACCAATTCCAATTACCGCCACGCCATACCCAAATACGATAGATAAAGAAACTAGCAATAAGAGAAAGTTCGATGGAAATTATATTAGCAACATTGCGTAAAAATGGGGTATCAAAACCTAGTTTTTCGATGAGTAGGAAGATAAGCAGTAAATTGATGGCGGTAGCCACACCACCTCCTAACAAAAATTTAACTACTTTTCCCGATAATATGTTGTTATTCATAATAAAAATTCTTAACTAAATAACATTATTTCATGAGCCAAAAATTGTGTAAAAATGTATAGGAATAAAACCACCAGATAAATCAAATAAATTAATAGACCAGATAGGTATCCTAATAAAAAATAAGGTATAAATAAGTAAAATAAAATAGATTAAATAATATCTTTTTATGTTAAAATTATTCTGAAAATAAGAGATTATCTTAGAGTAAATATGATAAATAGGTGCTATTATTTTGAATAAATCTTGATTTTTTTGATAACTATAAATCTCTAATTTTATAAGAATAGGAGTTAATAAACAGATGGCATAAGTTATGGAAATAATCATAAACCATCTCCCCCAATCAAAGGCAATTATATAGAGAATAAAAGAAGCAAGAAAAGGAAGAAAAAAATACTTAAAACTAAAATTAATAGATACTTCTTGAGGTGAAAAAGATAAACTTTCATTCTTAATATATAATCTTCTATTTTCTTCTTCTACCGTCTTACTAATAGTAATCTCTGACGCTCTCATTAGAATAATTGTACTTAAAAAAAATGCAGTTATCCAACTTAAAAATCTTAAACCATTATCATGTAAAATATTTAGCTTAAAAGTTGCTTTTATAGCTTCAAAAGTAGAATAAGTATAATAAGATAAAACTTCAGGTAATTCTTGACAATCAAGAAATAGATTAGATTTTTGCCACGATTGACAAATTGACATAGCTATTTCTTCATTTCCTTTAAAAATCATAGAAATTAAGCAAACTAAAATAGTAGGAGAATAAATTAATAAAGTATTTTTGACGACTTGTATTGATGAATTATTTAACCTTAACAAAGTAAAAGTTATTAATATATTTAAAGGCAAAACTAAAAATAATATTGCTTCATGACTCAAAGCCGTAGGAATAGAAAATAAATTGTAAAAAATAAATAATTGATAGCAGTATTTATCGATAGTTTTTCGATTTAATTCTTGTTTTGCTTTATTTATATCAGATAAATATAGAGAGTTAACTGTTTGAGAAACTAGCCATAAATTTATTAGCAGTCCGAAAAAAAATAAATATTCTTTTCTACCTAAACCACCAAGAGAATTGATAGGAAATAAAATTAAACAGGGTAAAAATAAAAAAATTAAAATAGTTTCTATTGTTAATACCTTTAATGATTTATTAACTTTAATTAAATAAATTATTGACCAAACAAAAAATATTAGATAAAAAGAATAAATTACCATAAAAAACGTTTTAGCATTAGTTAAATTAAGGTTTTCTCTTAACCAGAAAATAACACTTCCTGTTAATCCCCTGCGAACAAATCCTCCAGCATAATTAACCAACCACTCTGAATAAACATAATTATATAAATTAGCAAAATTTCTCACGGTTGAAAGATAATAGCTGAATAAGGTAATAAAAATAATGAGAAATACTAAAAAAATAATCTTTTTAATAGATGTTTTTTCAGAACTGGTGAAATAACTATATAACTTGTATTTTTCTTCTTTATTAGTCATATTTAATTGAGTTTATTAGTATTAAGTGAAAATGGTATTAAGTAAAAAAATGTCCCGATTGGTGGGCAGTGCATCGCCCTACAAAGTTGCCTTTCTCCTGTGGGGGTGGGGTGAGGGCTACCATCTATGGAGGTTATTGGTGTAAATTTCCTGTAGAATATCCTTAACGGTATATTTAAACTGCCAATCAGGATAGTGACTTTGAAACTTACTTACATCGCTAATCCACCAGATATGATCGCCAATACGGTTGGTTTCGCTATAACTCCAATTCATCTTTTTCCCCGTAATCTCCTCACAAAGTGCGATCGCCTCTACCATAGAACAATTACTAAAACGACTGCCACCGATGTTATAAACCTCAGCAATACGGGGATTTTGATAAAAATGATAAAAGGCATTAACCAAGTCGTAACTGTGGATATTATCCCGAACCTGTTTACCCTTGTAACCATAAACCTCATAATGATTGCCCGTTATGGCACATTTCATCAGATAGGATAAAAAGCCGTGTAACTTAGTGCCAGAGTGATTTGGACCTGTTAAGCAACCTCCCCTAAAACAAGCGGTTTTCATCTCGAAATAGCGTCCATACTCTTGTACTAATACATCTGCCGCCACCTTAGAAGCACCAAAGAGAGAATGTTTCGTTTGATCAATACTCATAGTTTCATCAATGCCCTTAAAATAGGGATGATGAGAGTCGATTTCCCATCGCAATTCTTCTTCTTGAAGGGGTAAATAATTAGGGCGATCGCCGTAAACTTTATTGGTAGAGCAAAAGATAAAAACGGCTTGGGGGCAATATTTGCGGGTACTTTCCAATAAGGTTAGTGTACCATTGGCGTTGACGGTAAAATCAGTATGGGGATCATTTACCGCCCAATCGTGGGAAGGTTGAGCTGCCGTGTGGATAATGAGGCTTATATCACTACTATATTTTTCAAAGATAAGCTCTATCGAAGTTCTATCCCTAATATCCACGTCAAAATGCGTGTAGTTTTTTTTGTAAACACTTAATAGATAATTTTTATTCCACTCTGTAGAAGCATCTTCCCCGAAGAAGACTTGACGCATATTATTGTCAATGCCTAACACATCAAAACCTAACCCTGCAAAGTATTTTACCGATTCTGAACCGATTAACCCTGCTGAACCAGTTATTAATACAATTTTACTCATAATTTAATTTGTTTGATTAAACTTTACTAATTACTTCTATTGGTGAAATTTTACTACTAACAATAAACAAAAATATTTATAATAGGACTTTTTCAAAAAAATGTAAAATATTGTAACATTAAGGAGCTAATCGTTGAATTTCCCACTCAGATTCACCTTGTACCCGAGAATAAAGAAATCTATCATGAAGTCTATTTTCTCTACCTTGCCAAAACTCAAAACTTGAAGGTATAACTCGGTAACCGCCCCAAGAAGAAGGTAATGGAATTTCTTGATTATGAAATTTTTGTTTAATTTCCTCAAACTTTAGTTCCAATATTGTCCTTGAAGTAACAATACTACTTTGTTGTGAACACCATGCTCCAATTTGACTACCCCTAGGACGAGTGATAAAATATTTTAAAGATTCACCTTGAGAAATTTTGACGGCATTTCCTCTTATTTGCACTTGACGCTGTAAGCCAATCCAGAAAAATAACAAACATACTTGACTATTTTCTTCAATATGACGAGCTTTTTTACTTTCATAATTGGTGAAAAAAACAAATCCTTGACTATCAAAATATTTTAAAAGTACAATTCTTTGTATAGGTTCACCCGCACTTGAAACCGTTGCTAAACTCATGGCATTTGGTTCTGGTAAGTTTGCATTACAGGCTTGTTGAAACCACAATTCAAATTGTTGATAAGGATCTACATTGAGTTGTTCTCGTCTTAAACCATTGAGAGTATATTCTTCCCTAAAATTAGCAAGATCCATTTTGTTTTTATTTATTTAATATTTTTATCTTTAATGAATACACAAATTCAAAAATTACACTTATTCCAATTATCAGATTGTCCAATGTATTAAGTTGAATTGATATTTTCCTAATCAAAATTAATAGTACTTTTTATCTTACATTAACTTCTCATAGAGCATCCGTAACTTTCGTCATGAGTTTAATACCCTCAAACTGAGATCTTTACATCAGATCAAAAATAAGTGGATAAGCAAAAGTCAAAAAATCAATTTTAATCCCTTTACCCTTTACACCACCGAAATTTTATACCGAATTTAGGTTTTCTTGGATTCAGTGTGAGTAGTTAACATAGGTAAAATAGAACCATCAACAGAAGTAATTAGAAGTTATCAAAGTGATATAATTGCTTAGTCTAAAGAATAAAACAGAAATTAATTTCTGGCAAATATAAAGATAAAATGCTCAATCCTAATTTAGAAGCCATAGAACTTAATAAAGATGAGTATGAACGCTATGCTAGACATATAATTTTGCCTGAAGTCGGCTTAGAAGGGCAAAAACGTATTAAAGCAGCGAGTGTACTCTGCATCGGGACGGGGGGATTAGGTTCACCTCTGATTCTCTATTTAGCCGCCTCTGGTATCGGTAGAATTGGTATTGTGGACTTTGATGTGGTTGATACTTCCAACTTACAACGACAAATTATTCATGGTACATCTTGGGTAGGTAAACCAAAGATTGAATCTGCCAAATACCGAATTTTAGAGATAAATCCCTCTTGCCAAGTGGATTTATACGAAACTCGGTTAAGTTCAGAAAACGCCCTAGACATCATTGCACCTTATGATATAGTCATTGATGGTACAGACAATTTCCCTACTCGTTACCTAGTGAATGATGCTTGTGTATTGTCCAATAAACCTAATGTTTACGGTTCGATATTCCGTTTTGAAGGACAAGCAACGGTTTTTAACTATGAAGGTGGCCCGAATTATCGTGACTTATATCCAGAACCACCACCACCTGGAATGGTACCTTCTTGTGCTGAAGGTGGAGTTTTAGGGGTACTTTCGGGGATCATTGGCACAATCCAAGCTACTGAAACCATTAAAATTATTTTAGGTGCAAAAAATACCTTAAGTGGACGTTTGTTGTTATTTAACGCATGGGAAATGAAATTCCGTGAATTAAAATTACGTCCTAATCCTATACGTCCTATCATTGAAAAATTAGTTGATTATGAGCAATTTTGCGGTATTCCCCAAGCACAAGCCCAAGCAGCTAAAAGTGAAAGTGAATTGCAGGAAATGACTGTAACTGAACTTAAAACCCTTTTAGATAGTGACGCTGATGACTATGTTTTAATTGATGTGCGTAACCCTAACGAATATCAAATAGCCAAAATTCCTGACTCTGTATTGATTCCTTTACCTGATATTGAAGACGGTGACGGAGTTGCAAAAGTTAAAGAATTAATGGAAGGAAAATCACGGTTGATCGCTCATTGTAAACTAGGTGGACGTTCGGCAAAAGCCTTACAAATTCTAAAACAATCAGGCATCGAAGGCATTAACGTTAAAGGTGGTATTGCCGCTTGGAGTAAAGAAGTAGATTCTTCCGTGCCAGAATACTAATTTTGCTCCCTAACCCAAAAGTTTGGGTGAAAAAAGTCCCCACCATTGGGGATTTAGGGGCTATGATTTGAGATATAGTTTTTATGCAAATTTCTCTTATGAAAAAAATTTTTAAATTAACAACCTTTATTTTGGTTACCCCTTCTCTATTTACGTTTGTTTTTCCCCATAGTGTCAAAGCTAATAATCAATTTGATGTTTGTCTTCAAGAATTAACCTCCTCTGGAGTAGAAGTGAAACAAGCACAAACTGGTTGTGCAGATGCTTTAGTACCTAGGGAATTATCCACTTGTGTTCGCAATATTAGTACTAATACGGATATTAAAGCCATTGATGCCCTTAAAAGTTGTTATCAAGTAAGACGACCTTTAGATATGGGTAATTGTGTGGTAAATATTAATCGTAATAGTATTTTAATTCCAGCCTCCTCAGCTAAAATTGAGAAAAAAGAAACGGAAGCGATGGCTGAATCTCCCATAAATCAATTTGCTACTGAAGATGGGAAAAATAATTCAACCGCTAAAGTGTCCCCCGTCATTATGGCATTAAATACTTGTCAAGCTAGTCTTTTACCTGCTAGACATTCTGAATGTGTGATCGCTTTATCTCGTACTCCTGAAGTAAAAGATCCCATTCAAGCGATGGAAACCTGTTTAAGTGCGGAGGATTTTCCTAGAGATTTATTTCCTTCTTATCAGCAATAATGCCATAAGTGAACAGTTAATAATTAATTACTTTAACTTTTTAATTATTAATTGTTCATTATCTATTATTCTTCGTCCCAGTCTTCCACTACAATTATGTCACTGACGGGGTCTTGCATGGAAAAGCCAAAGGCTAACAATTCTGATTTAAGAAATTTCCATTCATCCCCAAATAATAAGGCAATTTTACCGATGTTATCGTTAGGTAGAATAATTTGAGAATTTACAAGAGAAGATACTTTTTGTTGCAATTTCACCATAGGATGAAGTACTTGCTTATGAACCATAAACTTTTTTAATATTACTAATACTGTGATATTGACTGTTGATTAATTATTTGGTTAAGCTTTCACGAGAAAAGAGGTTTTTCTCTCATTTTTCAATAAGCCTCGTGATCAACGCTTTATTTTCAACACTAACTGTAAGCAAATTTGAGTAGAAAATTATTGCCTACAACGTATTATATCACATCAAAATATATTTTGACAAGATTTTTTTTTAGTTTGGTTCACCGAAAATAATAAGAGAGCGTCCTAAATTTTTGATTACTTGTGTAGTAACATCGCTAACAGCTAATCCTCCTGCGGTACGACGACGTATAGATCGTAAAATAACTAAATCAAAGTCATATTTATTGGCGGTATGAATAATTGCTTGAGCTGGATCAGGGTAACGGAGTATTTTAATAGTAGTGGGAATTTTTGCGGCTATTTCTTTAACAGCAACATTAACTGTAGATTCAAAAATATCTATTTGCTGTCGGCTAATTTTGCGTTCATGAACATGAAGTAATGTTAGACTCCCTTGATTACTTTGCGCGAAAATAGAAGCGAAATGAATGGTATTAAGGGTTTTTTGATCTAAATTTTTAATGGGAACTAATATTTTGCTGATATTAAGGGGATCTTCTAATAATTTTACTACGGCTACAGGACAATGAGATGACCAAAATACATTATCAATTAAATTTCCAAATAAACGAGCTTGAATAGTGACATTAGGACTCCATCCCATCACAATGAGATTAGCTTGATTTTCTTTTGCACTACGGGTAATGGCTTCGGTGAGATCATCATCAATGCGAATAATAGGTTGAACAGATACTTTAAATTCTTGACTATAACGCAAAGCTCTTGCCATTAATTTGTTACTATTAGCTAAGGCAATTTTTAACTCTGGTTCATCCATGTGAACATGAGCTTTGGCAACGGATAAAGGCATGACTAAACCTGATTCGTGACGAGCTAAGATTGAGCCAATTTCCATGAGAGATTTTTCTGTATTAGGATTGGAGACAGGGACAATAATTTTGTAAGGTATATTTATCTGGTTATCTTTGGATTCATCGTCAAAAAATTCTGAAGAATCGATTAAGCTAATATCAATTTTAGGTTGAAATAAATTCCGTGCAAATTTACCCGTTAAAATTGGTCCTGCTACGGAGGTTATTAACATCATCACGATAACAGCATTAAATACTGATTCCGATAATAAACCAGCGTTAACTCCTGCTAAAGTTGCGGCTAAAGTGGCAGCTACTTGAGGTAAGGATAATGACCACATAGTGAAGCATTGATCCCAACTGTATCTATAAATAAGTTTAGGAATTAAGGCAGCGATAAATTTAGCAATAAATAAACTACTTACAATGGCGGTAGTTAAGAGAAAATCTTGGCTCAAAGTGGTCATAAAACTAGATACTTGAAGAAGAAGACCAATGGAAACGAAAAAACAAGGTATAAATAAAGTACTACCAACAAATTCGATTTTTTCTTTAACTGGCCCTTTTCCTACCACATCATTAACGGCTAAACCTGCTAAGAATGCACCAACAATTTTATCAACATTAATAAATTGAGCACCAACGGAAGCGAGAAAAACAGCTAATAAAACAAATAAAAATTGATTACTTTCTTCATCTCCTGTGCGCCGAAAATACTCTTTTCCCGCTTTGTCGAAACCATATAAAACAATAGCACAATAAATTCCTAAACTGGCTAATTGAATAATTAAAGTGCTTAAGGTAAATTCTCCTCCATGAATAGAGATACAAATAGCTAACACTAATAATGCCGCTATATCAGTAAAGATAGTTGCTCCAATGGTAATCACAATAGCTTCATTGGTTACTACGCCCAAACGATTAACAATGGGATAACCTAAAAGAGTGTGAGATGCTAATAAAGAACCTAATAAAATGGAAGCATTGACACCCATATTAAAAGCTAAACCGACTAATGTACCCATAATTAAAGGCACAATAAAGGTACAAAAACCAAAGGTTAAAGAACGATTTTTACTCTTGCGAAAATCCTCCAAATCAATTTCTAAACCTGCGACAAACATCAAATAAATTTTACCAATATCCGCTAACAGTTTCATCGATTCGTTGTCGTGATCTAATAATCCTAAACCTTCACCACCAAAAACAACTCCTGCTACTAATAAACCAACTAATCCGGGTAATTTTATTTTTTCAAAAATTGGTGGAATAGTTACAATTATAAGTAGAAGAATAGTAAAAGTTACAATAGGACTTTTAGGAATTGTAAAAAAAAATTGTTCCATATATTTAGTAGAATTTACTTTAATGTTTTTATATAATATCTTAATTTTAAATAAGTTTTTTTATGTAATCTACAATGCAATTATTAAGAGATTCTCAGTAATATTTTTTCTAGTTAATAATTTACCAGATCATTGTCTTTTTTCTCTTGAAATCTTCAAGTTATTGGAAAATGGCTAAATATTTTAGTAAGTTAAAGTTTAAATAATTTTGATTTTTCATAGCTATAACTAAAGTTTTCAGAAATTTTAAGCATTATTTGACAACAAATCTATTTTACACAGATTTATGAATATAAATTCTTTTTTATTATTTTTATGAGTATAATAAATATTAACAATATTTTGATTCATCTTTCATTATTATTAAATTTATATATAGACAAATAATATACTTTATATCTTTTACTATTTGACTTAAAATATTTAATGACTTTCCTAAAATTGATTTATATTATTTAATAATAACAATAGATAAAATATTATATTGATCTTTAAATTATGATATTATAGGTTATATTAATTAAATAAATTATTACCCTTAAAAATTTTCTTAACTATGACCGTTAGACTAGATAAAGTATCCAAAATTTATAATTAAGTTCCTGTAGTTAATGATTTATCTTTTGATCTTAAAAAAAGAGAAATTTTCGGTTTATTCCTACCAAATAGTACAGGAAAATCTACTACTATTAAAATGTTAATTATCACACACTATGAAAGAAGTAGAATTTATGTGCGATCGCATCGGAATTATTGATAAAGAAAAATTGATGGAATTAGTGACATTATCAGAGTTTAGACACAAATATGAGGAAGGAATTTTAGTCAAACAAATGGGAGAGGGTTTTAAGTATGATTTCCCATCCATAGAAGAAGAATAACTATATCATCGGCATTGAGGACAAAACTGGTATGATGATAAGACCGTCAAATTTAGAAGATATTTTAGTGAAGTTAACTGGTCATCAGCTATAATACTATTTACAATGTTAAGCCTAACGACAAATAAATAGATGAAAACAAAAAAAAGTAAGAATCGAGTATCTATATCTACTGTAGCTTTAATTATTGCTGGAATAGCAGGAGCGACAATTTTAACTCCCAAGCTAGTAACTCTTTTAGGGGATGTAGTTATTTCTCCCACGGTAGAAAAGACAGAATATCGACTTGATGCACCTTCGGAGGTTTTACCCTTAGCAGATATTCCTCCAAAACAACGTCAAACAGCTTTAGAAGCTATCGCTGGAGTTGAGAAACCATCTTTAGACAGAAGTAGAGCAAGATTTTTATTAGCATCGGATATATTAAGAAGTGATTTTGACGGTGCAAAAGCGTTAGATTTTTTAAAAAAATTAGAGAAAGAATACCCAGTTTTAACCCCTTATATATTATTAAGAAGAGGAAGGGCTTACGAGTTAACAAATGACACGGAAAAAGCACAGGAAATTTGGCAACAATTAGTCACAGAATTTCCCACTGAATTAGTAGCAGCAGAAGCCTATTATAAACTTGGTAATTATGAACCTAACTATTGGCAAGAAGCTATCAATAGGTTTCCTCAATATCCTCGTACCCATGAAATTGCTCGTAAATTATTAGAAAAAAACCCTAAACAAAAAAACTTATTATTCTTATTGGCAACCTATGATTTATCACCACAAACAAAACCAATTTTAGATAGATTAGTAAAAGAATTTAGCAAAGAATTACAACCATCAGAATGGGAAATTATCGCTAATAATTATTGGCAAAATGGGAATTATTTACAAGCATCTAAAGCCTATGAAAAAGCTACATCTACCCCTGAAAATTTATATCGTATTGCTAGAGGTTATCAAGTCTCAAATAAAAAAACCGAGGCAAAAAGTTTTTATCTCAAATTAGTCAATCAATTTCCTGATGCACCCGACACTGGTTTAGGATTAAGAAGACTTGCTAGTTTAAATCAAGGGGATGAAGCTATATCTTATCTAAATAAAGTAGATAAACGATTCCCTAAAGAAGCGCCTAAAGCCTTAAGCCAAAAAGCCACTATCTTAACGTTATTGGGTAGATTTCCCGAAGCAACTCAAGTCAGAAATCAACTTTTGCAACAATTTCCTAACTCTGATGAGGCTGGGGATTATCGTTGGCAAGTAGCACAAGAATTTGCCAGAAGTAATAACCTTGTTTCTGCGTGGCAATGGGCGCAACAAATCAGCGTCAATAATCCTGATAGTGATGTCGCACCAAAAGCTGGTTTCTGGGTTGGTAAATGGGCAGAAAAATTAGGGCAAAAAGAAGAATCGGCGAAGGCTTTTCAATTTGTTTTACAAAAATATCCTCACTCGTATTATGCTTGGAGATCTGCTGTAAGATTAGGCAAGGATGTTGGGGATTTTACCACCATTCGCAGTTTACCATTAAAAGTGGTAACTCCTCAAACTAGACCAATTCCTCCTGCTGGTTCTAATATGTTTAAAGAGTTGTTTTTAATAGGAGAAAATCAGGAAGCTATTGACTTATTTAGAGGAGAAATCGGTAATAAACAAGAAATAACAGTATCAGAGCAATTTATTCAAGGATTAATAAAACAAATTCAAGGGGAAAATTTACAAGGAATTAATACTATTTGGGAATTAAAAAATCGTCGAGATAACACCGAAGATTATCAAGAATGGCAAATATTAAGAAATAGCCCTGAATATTGGCATGGTTTATTCCCTTTTCATTATGAAGATTTAATCGTAAAATGGTCAACAGAAAGAAAATTAAATCCGTTTTTAGTAGTGTCTTTAATTCGTCAAGAATCAAGATTTGAGAAAGAAATTAAATCTCCTGTCGGTGCTACGGGATTGATGCAAATTATGCCAGACACAGGGAAATGGATTGCACCACAAATAAAACTAGAAAAATATTCTCTCACTGATCCTAATGATAATATAAAAATGGGTACATGGTATTTGAATCATACTCATGAAACTTATAATGGCAATTCCTTACTTGCTGTAGCTAGTTATAATGCTGGTCCAGGTAATGTGGCTAATTGGTTAAAACGTTATCCCCTTGATGATTTTGACGAGTTTGTGGAAAATATCCCTTTCCCAGAAACCAAAGGTTATATTGAGTCAGTTTTTGCTAATTACTGGAATTATGTAGAATTATATGAGCCTCAAATTCAAGAAAAAATACAGTAATCTAAATAATAATAAAAAAGATAATTTTCAGTAAATAAAATAAATAAATACTAAAAAAAATTTATTCTTTGTTTATGTTTAATTATCTATTATTAATAAATATCAGGTGAAAAAGTGGCTAAAAATTGTGAAGAAATTACTATTGGTGAATCCTTATCAAAAAATAAACAATTAGGTTTAGAATTAGTATCTAAATTCAGTGGTGGTAGAAATGTAGTTTTTGCCGTAGATTTAACCGAAAGTGTTAGTCATGATGATGAAGGAAAAGTCAGGTTAAAACAAATTTTACAGGATAGTTTAACCAAAGGTGATCGAGTTTATATTGTACCCTTTTCCTTTCAGGTTAACCCCACTAATCCAGACATTAACCCCATTAGTTTATCAAATTCGATTATCTTTACCAATTCCAAAGAAGATATAGATAACATTATTGAGCAAATTCCTTTAAAAGCGGATATAACCGATAAAAACACCGATATTTACCAAGCAGAGCATTTTATTTACCGTAATTTAGCCAAAATTAACCAAAATCGTCTTTGTAGTAATCAACCGATAAAACCTCAATCGGTAGTGTGGTTAACGGATACACTTTTAAAAACTCAGGCTGGTATAACTTTCAGATGTATGGGTAGAAACGCCCTATAATAGCCCTTATCAAGTACTCAGACAAAATTAATTGTATGTAAGCAAGGGATTAAAACCTTTTATTACCAAAGGTTAAAGGCAAATAAAATCTACACATCAAAAACTAAAATACACTGCATAATCAAAAAATTAATGATAATTAATTGCAATAACTTTTAAAATTAGTTATATTAATAATAACTACTTGATAAATATTATCAATAAGAATCGGTTACTATGTATTAAGCAAGGCTTTTTTCTTGCTGATACTTTTTATTTAGTCATTATTAATTGAGAAGTATGTTCAAAAATCCTGAGATAATTTGGTTAAACACAAACCGTTATTTACTCCGTTTTAATTTACCTATCATCAAATATTTATCAAACTTTGTAAATATTGCTCATTGGGAATATCAACAAAATGAAGATGAAGGTACATCCCTTGATGTAGCCATAAAACTACTCGATGATTATTTATCTTTAATCAATAAACCTGTGCATTTAGTTGGTCATAGTACTTGTGGGTTACTCGGTTTATGGTATGCTCACAAATATCCTGAAAAAGTAAAATCTTTGTCAATTTTAGGAGTAGGTGTTAATCCTGCTTTTGATTGGGTTAGTTATTACTATATGATGCGCAGTAATCTGTCTTGTAGTAAAGAAGTTATCCTCGCCAGATTAGCAAAACATTTATTCGGTTATCAAAATCCTTATTATCAAAAAGCCTTTGTTAAACTCCTAGAAAGAGCATTATTATATTCTTTATCACCTCATTCTCTTTATCAAAGATTTAATTTGCCCATGGGTACAATTTCTCAACCCTTGATGATTTGTGGTAGTAAAAATGATCAGATTGTGTGTTGGGAAGAAATGGAAAGATGGCAATGTCATTTAAAACCAGAAGATTATTTATGGCAATGTCCTACTGGTGAACATTTTTTTCATCATTTTCAATATAAATTATTAGCGGAAGAAATGATCAAATTTTGGAGTCTATTATCAGAAAATCAATCAATTTGTAGTAATAATTATCAAGATAAAATCTCTAGTTTTTCAAGTATTTAAGATTTAAAATTTCTGTACCCTTATTTGAATAAGATAAAGTGCGTTTATTTTCTGTTAACCCATATTTGGAAAATAAGTTTAATTCTAAATCATTTAATGGCCAAGGAGGACCTATGGGGGAAGTAACTTCATTGTCACGAGAATGAGTCACTACTAATAAAGTACCTAAAGGTTTAACCATAGAAGAAATTGCTTGGATGACTTTTTCTCGAACATCAAGGGGTAAAGCCTGAATAGTACGACATTCCCAGACTAAATTAAATTGATTTTGCCAAGCACTCGGTAAATTAAATAAATCCGCAGTCAGATAATTAACTTCTGAGTTGGGAAATCGTTTTTTACACCAATTAATGGCTGTAGTGGAAACATCAAAAGCGGTGACATTAAAACCAGTTTGTTGTAAAATTTCTGCATCATCTCCTAAACCACATCCTACCACTAAAGCATTAGATGTCATTCCTGAATATTGACTTAACCATTTAGTTAAATAAGGATTTGGACTTAAATTTACCCAAGGTATATTTGCAGGGTTTTGATTTGCTTGAGAGTAAATTTCTTCAAACCATCCTGTAGGATTTCCTTTTTGACAATATTCTGATGCTAAGTTATTAATAGTTGTTTGTGAATCTAAATTAGACATATTTTAAGATTTTTTAATTTAACCATGAACATAGGAATTTAAACTATTATCGTTTTTAACTTCTTCCCGAATATACTCTAAATATGGAAGAGAAGTGCCAGATAATCCTTTTTTGATTCTTTCAGGAGTTTCAGGAAAAACAATAAATAATGGATGAATTTTATCCGCTATGTTACTAAACATATGTTCTTGCTCATGAGGCATAATCCATTCATATTCTTTATGAAGATAAATTTGTGATTGTCGCCAACGTCGCAGTAAATCCGAAAAATCTTCTTCTGGGCGATGGATAAAAATTAGTATTTCTACACCCATTTTTATTTTCCATTCAGGATCACACATTAACACAGCAATATCACAAGGAATAGGAGTAACTTCATTTAAGCACATTTGACTTAAGTTATCCCCTTCTAAAGTTCTTAAATTTTGCACTTTGGCTAAAGGTAAAGGTATCGCAATCACACTGTCACTAGGTCGTCTCATACTTGGGATCATTTCCAAATATTGACGATATTGCCCCAATAAAGAAACAATACCCTCTCGATTGCTATAATCGGCTAATACCGTTTCATAATCTGATTGCTTTATACTCATGATTTTGATTAACTTAAATACGTTTTAATAGGCAAAAATTATAATCAACTGTCAACTATTTGATTGTGATGATTTTTTTATCCTAATTGATCGAAAATTGCAAACATAGGAAGGTACATTGATAATAGAATTGTCCCTACCATCCCCGCAATACCAACCATCATAATCGGTTCAATTACGCTAGTTAAGGCTTTGACGGCTTGTTCTACTTCATCTTCATAAAAGTCAGCTACTTTCATCATCATAGAATCTAATTCCCCTGTTTCTTCCCCAATCATCATCATTTGAATTGCCATGGTGGGAAAAACTTTTTTCTCGGCGATGGCCACACTTAACATTCCTCCTTCGAGAATGGCATCTTTAGCTGCACCAACGGCATTAGAAATAACTTTATTAGAAATAGTTTCTTGAACAATATCCAAACATTGTAAAATAGGTACACCAGAACGAGTTAAAGTACCGAAAACTCGACAAAAACGAGCCACAGAACTTTTTTCATTTAAGTCACCAAAAATAGGTGCTTTTAAAGCTAATGTATCGATTTGAATTCGCCCCATGGGAGTTTTATAGTATTGTTTAAAACCAAAAACAGCGCCCATAAAACCAAAAATAGGTAAAACAACCTTCGGACTTCTTAAAAATCCGCTTAAGTCCACCATAAATTGAGTTAAAGCAGGTAATTCTGCCCCTAAACCCTCAAAAATACCAGCAAATACAGGAATCAGAAAAATAGTCATTCCTAAAAAAGCTAATACAGCAAAAATTCCTACCGTAACAGGGTAAGCCATAGCGGATTTGACTTGGTTTTGTAAACGAGCAACATCTTCTAATAATTTCGCTAGACGATTCATTACCTCATCTAAAACCCCCCCTGTTTCCCCAGCTTCTACCATACTTACATAAAGTTGATCAAAACACTCAGGATGTTTCGCCATAGCTTCGGAAAGATTTGTACCTTGTTGTACGTCAGTACTAATAGCCATTAAGGCTTTTTTAAACTTAGGGTTTCCTGACTGTTCGGCTAATACAGACAGAGTCCGAACAATAGCCACCCCAGCATTAACCAACACAGCAAATTGACGGGAAAAAATCGCTTTATCTTTCACCGTAACTTTACTCATGGCAGCTTCAATACTAGCCATGTCGAATTCTATTCCTGCTTTTTTGATTTTACCGATGGAAGAAAATCTTTTTTTCAGGATTCTTTTTGCTTCTTCTTGAGTATCTGCAACCACTCTTTCTTCAAGAATGTTACCAGATCTATCTTTAACTTGAACAATAAAAGTAGCCATATATTTAATTAGGAATTAGAAATTAGGAATTAGAAATTGGGAATTAGGAATTCAAAAGGAAACGGGGAATTAGGAATTAAGAATTAAAAGTCAATCCTAGATTCTAAATTCTCCACCTATCTTTTCCTTGTCGTTGTTGCCACATTACCATCCATACCACTACCAGCTAATAGACGTTTTAATTCGTCAGGTTTACCACTTTTTGCTAATCCCTCTTCTAAACTAATTGTACCTGTTTTGACATACCCAGCTAAGGCTTGTTCCATGGTTTGCATTCCTAATTTACCCCCTGTTTGAATGGCTGAATAAATTTGTGGTGCTTTTGCTTCTCGAATTAAGTTGGCGATGGCTGGGGTAATAATCATAATTTCTTGAGCCATAGCACGACCAAATTCACCCGGTTTGGGATTTTTCTTTTTAGCTAAAGTTTGGGCAAAGACGGCTAATAAAGAGTTAGACAACATGGCTCGAATTTGAGCTTGTTCGGCAGCAGGAAATACATCAATAATACGATCAATAGTACCAGCAGCGGAGCTAGTATGAAGAGTACCGAAAACAAGGTGTCCTGTTTCTGCAGCACTAATAGCAAGAGAAATAGTTTCCAAATCTCGCATTTCACCCACTAGAATAATATCAGGATCTTCTCGCAAAGCAGCTTTTAAAGCATTACCAAAAGTTTTAGTATCTTCTCCTTTTTGTCGTTGATGAAATAAGCTATTAATGTTCGGGAAAACATATTCAATGGGATCTTCTACCGTTAAAATATGTTCAGCACGGGTACGATTAATTAAATCTAACATGGCCGCCAAAGTTGTAGTTTTACCAGAGCCTGTTTGTCCTGTAACCAGAATTAAACCTCTAGGGCGATCAGTCATTTCTTTGATAATATCAGGTAATCCTAATTGATCATAGTTAGGAATTTTAGAGGATAAAGCCCGTAAACAAGCAGCATAACAACCTCTTTCTTTATAAACATTAACTCTAAATCGAGCTAAACCTTTAACACCATAAGAACAATCTAACTCCCATTCTTGTTCGAGAGTTTTTCTTTGAGTATTATTTAACATACTGAAAATCAGTTTTTGACATTCTTGAGGATTAAGAGGTTCATCACCGATGGGAGTAAGTTTACCACTAATACGGAAATAGATAGGCGCACCAGCTTGAATGTGCATATCCGAACCGCCTAACTCCACCAATTGTTCCATCAAATCTTCGATCATTATTTCCATAACTTCATACTCCGCAATCTAAAACTTAATTTCAATATAACTCAATTGATAATCAGAAATTAATAAAAATATCTTCTCCTGTTATGTCTAAAAGTTAGCTAAAACGGGGCGTCATACAATAAGGACAATCTAACCATTGTTGTTCTAGTTCAGCATCACAATTACTACACACTAAAGATGTTTTCCGTTTTGCTTTTAATTCAGCTTCTAAACCTGAGTCAGTAAATGTTACCCTTTCCACTTCTTCTAAGGTTGTGTGTCCTTGACGTACTAAATTAAGACTATAAGCCAAAATAGTTGTCATGCCTTCTTCTACTGCAGCTTCTTTGATCATATCAGTAGTTGCACCTTGGTTGATGAGCTTTTCTAACCTTTCACTCATAACCATAAATTCATATACCCCAACTCTGCCTTTATAACCAGTACCACCGCACTTCATGCAAACTGTACCGTTAGCCGCCGCTGCTTGTAACTCTTCTCCTTTTAAACTTTTGGCACGATAAAAAGTCACTGATTCTTCATTAGCTGCTAATAGTCCATAACGGGCTAATTCTTCTCTAGTGGGATTATAGGCTTCTTTACATTCACTACAAACTCGACGCATTAAACGTTGTGCTAAAACTCCTAATAATGCACCCGAAATCATAAAGGGTTCAACTCCCATTTCATCTAAACGAGCGATGGCCCCAGCAGCATCGTTAGTGTGTAAAGTAGTTAAGACTAAGTGTCCTGTTAAAGCCGCTTCGATAGCTGTTTTAGCGGTTTCAGCGTCTCTGGTTTCACCCACCAGAATAATATCTGGATCTTGACGCATAAATGCCCGTAGAATAGAAGCAAAGTTCATGCCTTTTTCTCGAATTACCTGTACTTGAGTAATACCGGGTAAAGCATATTCGATAGGATCTTCAGCCGTACTAATATTAACTCCCGGTTCATTTCTTTCTGCTAAAACAGAGTATAAACTTGTGGACTTACCAGATCCTGTCGGCCCTGTAACTAAAATTAAACCAAAAGGACGACTAGCAATATCTCTAACTTTAGCTAAAGTTTCTTCGTCACTGATAAGGAAGTTTAAACCTAACTGAGTAGCAGAGTTATCAAGAATTCGTAAACAGACTTTTTCACCGTAACGACTAGGTAGAGTATTCATGCGAAAATCTACAGTACGTCCTTGAAATTTGCGACGAATCTTGCCATCTTGAGGTAAACGACGTTCAGAAATATCCAATTCTCCCATAATTTTGAAACGAGCTGTTACTGCCGCAATAATATGTTTGGGCAAAGTAAAATATTGTCGCAAAACTCCATCTTTACGCAAACGGACTCGGAAATTTTCTTCTTGAGGTTCGATATGAATATCAGATGCTCCCTCTTGTATGGCTTTAATTAAAATTTTGTTAACTAATTCAATGATAGGTGCTTGGTTTGCTTCACTATCGGAAGCTAAATCGTCTCCCCCTTCTCCATCTGCTTCGTCTAAACCACTACTAGCTAAATCATCAACAATGTCACTAACATCTCCTAATCTCTCTAACTCTTTTATCTTGTCTTTAGCTTCTTTTAATTTTTGTCTTTCTTTTTGTTCTTGATAATATTTTTGTAATAATTTATCATAATCTTCTTCCGTAATAACAATTCTCTGTAATCCCAATCCTTTAGTTCGTAATATTTTTTTGACATCATCTAATGCCTGTAAATCATCAGGATTAATCATGGCAATAACTACCATAGGGGGATCTTCATTGATTCTGTGTAAAGGCAGAAGTTTATGACGACGACAAATTTGAATTCCCACCACTGATTCAATTAAATCAGTCATTTGTTCCGAGGCAATCTCTTCTGATTCAGGATCAACACAGTCAACACCATATAAAATTTTTAATTCAAAAAGATAATGTTGTTTATATTGTCTAACTAACTCAGGAGATAAAGCTCTTTGAGTCATTTGTTCTAACACTTTTACCAGTGGTTTTCTGGATTTTCTAACTTCTACTAAAGCATTTTTTAATTGATCTTTATCGATATAACCAGATTGAATTAATTTATTACCAAAAGGGTTAAAATAATCAGGACTTACTAAGGCAGTTTTTAGTTTTTCCTGTTTTTGATTAGAAGAAGAAATAGGTGTTTGAGTCATGATTTTATGGAAAATATTAAGTTACTTTGACAAGGAATAAAATTTGATGATTATTGGAGTTAATTATTTAGATAAGTATAAGGTTTGAGATTTTAAATATTAGTAAATTATAGTTTGTGTAAAAGAAAATTTAACTATAAAAAAATCAAGATAATTTTATTATTAATAAGATTTTGATGATTAATTTTGCAATTTATATACATTGAAAATAGTCCTAGATAAAAATTACCCTAATTCATGACTAAGTTAAATTACTTATAATGATCAAGAATATAGATAAAGTTATCTTGAGATTGTTCATATTAGTGAAAAGTAAAGACGAAATAGATTCTTTTTGATTCTTATATATTATCATAATGAAGAAATTTTCAAGATCTCATTAATTTTGTTAAACTTGTCCCAATTCTAGTAAAATATATTAATGATATTGATTTTGAGAAAATAGTTTTTTTTTATTCAGTATCATTTAAGTATAAAAAAATATTGCAGTTATGATGAGTGAAACAGACAACTACCCTGATTTAGAAAAAGAAACAGATATTGTGAATAATGAAGAATTTTTGTCAACTCCCGAAGCTACCAACGAGGATGATTCCACAGTATTGGAAACGGATTTTGAATCAGCTCAAACTGTTGATGAGTCTAATCAAAACATAATGAAAGAAGACTCTCCAGAAGGTGAAGCCCAAAACACCGCTTCTGACAATAATGTAATAGATGAAGTTACTCAAACTCAACTTACTTCTTTAGAAGAGGAAATTGCTTCCTTAAAAACACAGTTAGAAACACAAAAAACCCAAACTAAAGACTTTAAAGATCAGTTTCTCAGATTAACGGCTGATTTTGAGAATTTCCGTCGTCGCACCAGTAAAGAAAAAGAAGAGTTAGAGCAAATAATTAAGAAAAAAACTATTAATGAATTACTGCCAGTAGTTGATAATTTTGAACGGGCTAGAACTCAAATAAAACCAGCTAATGATGGTGAAATGACTATTCATAAGAGTTATCAAGGAGTTTATAAAACCTTTGTGGATAGTTTGAAAAAAATCGGTGTATCAGCTATGCGCCCTGAAGGAGAACTTTTTGATCCCAATTATCATGAAGCAATGTTGAGAGAACCTACTAAGGAATATCCTGAAGGTACAGTTATTGAACAATTAGTTAGAGGGTATCTTCTTAATGACATAGTATTACGTCATGCTATGGTAAAAGTAGCCGCTCCATCAGAGGAAGAATCGGAAACAGAGTTCATGGATACCGATGAAAATATCTCTGAAGTAAAACAAAGCTAAAAATATAGATACTCAGCTTTGAGTTCTGGGTATAATGAGATCACAAATTAAGTTCAATCATAAAGTAAATCGTCATCACTTTTAGCTATGGGAAAAGTCATCGGAATAGATTTAGGCACAACCAATAGTTGCGTTGCCGTTTTAGAAGGCGGTAAACCCATTGTCATCACTAATCAAGAAGGATCAAGAACAACTCCGAGTATTGTTGGTTTTGGCAAGGGTAATCAACGGTTAGTTGGTCAATTAGCTAAAAGACAAGCGGTGACAAATGCGGAAAATACTATTTACAGTATTAAACGTTTTATCGGACGTAGATGGGAAGAAACTCAACAAGATAGAACTAGAGTTACTTATAACTGCATTCAAGGAAAAGACTCTACGGTATCGGTGGATATTCAGGGTAAAAGTTATACCCCCCAAGAAATTTCTTCGATGATTTTACAGAAGTTAAAAAATGATGCGGAGACTTTTCTCGGTGAAACCGTTACTCAGGCAGTGATCACCGTTCCAGCTTATTTTACGGATGCTCAAAGACAAGCAACGAAAGATGCAGGAGTCATCGCTGGTTTAGAGGTAATGCGGATTATCAATGAACCAACGGCGGCGGCTTTAGCTTATGGATTAGATAAACAAGAAGAAGATCAATATGTATTAGTTTTCGATTTAGGTGGTGGAACTTTTGATGTTTCTTTGTTACAACTAGGGAATGGTATTTTTGAAGTAGTTTCAACTTCTGGGAATAATCAACTAGGAGGAGATGATTTTGATGCGGTGATTGTTGATTGGTTGATCAATAAATTTAAACAACAGGAAGGCATTGATTTACGTTCAGATAAAATGGCAGTTCAACGTTTGCGAGAAGCAGCGGAAAAGGCAAAAATAGAATTATCAAATTTGTCAGAAACTTCCATCAATTTACCTTTTATTACGGCGGATGAGAGTGGTCCGAAACATCTGGAATTAGAGTTATCTCGACCACAATTAGAGGAATTAATTCAGGACTTAGTAGCTGAGATTGTTCCTCCTATGGAACAGGCTTTAAAGGATTCTGAGTTACGTCGTGAACAAATTAATCGTATTGTTTTGGTAGGTGGATCGACTCGTACTCCCGCTATTTCGGAAAAAATAGAAGAATATTTCGGTAAAAGTATCCCTATTGATCGCTCTATTAATCCCGATGAAGCGGTGGCTTTAGGGGCGGCTGTACAGGGTGGGGTTTTAGGAGGAGAAGTGCGTAATTTACTGCTTTTAGATGTAACTCCTTTATCTTTAGGATTAGAGACTTTAGGAGAAGTTTTCACAAAAGTAATTGATAGAAATACAACTATTCCCACCAGTCGCACTCAAGTATTTTCTACGGCTATTGATGGACAAAATTCTGTGGAAGTTCATGTGTTGCAGGGTGAAAGGTCAATGGTAAAAGATAATAAAAGTTTAGGGAAGTTTTTGTTAACGGGTATTCCACCAGCGCCTAGAGGTATTCCTCAAATTGAGGTTTCTTTTGATATTGATGTGGATGGTATTTTAAAAGTATCTGCTAGGGATAAAGGTACTGGTCAAGAACAAAGTATTCTTATTAGTAACACTGGTGCTTTAAGTTCTTCGGAAATTGATACCATGAAGCAGGAAGCGGAAAGATTTGTTAATGAAGATCGTCGTCGAGTTCAACTGGTAGAAATCAAAAAACAATTAGATAGTTTGATGTATAGTTATGAGTTGACTTTAGAAAAAAATCCTCATCTAATTAATTCTGATTTGAAAAATAAAATAGAGGTAAATAAGCGTAAAGTTGAAGAAGCCATCGAATCGCCGTTAATTCCTGTTACACAAGTAGAACAATTAATGAGTGATTTTCGTAATATGATAGTTAATATTGGCGCTCAAGCCTATCAATCAACTCAAGAACCTACTATTGTTAATAGTTTTGATGAAGAAGAACAAGGTACTCTTTATGAAAGTTTAGATAGTGATGATGAGTTTAAGAGTATTGAAGATGAGATTTTAAGCGGTTTAAGTCAAATTTCGGAAGACCCTAACGATTTTGATTTTGATTATGATAAAGATGAGACTATTACGGGAGATTATGAAACGGTAGATTGACAATTATATTTTTCTAACTCTTTTTCAATAAATTCCGTGGCAGTTTTGGCGTTGACGGGTTTTGAATATAAATATCCTTGTCCATAATTACAGTTAATATTGGTTAAAATTTGCTCTTGTACTGTTGTTTCTACGCCTTCTGCTACCACATCGAGGGAAAGATTATGCGCTAAGGTAACGATAGCTTCTACAATAGGATGTTTTTGATCCACATGAATTAATGGTTGAATAAAAGCGCGATCAATTTTAAGGGTGTTAAAAGGCAGACGATGAAGATAACTTAAAGAAGAATATCCTGTACCGAAATCGTCTAAAGAAATTTTTAAATTACGTTCTTGAATTTGATCTAAAATTTCCTTGGCATGATCATAATTGTTCATTAAAATTGTTTCGGTAATTTCGATTTTTAATAGATAAGGATTAACTTTTGTGGTGGCTAAAATATCGTCTAATTCTGCTAAAAAATTGAGATTAAGTAATTGTTTACTCGATACATTAACCGCAGTAAATAACTTTAATTGAGGATATTTATTTTCCCATTCTTTAATTTGTTTTGCGGCGGTGTCTAAAATCCACTTTCCTAAAGAAATAATTAATCCTGTTTCTTCAGCAATGGGAATAAATTCTACTGGTGAAATAAAGCCATGAATCGGACTAATCCAACGTATTAAGGCTTCAAATCCTGCTATAATTCCTGTTTTTAAGTCTATTATAGGTTGATAATATAATTCTAATTCTTCATTTTCTAAGGCTTTTCTCAAGTCAGATTCTAAACTTAATCTTTTGACTAAATCTTTGTGCATGGTAGGGTTAAATACACGGTAACAATTTCTACCACTTTCTTTAGCTTGATACATGGCTAAATCAGCGTCTCTAATCATTTCTTCGGATTTTACATAACCAAATGAGCTAAACGTAATACCGATACTAACAGAACAAAATACAGAATAACCATGAAGAATGGTATTAAATTTACAAGAGTTAAGAATATTGGTGGCAATTTTATAGGTTTCTTCTTCTGAGATTATATCGGGTAAAAAGACAATAAATTCATCTCCGCTAATTCTGGCTACAGTATCATTTATACTTACACAATTTACTATTTTCTCGGTTATTAAGATTAATAATTCATCCCCGATTTTATGCCCTAAACTATCATTAATTGTTTGAAAATTATCAGCATCAATTACGAAAATTGCACAGGAGTTTTGATGATAATTATTATTTCTGTTTAAAAATTGTTTTAATCTATCTATTAAAAGAAAACGATTTGGTAAGCCTGTTAATTTATCATGAAAAGCATCATAAAAAATTTGTTCTTCCATGAATTTTAACTCAGAAATATCGATAATTTGTTGAATAAATTGGATTATTTCTCCTCGATTATTTCTTAAAGCTGTAACGTTAACAATGGTATAAACTACTGAACCATTATTAGCTAAAAACCTTATTTTTTGACTGTCTTGATCTAAATATTCTGTAATAATTTTTTGTTTAAATAGTTCACATTTTTCTCGATCATCAGGATGAAAAATTGAGGTTTCTTTTTGGTTAATTATATCTGATAAAGGATATTGTAAAAGTTCAAACAAAGAATGATTTACTTGGATAATATTTCCTTCTAAATTAGTAATCATCATACCAATAGGTGCAAGTTCAAAAATTAGGCGAAACTCTTCTTCACTCTTTTCTAAGGCTTTTTGAATTTTCGTTTTCTTGGTAATATCAGTAATGATTCCATCAATTCTAACTATTTTTCCTTCTTCATTATAAATAATATGCGCTCTATCTCTGATATATTTTTCTTCTCCATTGGCTAATAATATTCGATAGTCTATATCGTGAGATTTCTGGTTATCTCCTAATAATGAAATATTCAATAAGTTAGAATAAATTTCTTTAATTTGTTGCTTTTGTTGTGGATGTACTAATTCTAACCAATATGCTCTTTTTTGGAAAAAATTAGATAATGGACAATTAAATAATACCTCCGCCGCAGGATTTATATAAATTAATTGTAATGTATGGGGATGAATTGACCAAATAACATCTTCTAAAGAAAAAAGCATATTATTTAGTCTTTCTTGACTTTCTTGTAAGGCAATATTAATTTGTTGTTTTTCTAAGTCTGTTTCTTCTTTTAAAATAATTCTTGCTATAGCTTGATTAATAAATTGAATTACTGTATCTTGATAAATAGAGTTACATTCTAATTCTTTAATACTAAAAAAGTGAATAACTCCATAAATATTTTCATTAATAAAAATAGGACTACCTATATAACAATTAATATTAGAATCTAAAAATAATGGTTGATTTAATAATTGATTTAATTGAGTATTATTATTAAATTTGTTATGATAAGTTGTTTTACCTTCAATAAATATTGCTTTATTTAATGAGTTGATTAAATAGTTATCTTCCCATGATATATTAAAATCTGGTAAATTATTATAGGATGCAATAACATTATAATCATCGGGAAAAACCTCCGTAATTATAGCCAAATTAAGATTTAGAATAGGACTAATTTTTTCTAAATAATAGTTAAGAGGATTATAAATATTATCATAATTAATATTATTAAGTTCATTTATCCAACTTAATTGATTATTAAAAGATTCTAATTCTTGAGTTTTCTTTAATAAATTTTCTTGGGCAATATGCTTTTCTGTAATATCATTTTGTATGCCTAAAAAATGGGTAACTTCTCCTTTGTTATTATAAATAGGAGAAATGTAAATTTCATTCCAAAATAACTCACCATTTTTACGATAATTAGATAAAATAACTCTAGTTTCATATTTTTGTGCAATAGCTTGTCTTAACTTATCAATTTCTTTTTTATCTGTCATTTCTCCTTGTAAAAACCGACAATTTTTTCCTAATACTTCTTTACTAGAATATCCTGTAATTTTTTCAAATTTAGTATTTACATAAATAATAATATTACCTTTTCTCGCATCCGTAATTATTAAGCCATTTGTACTGCTATCGATACTTCTTTCTAAAATACTTAATTTCTCTAGTTGGGATGTTTTTTTGATACTTTCTTCTATTAGTTTTAATATCGATTCTATAAACTGTATTTCTTGAGTATTAAAATTATTATTTTCTTCTAATATAAATCCTAAGATAGCTTTTATTTGATTATTCAGAGGATTAATTATTTTAAAATTAATTTCAGATTGAGAAGACTCTTTTCTGTTGATTATTAGTGAATTTATCTTCAGATTTAACAATTTTTGATTATCAATTAATAAATCATCATCTGTTTTTAAATATTCTATTAATTCATAGCTTAATTCGTTAATTTCATAATTATTAATTTCATTCTCTTTCCATCCTTTTCCACCCCTTAAAATCATTTTTTTTTCATCGGAAATAAATTCTAATAAATAGCTAAACTGAATATTTAATGTTTCACTAACTATTTTCGTTATTTCCTGATAAATATTTTGTATATCAAGAGAATTAATCATGACATTTTGAGCTTTTAATAAAGCTACGTTATACTTATTTTCATTTATAGTTTGATACTCTTTCTCTTGAAAATTTGATAGATAATGTTTATAAGTATTTTTTTCAGTAATTAAATTAGAGTTAATTTTTCTAAATTTATTAATCTGAACAATAAAAATAAAGTTTATTAATATAAGAAAAACTATAATAACTGAAAATAGTAAAATATAATTCATATTTAATGATGACTTAATAAATAAATTTTTCCGTGAGTTAATATAAAAACATTAATTAAACCAAGAATTAATTATCAAAATTTTATCAAGATAATGAATCAAAAAAAATTTTTCACTTAATAAATGATTTTACTATACCAATATTTGACGAATAACCATAATAATTATACTATAAAAGGTTGGCTCTTATTTGATTAATTTATAGATAAGATTCTAAGATTTTTATTAAGCATAAATATTTGAAGATGTTTGTAAGTCCATAATCATAATTTAGCAAAAAACTAAATATTTCTCTATGGCTATAGTCAAAAATTGGTTAATCATTGATAATGAAGTATTATTCATCAATTATAAAAATCTATGGCTTATCAATTAGAAAAAGAAACGGCTATTTCTGCGGTAATGAAGGCAGCTAAATTATGTCAACAAGTGCGCAAAGACATTCCTCCAGCTTTGGAAAAACAAGATAAAAGTCCTGTTACTGTTGCTGATTTTGGTTCTCAAGCTATAATTTGTAAAGTATTAAAAGAAGTTTTCCCCGATACTCCCATCGTTGGGGAGGAAGATTCCAAGGAGTTACGACAAGAAACTTCTCAAGATACCATCAAAAAAATAACTACTTATGTACAAGAAATTATCCCTTCTGCTAAAGTTGATCAGGTTTTAGATTGGATAGATTATGGTAATGGTACTGTTAGTCATCGTTTTTGGACTTTAGATCCTATTGATGGCACAAAAGGGTTTTTACGTCAAGATCAATATGCCGTTGCTTTGGCTTTAATTGAAGATAGAGAGGTAAAATTAGGTATTTTAGGTTGTCCTGCGTTAACCTTAGATAATGGTGATACTGGATTTATTTTTGTCGCTGTTAAAGGAGAAGGTAGTTATAAAATGTCTCTATCTGGTGGTGACATAACCAAATTACAGGTAGTTAGTAATGATGATATTAGTCGTTTTCGTTTTGTAGAAAGCGTTGAAGCCAATCACGGTGATCAAATTCAACAAAATGCGATCGCCAAAAAAGTAGGTATAACCACTGATTCAGTGAGAGTAGATTCCCAAGCCAAATATGGTATTGTCGCAGCAGGAGAAGCCGCTTTATATTTGAGATTACCTTCCCCTAAATATCCGAATTATAGAGAGAACATTTGGGATCACGCTGCTGGGGCCATTGTCGTGGAAGAAGCTGGAGGAAAAGTTACTGATATGTATGGAAAACCCCTTGATTTTGCTACTGCCAGTAAAATGAATGATAATCGAGGAGTGGTAGTTAGTAACGGCTTAATTCATGATTCAGTTATTCAAGCCTTAAATAATTAGAAGAGGAGAAGAGGAGAAGAGGAGAAGAGGAGAAGAGGAAAAAATGCTTAATTTATTTTTACCCTTTGCCTTTTTTCATTGTCAATTATTAACTGTTAATTATTAATATGACTATTGCGAGAACAATTTGTCTAGGTTTTATTACTGTAATTTTATTAGGTACAGTGTTATTAATGATGCCTTTTTCTACAGAAACAGGAGAATGGGGAGATTTTATTACTGCCTTATTCACTTCAACATCCGCCGTATGTGTAACAGGTTTAATCGTAGTTGATACAGGTACTTATTTTTCTTTTTGGGGTGAATTATTTATCTTGTTTCTGATTCAAATAGGTGGCTTAGGTTATATGATTACCACCACCTTTTTAATACTGTTAATTGGTAAAAAGTTTGATTTTAGACAAAAAATCGCTATAAACGAATCATTTGATCGTCCATTTCTTCAAGGAAGTCGCAATTTAGTCATCTCAGTCTTTGCTACGACATTTATCTTGGAATTGATAGCAATAATGTTCCTATTTCCCGTATTTACTAATGATTATGGTATGAGACAAGGATTATGGTTAGCTATTTTTCATACTATTAGCGCTTGGAATAACGCAGGATTTAGTCTATTTGTAGATAGTCTTATGGGTTATAAAACTTCTGTGGTTGTCAATTTAGTCATTACCTGTTTAATTATTTTGGGGGGTATTGGTTATCAAGTCATCATTGAATTTTCTTTTTGGGTGATAGAGAAAATTAAAAATAATAAAAAACACATACAAGATTTTTCTCTTAACTTTAAAGTTGTCATTACCACCACTATTGTTTTATTATTATTCGGTACAATCGCATTTTTCCTAACAGAATTTCATAATAATGAGACTTTTGCTTCCTTATCTTTATCCGATAGAATTATCGCATCTTGGTTTCAATCTGTAACTACACGAACTGCTGGTTTCAATTCCATTGATATTAGTAAAATGACGACTGCTGGTTTATTTATTTCTATTGGTTTAATGTTTATTGGTGCAAGTCCAAGTGGTACTGGTGGAGGTATAAAAACTACGACTTTAAGCATCTTGATGAATAGCACTAGAGCTGTATTACGAGGCAAAGAGGCGGTAATATTACATAAAAGAGAAGTACCAGTATCTTTAATTTTAAAAGCAATGGCGGTAGTTTTTGGTTCAATGATAACAGTCGTAACAATTACTCTAACAATTTCCTTAATTCATCCGGATTTCTCTTTCCTTGATATTTTATTTGAAGTAGTTTCTGCCTTTGCTACCGTTGGCTTATCTACAGGTATCACCGCTAGTTTATCAACATTGGCAAAATTAGCATTAGTTTTTACCATGTATTTAGGACGAGTAGGAGTATTATTATTTATGGCAGCTATTGTAGGAGATCCTAAACCTAGTCGTATCGAGTATCCTGAAGAAAATCTGTTAGTAGGTTAAAATTTTATGGGCATCAACAATAAATCAACGTCTAATATCAGTAATAGCAATAGCAATAGCAATCAAAGATTTAAGAATATATTTAGTTTAGATCTTTCTTCCATCAAATTTTTAAATAATCTCAGGAAAGAAAGTCGTCAATTTGCCGTCATCGGTTTAGGTAGATTTGGCAGAGCCGTATCTCAAACTTTGCATAACATGGGTTATGATGTCTTAGGTGCGGATGTTGATGAGAAATTAGTTGCTCAAGCCTTAACCGATAAAATAGCTACTAGCGCCATTCGTCTTGATTGTACCGAACTTAGTGCCTTAAAAGAAGCAGGAATTTTAGAATTAGATACCGTTATCATCGCCATCGGTAACTATTTAGAAGAAAGCATTGTTACTACCCTAAATGTTAAAGAAGGGGGAGTCAAATATATTGTTGCTAAAGCATCATCGGAAACCCACGGTAAATTATTAAAAAAAGTGGGCGCTGATTTAGTTGTTTATCCTGAACATGAAGCAGGATGCGAATTAGCTTATACTCTAACTAAACCAGGAATCCTTGATCGTTTTGAATTAGATCCTGATAATAGCATAGTAGAAGTATCTATTCCTCCTGAATTTGACAATAAAACTTTAGCTGAAGTGAAGTTGCGTAGTCATTATGGTTTAAATGTTTTAGCGGTGGGTAATGATGATAAATTTATAATTAATCCCCCTCCAAACTATGTATTAACAAAAGGGTTGTCGATGGTGGTTATTGGTTCAAATAAGGACATTAATCGATTATAGTTAAGTAGGCAAAATTAATCCTATGTTTACTTTCTCAAAGACAAAAGACACTCATACAAGAGGTGGCAAAAATTATTAGTTATTGTTATTAGTTTCAAAATATATCCCTAAATGCTTTACTACTTATAGTAACAATTTAATACTCCATCTTAGTCAAATTACTGTAATGGAGAATATTGTGTTAATTATTTAATTATTTACCTAAAATACCTATCTTTAACAGAATTGTATTGGGATTTTCCTTCACTATCTGGTTGACAATTAGGACATGAAACAGGATAGTAATCAAAAGAGTTGATATAATCAGACAGTCTCTTTTCTAAAATCTTTCCTGTACCTTTACACTTAATACAAAATTTCATTGCTTTACTCATTATTGACTTATTCTTGTGATAGGATTACTCTAACTATCTTTTTAAAAGATTATCTCGTTAAAATTACTGATTTTATTGTAAATTTATGTTAAGAAGTTTAAGTAATTATTCAGTATTATTTGTTAACAAAAACTTCAAAGTAAAAATTTTCGTAATATTTTGTGAAAAATTGTATTTAATTTGACATCACAACAAAAATTATCTATTAAGTAACCGTAAAAATACAGAAAAAATTTTCTTTCCTCGAAAAGAGTCTAAACTTTATTGATACCTCAAACAGAAATACTGCTCACATAAGCAACAATCAAGAATAAAGCATCAGTAAAAATAGTTGCTAAAACCGCCCCCGCAAAAGCAATATAGTGAGTTTCTTTTTTAACTAAAGCGTATAAACTAATTCCTAGTAAAACATTAGCTAATAGTACAGCCCAACTAATTCCCCAAACAGTTTGCACTTGAGCGATAGCCCCTTGTAAGATAGGTTTAACTAAAGTCGGGTTAGTAACCATGATTTCTTGCCAATAGGGGATTAATCCTACTATATAAAAGTATAAGTCAGTAATGGCAGTACCCAGCAATGAACCGAGATAAAAATAGTTACCAATCTTACTCCAACCTTTTGATAAACACCACAAAGCAAAAGGTAAACCAATGGCTTCAATGGGGATATGAATAGCTGGATTATACCGTAACCACCCCCAATAAATTGAACCACAAAGCCAACTCCAACTAAAACCCCAGAGAATATCACCCCAAAGATAGCTGTGAGGTTGACGTTGAGCGTAAAAACTAAGCCCAAACCAAAAAAGGGTTAAAAGAAGACTAAGCCAAGGAAAAATCCTTACCAAAGGTGCTTGAAAAAATACAGGAATAGAAACTAAAAAAGCCGAAGCGAAAAAAACGAGTATATTTTGACGCTTTTGTTTTTCCCACCACCAACTAGAGAGTAAATTAAGAAAATTATCTCTCAGGGGTACAATGGAAGTTGTTAATTGAGATAAAAGGGTATTAGTGAACAAAATTGCTTAATATTTCTTTACTTATCGTAAGTTATTGTGTAATAATAACAGGAAATTAAACCGAAACAAATAAAAGAGTGAATTATAAATAAATCTAAATAAACGAAAACAGAAAAAACAACACAAATGTATCTGTTTTATATTTTAAGATTAATATATATATCTTTTCAAGTCAAAAGCCCACTAGACACTTGATAAAATCTTTTATGATTCTTTTTTTGTATCGTACTCTAAATATAATTGAAGTCTGTATTAATCTTAATTTCTTTTTTTATTTATATCATCTTCGTTTTACTTCTAACTTCCCTTTCACCGATAATTTTATCCCTCACGGATGGTAATACGCAATAGAAATATTACTCATGATATGTAATAATACAAGATTAGTTTCCCTATAAAGGGTTCTTGACTGTTAAAATTCATTACTATGTAAATATATTTTTATTTATTTTATATTTAGTTTTTATTTAATTTTTATTACAAACAATGGGTCACACTAAGACTACCGTCTCGGCACAATGGCTCAAAGATAATCTCGATAATCCTCAAGTTAAAATTATTGACTGTCGTTTTCTTTTATCAGAAAGTGATTGGGGTTATCAACAATATAATCATAGCCATATTGAAAATGCTTATTATTTTCACTTAAATCAAGATTTTTCTAGTCCTATTCAACCCCATGGAGGTCGTCATCCTTTACCCGACAATCAAGTTTTTGCCGATAAATTAGCACAAATTGGTATTATCCAAAACCAAACCACCGTTGTTATTTATGATTCCTCTCGTTTTGCCTTTTCAGCCCGTTTATGGTGGCTTTTACGTTATCTAGGTCATAATCAAGTTTTTGTCCTTGATGGCGGTTGGCAACAATGGCAACAACTTAATTATCCCGTTACAAATATTACTCCTACTCTTTCTCAAGGTTATTTTTCTCCTCAACCACAACAAGATTGGCTTGTAAATATTGATTACGTTAAACAAGTTCTAAATTCAAACTCTACCGTTATTATTGACGCTAGAAGTGGCGATCGCTATCGAGGAGAAGTCGAACCCATAGATCCTGTAGCTGGGAGTATTCCATCTGCTCAAAACATTTTTTGGCAAGAAATGACTACAGAGGAAGGAAAACTTAAATCAGTAGAAGAATTAAAAGCTATTTGGCAACCATATCAAAATTATCCAGAAATAATAGTCTATTGTGGTTCAGGAGTAACCGCTTGTGTAGATATTTTGGCATTGAACACAATTAATCTTTGTCAGTGTAAATTATATTCTGGAGGTTGGAGTGATTGGTGTTCTTACTAATTAACTATTTGTTCGATTTGAGTTATTAATAAAAATTTCAGATAATTTTCAATTCTTCTATTAAATTATTGTACTAATGCTATTTTTGCTGATAAAACTTTTATGTAAGAAAATATAGCAATGTTTAAATCATTTGCAAATAATTAAAGATTAAAAAATAAATCTGTCAATTTTACTATATCTGTAATCTAACAATTAAAGACTGAAAGCGAATAACTAATAGCTAACATCTGTAAAAAAAAACTCACATAGTAAGAATGCTATAGCTAGATTAAAATAATATCTATAAGTATAAATTTAACAGTATATTTTATTACGAAATGATAAAAATAATTATAGTTAAAAACAACTTTTATATAAGAAAATTAGACTAATTTTATTGAATTAGTATAGAATATAATCATAGTTATATATATATTAAAATATTGCATTTTATTTTTATTTTTAAATTATTAAATTAAACCTTATTTATATGGAAAATTTTGAACTAAATAATGGCAATTTTAGCCTAGGGAAAAAGTATTTAGAACTTAAATCAGAAATTAATACAGAAACAAATTTTCATGGAGAGAATAATGAGAATAATCCATTAAATCAGAAACCACAACTTATTCCACGTCCTGAATATAACCCAGAATTTCAAGTTAATTCCACAACAATAATCACATCAACCACCGAAATTAATCACAATAATCATCATAGTTACCATAATAATCATCAAATAAATTCCCATCGATTAAGAGATAGAATTTCTATATTTGTTGATGGGAATAATATGTTTTATGCACAACAAAAAAATGGCTGGTTTTTCGATCCTAGAAAAGTAATTGACTATTTTTCAGAAGAATCAGGATTTATGTTAATTAATGCTTTTTGGTACACAGGATTAAAAGATTCTCAAGATCAAAGAGGCTTTCGAGATGCTTTAATTAGTCTAGGTTATACCGTACGCACGAAAATCCTAAAAGAATATTACGATGATAGTTCAGGAAGATTCTCTCAAAAAGCCAACTTAGATATTGAAATAGTAGTAGATATGTTTAATACCGTTGACCAATACGATAGAGTGGTTTTATTTAGCGGTGATGGAGACTTTGAAAGAGCCATAGAACTATTAAGGTCAAAAAACACTCATATTACTGTTGTTTCTACCGATGGCATGATTGCTAGAGAATTACGAAACGCAACAGATAGATATATGGATCTTAATGAGATCAGAAACTGTATAGAAAAACGAGACTATTAGATATACAGAGCATGAATAATTCTTGAAAGATTCTTACTGTTATAAAAATGACTCTTAAATGTAGGGTGGGCAATGCCCACAAACCGCCTCAGTGAACTATAGGTGATGCTAAGAAAATAGGAGGTAATAATTAGACTTCTTACAGAAGTATAGTAATGAGTAATAAGTAATGAGTTAAAAAATTAACGTTTTCGATCCTAAAATAGATTTTACTTTTTATGTTTCAAGAGGTCTATTGATTTAAACATTAGTCAAATTGATTTTCAGGAATTATCTAGGCTTAATTTAATTAGGGTTTGCTGAATAAATCAGAAAGCTATTAAAATCAAGGCTTGGGGCATCGTTAAGTTAATAAAAAAGTGCGTAGTTTTAG